>JALHRH010000519.1 GCA_022841565.1 Mycobacterium sp. | reverse complement strand
CCGCCAGGTGCGGCAGCGCATCACTCGCGTCGTGGGCCAGCTCGTTGGCGGTACGGCCGGGAACCTGGGTGAGTACCCCGGTCTCCTCCAGCTCGCGTGCCACCGCCCGCAGCCGATGCCGGATGGCTGCCGCCCAATTCCCCTCGGCGGCAAAAGCTTCCGCGGTAGCTCGATGTTGTGCGGAGGTCAGTTGGCCGGCGCCGAAAAGTTCGTAGTCGCCACCGCGGTTGGTGCGCATGGTGCGCCGTGCGATGTGGACGGCGACGAAGATGGCGATTGCCACCACGATCACTAGCACGGTGACGGTGAACCATCCGCCTGGTACATGCGATGTCTTGAGCAACAGCTTGAGCAGGAATTCATTGATCTTGTCCATGATTTCGTCAGTCAGGGTCCGCCTGGGGTAGATCGGCTTGTTCAGCTCGCGCTGCGCGGCGTCATGCGCGGCATCGCGGTCGATGTCGATGGTGGGCACTGTCAGTTGGTTCTTCCCTTAGAACGGTCGGGTGAGCCAGAGGTTGTCGGTGGATTCCACGGCGGCCGGCCCGCCTGCAGTGCTGGTTTGTAGGCCGGTCTGTAGCACCAGATCGAACGCCTCGGCGCGGATCCGACGGTCGGTGTACAACAGTACGACGACGCCGGCGACGAACGGCGTCGTGACTATCTGGCTGATGCCGCCTCCGATGGAGGACACCGCGGTGCCAATCAATAGCGTTGTGGTGCTTGACGTCCCGAGTAGCAATACCTGACCTACGATGCTGAACGGTGCCGAGATCGCGCCGCCGACGATGCCCACCACCATTGCCGCCAGCACGCGGATGCCGAGCACCCGCCAGAACCCGTTGCGGACCAGTCGGAAAGATCGCGTGATGGCGTCGAAAACCGGCAGCCGCTCCAGCACGATCAGCACCGGAGCGAACAGCAGCACGGTGTACGCATAGGCCACTAGCGCCACCACCAACAACAGCAGCGGAATCCCGAGCAGCACCGCCGCGCCGGCATTGGCCACCCCCACGCCGATCAGAATCACCACGACCAGCCCGAGGACCACCGCCAACCCGACGGCCTCCAACAGCGCCAGGCCGAGCAGCGCCAGGAGCCGGCCGCGGACCTTGGCCCACGCTTCGCTGATGGTGATCGGCGAGCCGAACACCGCGCGTCCGACGATGACGGTCAGCATCCCGCTGAGCAGTATGCTGCCCAGCCAGCTGACCAGGGCGCTGCCGCCCAGCGACGCCGTCCATGCGCCTAGCACTCCGAGGCTGGGTGCGGACTCATTAGTCTCAAACTCGTTTGCCGCGGCCAGCGGACCGATGGTGGCGAGCAACGAGATGACTTGCATGACCACCACGACCATCGCGGTGAGACCCAGGGTCGGTTTCGGGTTCGCCCGGATGTAACCGACCGCGCCGTTGAAGATGTCGCTGAGGGTTAGCGGTCGCAGTGGGATGATGCCGGGTTTGACGGCGCCAGGGAGCAGTGGCGGACCGTAGCCCGGTGGGGGGATGTTGTAGCCAGGTGGCAGCCCGTAGCCGGATGGCGGCGGTGGGCCGTAGCCGGAGGGTGGGACGCCAGGCGGGAGGGTGTAGCCGGGCGGTGGGACGGTGTAGCCAGGCGGGACGGTGTAGCCAGGCGGGACGGTGTAGCCAGGTGGGGGCCCGTAACCGGGCGGCGGGCCGTAGCCGCCCGGTGCGCCGTATCCGGGGGGTGGCCCGTATCCGGGGGGTGGCCCATACGCGGGGGGTGGCCCGTAGGCCGGGGGCGGTCCATACGCGGGGGGTGGCCCGTAGGCAGGGGGTGGCCCATACGCGGGGAGAGGCCCCTCTCCACCAGGTCCCGGCGGGTATTCAGGCGGCAGCGTGCTCACCGTAGGCAGCGGCTGTCGTCGTTGTTCATGGAGTACATCCTGTCGGCGGTCGGTGCATTTCTCAATGTCGGTCCGGGTGTCGACGCGTAGCGTCTCCGGAATGGCAGAACTCAAATCCCGACTGCGGTCGGACCTTACCGAGTCGATGAAGGCGCAGGACAAATTGCGGACTGCGACGTTACGCATGCTGCTGGCTGCGATTCAGACCGAGGAGGTCTCGGGCAAGGAGGCTAGGGAGCTTTCCGATGACGAGGTGCTCAAGGTGCTGGCCAGGGAGTCCCGCAAGCGCGGCGAAGCCGCCGAGATTTACACGCAGAACGGCCGCGGCGAGCTCGCCGTGACCGAGCACGCCGAGGCGCGGATCATTGATGAGTACCTACCGACGCCATTGACCGACGCCGAGGTTGTCGACGTCGTTGAAACCGCGATCGCAGAAGTCGCCGAGTCGCTCGGGCACGCGCCTTCCATGAAGCAGATGGGGCTGGTCATGAAGGTGGCCACCGGGATCGCCGAAGGAAAGGCCGACGGGGCACGGCTGTCTGCCGCCTTGAAAGACCGGCTCTGAGCTGCAGCCTTAGCTAGCCGGCAGCCGTCAGCGGGTGGGAGTATTATCGAATGTATGTTCGATGAGTCGGCGGGTGGGGTGCCCGTTGCCGAGGGTGGGGTGACGGGAACTCGGCTGTGCCCGGAGCAGGTGGCGCGTTTTGATGCGTATATGGGGGAGGTGTTTGCGCGTCGGGAGGGGTTGTTGGGCGCGACGCAGGAGTCCAC
>JALHRH010000518.1 GCA_022841565.1 Mycobacterium sp. | reverse complement strand
GCGGCAATGGCGGCGCGGGCGGCGCGGGCGGTCTTTTCGGGCAGTCGGGTAGCTCAGGTGCGGGTGCCGCCGGTGGGCTCGGCGGCGCCGGCGGCGCGGGTGGCACTGGCGGCGCCGGCGGGGTCGGTTTCAACCTGGGGACCCCGGGCGCCACCGGCGGTCAGGGCGCCACCGGCGCTAACGGGCAGCATGGCCTGGACGGCTGACCCGGGGCAAGGCGGGTGGTTCGGGCCCTACCCGAAGGCAGGGCCCGGCGCTTAGATCAGACCCAGCTCCGTGACCGCGCTGCGCTCGTCGGCCAGCTCGGCGGTGGACTTGTCGATACGGCCTCGGGAGAAGTCGTCGATCTGCAGCCCCTGCACGATCGACCAATTGCCGTCCTTGGTGGTGACCGGGAACGAGGAGATCAGGCCTTCCGGCACACCGTAGGATCCGTCGGACACCACGGCCATCGACACCCAATCGCCATCCGGGGTTCCCTGCAGCCAGGACCGGGCCGCGTCGATGGTCGCCGAGGCGGCCGAGGCGGCCGAGGACGCGCCGCGCGCATCGATGATCGCGGCACCGCGCTTGGCGACGGTCGGGATGAAATCGTTCTCGATCCAGTCCTGGTCGTCGACCACCTCGGCCGCGTTCTTGCCGCCGACCTCGGCGTGGAAGATGTCGGGGTACTGGGTGGCGGAGTGGTTGCCCCAGATGGTGACCTTCTTGATGTCGGTGACCGCGGCGCCGGTCTTGCGGGCCAGCTGCGAGATGGCCCGGTTGTGGTCCAGGCGGGTGAGCGCAGAAAACCGCTCGCTGGGGATGTCGGGGGCGTTGGTCATCGCGATCAGCGCGTTGGTGTTCGCCGGGTTGCCGGTCACGCCGATGCGCACATCGTCGGCGGCCACCGAGTTCAGCGCCTTGCCCTGAGCGGTGAATATAGCGCCGTTGGCCTCCAGCAGGTCGCCGCGCTCCATACCCGGGCCACGCGGCCGCGCGCCGACCAGCAGGGCCAGGTTCACGCCGTCGAAGATCTTGTTGGCGTCGGCGCCTATCTGCACGCCGGACAGCAGCGGAAACGCACAGTCGTCGAGTTCCATCACCACACCCTCGAGTGCCTTGAGCGCCGGCTCGATCTCCAGCAGCCGCAACTCGATCGGGCGGTCCGGGCCCAGCAGCGAGCCGCTGGCCAGGCGGAACAACAGGCTGTAGCCGATCTGCCCGGCGGCACCTGTGACGGCGACCTTGAGAGGACTTGCGCTCACGGCGGTTCTGCTCCTTTGTCGATCTTCGATAGACACCTGGTTCGGGTCGAAACTAGCGCACCGCCCCCGCTGGGCAATCGCCCGGTCCATCGCGTAGCAGAGAATTAGTTGCTGACCGCGACGTTACGTCTCTTCTTGTTCTGTCGGGGCGCGTACGATGACCAGCGCCTGCAGACCGGCGCTGCGATCGGAGGTGGATATGTTCCCAGGGTTTGACGCACTGCCTGAAGCTCTTCGACCCGTCGCGCGAATCCGCCAGCAGCATGCACACCCGGTTCCTAATTCGCCGGCCCAGATGTTGGTCGATTGCGGCGTCTATGTCGACGGGCACCGAATGCCGGGCAAATACACGCCCGTTGACGCGCTGGCCAAGGTCCGCGACCTGGAGCAGACCGGGCGGGAAGCATTTGTTTGGGTAGGGCTGCACGAGCCCGGCGAGGCGCAGATGCAGGAGGTGGCCGATGCCTACGGTCTGCACCCGTTGGCCGTCGAAGACGCCGTCGTCGCCCACCAACGTCCCAAGTTGGAGCGCTACGACGACAACCTTTTCCTGGTGCTCAAGACCGTCAACTACGTCCCGCACGAGTCGATGGCGCGGGCCCGCGAGATCGTTGAAACCGGCGAGATCATGATTTTCGTCGGCAAGGACTTCGTGGTCACCGTTCGCCACGGTGAACACGGCGGGCTGCACGAGGTGCGCAAGCGGATGGATTGCGACCCCGACCACCTGCTACTGGGACCGTGTGCGGTAATGCACGCGATCGCCGACTACGTGGTGGACCACTACCTTGGCGTCACCACACTGATGGAAGACGACGTCGACGCCATGGAGGTGGTGGCCTTCACCCCCGGACGCAAGATCGACGTCGAACCGATCTACCTACTCAAGCGCGAAGTTGTGGAGCTGCGCCGATGCGTGGCCCCGCTGTCGGGTGCATTCCACCGCATGCAGGTCGAGAACAAAGACTTGATCAACAAGGAGGTGCGCCGCTATCTGCGTGACGTCGCCGACCACCAGATCCAGGCCGCGGAACAGATCGCCAGCTACGACGACATGCTCAATTCGCTGGTGCAGGCCGCCCTGGCCCGGGTTGGCATGCAGCAGAACATGGACATGCGCAAGATCTCGGCTTGGGCCGGTATCATCGCGGTGCCCACCATGGTGGCCGGGATTTATGGGATGAACTTCCACTTCATGCCGGAGCTGGACTCCAAGTGGGGCTACCCTTCGGTGATCACCGCCATGGTGACGATCTGTGTGTTCCTGTACTTCAGTTTCCGCCGGCGCGACTGGCTCTAAGCCTCAAACCACCGATGGACCGTGTGGCGTGATCTGTTGATTGTTTGATCTTGATTAAGTGGGCTGGGGTATGACTGTTCTGCTGGTCTGCCCA
>JALHRH010000517.1 GCA_022841565.1 Mycobacterium sp. | reverse complement strand
CCACCGGTGGCCAGCACGATGCCCTGACGCTGCGTGAGATCGTCGATGACGTCCTGCTCGACGTCGCGGAAGGCCGCTTCGCCCCGTGCCGCGAACCAGTCGCGAATGGGCATGTCGATGCGGTGCTCGATCTCGGCGTCGCTGTCAACGAACTTCAGGCCCAGCTGGCGTGACAGGTGGCGCCCGACCGTGGTCTTGCCACAGCCGGGCATGCCGACCAGGGAGATCAGCACCGGATCACTTCGCGTCGGTGCAGGTGTCCGACAGGCCGTAGGGACTGGTGACGAAGGCCGGGCTGCCTTCGGCCTTGACGGCCTCGACAGGCACCGGCAGGCGGTCACTGAACTTCGCGCGTACTTCGGTGCCGGTGACGCCCGAGGCCGTCACGGTGATCACGAAGTCGATCCAGCTGCCCAGGTTGCGCGGGTACTCGATCTGCAGCACGGCCAAGCCGCTGGTGTCGGTGCGGGGCGACCCGACCATGCGGATGGCCACGTCGGCCTTGCGCGGATCGAGATCGCCGTTCCAGTTCAGGTCTTCGCTTCGGTTCGCGATGGTCGGAGCAGCAGCGTTGGCATCGAAGGCGGAGGCTTCTCGCACGGCATTGCGGTTGATGTCCTCGTTGGGGCATCGCCCGAGGCCCGACAGTCCCGTCGAATTGCGGACCCAGGCAGCCGGTACCGAGGCCGTGGCGCCTTGCCAACGATAGCGCTCGGTCGGGGGGAGGGTCATGGTCTGCAGCCAGGTGTCGTCAGGCCGCACATAGAAGCCCTTGTAGTAATCGGTGAGGTCGATGGACGGCGTGATGAGCACGTCCGACTTCGCCTGGCCCGCGGCGTCCACTACGAGGACGACGAACTCCTTGATATAGGTGAGAGCCCCGCTCTTGATGATTTCATTGGTGCCGATGCTCACCGACAACGCTTCCGATGCAACCGTCAGCGTGGCCGTCGTGGCGAACGGGCAGGTTCCGGCCGGGAAGTCGTTGACGTCGTAGCAGGCACGCACAGTGACCCCGTTGGTCGGGCTTGAGCGCTGACCCGGCGTGAACGTGCCTCGCGCCACACCCGCCGAATCGGAGTAGGCGAAGCTGCCTCCAAGCCAGTTCACCACGCCGTCGGTGCTGAACGCATTGCCCGCCAGATCGAACCTGACCCGCACGCGCGGAATGGGCTGGTTGTTCGAACCCAGGAAAAGCGCCCGGAGTTCGACTTGATTCAAGGTGCTTCCCACCGTGTTGACGCTCACCACGCTGGGACTCGGTGCGATCGAAGCCGATCTCGGTGCCTCGGTTGCCGGCAGGATCGCACCGCCGCCAGGTTGCTGGACCGCAATGACCACGGTGTCCGAGTCTCCGGCCGCAGCGGCCGTGACCGCGAGGCTTCCAGGCTCAGAGGGCGCCGTGAATTCGTAGATGAACTTGCCTGCGAAATCGGTGACGCCGGTGGTGGAAGGCAAGCCGGGCGAGGACACGGAGATCGGTTGCCCCACCATGGCCGCCGAGTTCGTGTCGACGAGCTTGAATTCGATGCGGTTGTTGGCCGAACCGGCGTCGATCAGCGGCGTGAACGCTGCCGTCAGATCGGCACCGACGACGCGGAAGGAAGCCGAACGCGTCAGCGTGCCGCTGGTGGCAGTGACCGTGACCAGGCGATTGGAACGATCTGAGCCGATGCCGACATTGCCGGTCACGACACCCGCCGCGTTGGTGGTCGGGCCGCTGACGGTGAGCAACGCGCTGCTGTCCACCTTCAGCGTGATCGGGATGCCGGTGACTGCATTGCGATTGGCATCCACCGCCGTGGCCGTGGCAGCAATGGTGGTGGTGCCCGCATTGGTCAGCGTCGGCGCACTGAGCACCAGGCTCAGGTCGGCAGCCACCGGCGTACCGCCCGTGGCATCGCTGACCAGCAGCGTGGCGGTGCGCACCAGCGAGCCTGCGGTCGCCGTGACGGTGATGGTGCGGTTGCTGCGATCCGAGCCGATGCCGATGGCACCCCGCACCGTGCCACCGGCGTCGGTGGTGGTGGCATTGGGCGTGATCACGGCATTGGCGTTGACGGTAAGCGCCACCGCCACACCCGGCAGCGTGTTGCGCTTGGCGTCGAGCGCCGTAGCCGTGGCCGTCACCGTCTGGGTGCCGTTGTTGGCGATGCTGGCGGAACTCAGCACCAGCACCATCTCGGAGGCCACTGCGGTGCCCGAGGAATCGACCACCGCGAAGGAGGCCTTGCGCTCGATCGAGCCGGAGCGGGCGGTGACCGTGATGGTGCGGTTGGTGCGGTCCGCGCCGATGCCGACTGAACCGATGATCTTGCCGTCGGCGCCGGTGACGGTACCTGCGGTGCTGAGGACGGCACCGCTGTCGACGCTCAGGGTGACCGGCACGCCGGCCAGCGCATTGCGATTCGCGTCTACCGCGGTGGCAGACACCTCGATCGAGCCCGTGCCCGTGTTGGCCAGCGTCGTGCCGCTGAGCACGATCACCAGATCGGAAAGCCTGCTGCCGGTCTCGGTGCCGCCTACCAGCGGGCTGCCCGAATTGCCGCCGCCGCCGCCGCAGGCAGCCAGGAACGCCAGCGCCAGCAACGACAAGATTCTCGTGAAGTAGTTCATCTCTCAGTTTCCCGTGGCTGGGCCGT
>JALHRH010000516.1 GCA_022841565.1 Mycobacterium sp. | reverse complement strand
CCCGGCACAATGTCGGGCAACTCGACGAATTCGCGGCTCTGGCAAGCCGTTACGGTGCCACGTTGCGAATCACCCGGCTGCGGCCGTCGGGGCGGGGCGCGGACGTCTGGGAAGACCTACATCCCACGGCGGACCAGCAGGTCCAGCTGTACGACTGGCTGGTGGCCAAGGGTGAGCGGGTGCTGACCGGCGACTCGTTCTTCCACCTCGCGCCGCTGGGCGCCACCGGCGCGCTGGCCGGTTTGAACATGTGTGGAGCCGGCCGGGTGGTGTGCCTGATCGATCCGGTGGGCGACGTGTACGCCTGCCCGTTCGCCATCCACGACCGTTTCCTGGCCGGAAACGTGTTGAGGAACAGCGGTTTCGGCGCCGGCTTTGCCAGTGTCTGGAAGAACGCCCCATTGTTCCGAGAATTGCGCGAGCCACAGTCTGCCGGCGCCTGCGCCAGCTGCGGACACTACGACAGCTGCCGGGGTGGCTGCATGGCGGCGAAGTTCTTCACCGGCCTGCCGATGGACGGTCCCGATCCCGAATGCGTGCAAGGCCACGGTGCGCCGGCGCTGGAATCCCGACGTGAAACGCCGAGGCCGCGCGTCGACCACTCCCGCGGCACGCGGCTCAGCAACCCGGTGCCGTTGACCCTGTCGAAGAGACCGCCGGCGCGGCTGTGTAACGAAAGTCCGGTATAACCATGGCAGACCAATGGTTTGAAACCGTAGCCATTGCTCAACAACGCGCTAAGCGCCGACTGCCGAAATCCGTTTATTCTTCCCTGATTTCGGCCAGTGAAAAGGGCCTGACGGTCGCCGACAATGTGGCGGCGTTCAGCGAACTCGGATTCGCCCCGCACGTCATCGGTGCCAGCGCCAAACGCGACCTGTCGACCACCGTGATGGGACAGGATATTTCGATGCCGGTGCTCATCTCGCCGACCGGCGTCCAGGCGGTCGATCCGGATGGCGAGGTGGCCGTGGCGCGCGCCGCGGCGGCCCGGGGCACGGCGATGGGCCTGTCCTCGTTCGCCAGCAAGCCGATCGAGGAAGTCGTCGCGGCCAACCCCAAGGTCTTCTTCCAGATCTACTGGCTCGGCGGGCGGGAAGCGATCGCCGAGCGCGCCGAGCGGGCACGAGCGGCGGGTGCGGTCGGGTTGATCGTCACCACCGACTGGACGTTCTCGCACGGCCGCGACTGGGGCAGCCCGAAGATCCCCGAAGAGATGAACCTGAAGAACATCCTGAAGCTGTCGCCGGAGGCGATCACCAAGCCCCGCTGGCTGTGGAAGTTCGGCAAGACGATGCGACCGCCGGACCTGCGGGTGCCCAACCAGGGCCGCCGGGGTGAGCCTGGCCCGCCGTTCTTCGCCGCGTATGGCGAATGGATGGGGACGCCCCCGCCGACCTGGGAGGACATCGCCTGGCTGCGGGAACTGTGGGGTGGCCCGTTCATGCTCAAGGGTGTGATGCGCGTCGATGACGCCAAAAGGGCGGTGGATGCCGGTGTTTCGGCCATTTCGGTGTCCAATCACGGCGGCAACAACCTGGACGGCACGCCGGCGTCGGTCCGCGCCCTGCCCGCGGTGGCGGCGGCCGTCGGCAACCAAGTCGAGGTCCTGCTCGACGGTGGCATCCGGCGGGGAAGTGACGTCGTCAAGGCGGTGGCACTCGGAGCGCGAGCGGTGATGATCGGGCGGGCCTACCTGTGGGGACTTGCGGCGGCGGGCCAACCCGGCGTCGAGAACGTGCTCGACATTTTGCGTGGCGGAATCGATTCTGCGCTGATGGGCCTCGGGCGTTCGTCCATCCATGATCTCGGGCCGGACGACATCTTGATTCCAGAAGGGTTTGCGCGCCAGTTGGGCGTGTCCTGACGCCACGGTCGCGATTGAGCGAGGCGCGGCCAGCGACGGCGCGTTAGGCTTCGGAATTTTATGGCGCTGCCGCACGGCGCGCTTTGATGCCCCGGTAAGGCAGGCGCACCCGCTTCGGGCCGGCGCCGGGCCGCGGGCCGCCCTCACCGGCCATCGAGCCACCGCGACACTTGGGCATTTCATGTTTGTCGAATGTTTTCCGAAACCGCGTGCGGATTACTTGGAGGTGTCTCGAACGGGCCGCGGGGGGTGATCGGAGGACACAGAGGATGCGATGGCCTCCTGAAAGCTGGCAGCAACGGCGATTTGCCCAACGTCTGCCGGGGAGCGATAGGTGACCCCGGCCGCCACGTTAGAACCACGCTGCGACGAGCCCCTGCCGCCGGGCGGAGCGCGCCCGGCTTCATCGGTGAGTACCCCCGCCGAAGATTCGCCGGATGCAAGCGGCATTGCGTTTGCCCCCGAGGATCTGGTGCACGTGGCGCGCCACATCCGTCATCCTCTTGTGGTCGTGCGTGACGACAAGACCGGGCAGGTGGGGCTGGCCGTCGGCGGAACGGTGTCCCGTGCGCCGTCGGGAACATCCCTAATCGGCACCCTGCCGCCGGTGTATCCCGAGTGGCTCGGCGACCGGGAATTCTGCGAGTCCCATTCGCTACGCTTCCCGTACCTCACCGGGTCGATGGCCAACGGCATTGCTACGCCCGCTTTGGTGGCGGCAGTGGCGAAGGCCGGGATGCTGGGATTCCTGGGGGCCGGTGGCCTGGCGTACGCCGACGTGG
>JALHRH010000515.1 GCA_022841565.1 Mycobacterium sp. | reverse complement strand
GTTTCCCGATCCGACGATCGCCACACTTGCCTTGGCCGGCATGTCAACGCTCCCTTGCTGCGATTTATTCAAACGACAAATGAACGGCACCGAGCCCCGCGAAGTCGGCGACAAACTCGTCACCTGCCCGAGCGTCGACGGCGAAGGTGCACGATCCGGGCAACACGATGTCGCCCTTCTTCAGCCGCACCCCAAAACTGTCCACCTTGCGGGACAACCAGGCAACGGCCGTCACGGGATTGCCCAGCACGGCGTCGCTGCGGCCCTCGGCGATCAACTCGCCGTTGCGGGTCAGCTTCGCATCGATGGCCTTCACGTCGATATCGGCCGGTGATACCCGGGCTGAGCCCAGCACGAAGCCCGCCGAGGATGCGTTGTCGGCGATGGTGTCGCAAATCTTGATCTGCCAGTCCTTGATCCTGGTGTCGATCAGCTCGATCGACGGCACCAGCGCCTCGGTGGCGGCCACCACGTCCTCTTCAGTGCATTCGGCACCCGGCAGATCACCCGACAGGATGAACCCGACCTCGACCTCCACCCGCGGCAACAGATACCGCGACGTCTGCACCGGGACATCCTCGAAGACCTGCATGTCGTCAAGAAGGTGCCCGTAGTCAGGCTCGTCGACGCCCATCATCTGTTGCATCACCGGCGACGAGAGTCCGACCTTGTGCCCCACTACCCGGGCGCCGTCGGCGACCCGTCGGCGGATGTTATTCAGCTGGATTTCGTAGGCGTCGACGACGTCGATGTCGGGGTACGCGGCCGTCAACGGAGCGATTCCGTCGCGGCTCCACTCGGCCTGTGCCAGGTCGGCGGCAAGCGCTTCTCGGGTCGCATCACTGAGCATTTACCGAAGTTCCTTCGTCCGCGTGACCGGGTCAGTAGCGCCCAGCCCGGGCAATTCTATAACGTGTTCTACATGACAGCACAGGAGTACGACGTCGTCGTGGTGGGTAGCGGCGGCGCCGGCATGGTGGCTGCCCTCACCGCCGCGCACCGCGGCCTCTCGACAGTAGTCATCGAGAAGGCTCCGCACTTCGGCGGCTCGACCGCCCGCTCGGGCGGCGGCGTCTGGATCCCGAATAACGAGATCCTGCGGCGCAACGGGGTGGAGGACACCGCCGAGGCGGCCCGCACCTATCTGCACGGCATCGTCGGAGATGCCGCGGAGCCGGAACGTATCGACACCTACTTGCAGCGCGGGCCCGAGATGCTCTCGTTCGTGCTCAAACACACCCCGCTGAAGATGTGCTGGGTGCCCCGCTACTCCGACTACTACCCGGAAGCTCCGGGCGGGCGCGCCGAGGGCCGATCGATCGAGCCGAAGCCGTTCAACGCCCGTAAGCTCGGACCCGACGAGGCCGGGCTGGAACCTGCTTATGGCAAGGTCCCGCTCAATGTGGTGGTCATGCAACAGGACTACGTGCGACTCAACATGCTCAAACGGCACCCTCGCGGCGTGCTGCGCAGCTTGAAGGTCGGTGCGCGGACCATGTGGGCCAAGGCGACCGGCAAGAACCTGGTCGGCATGGGACGGGCGTTGATCGGCCCGCTGCGAATCGGGTTGCAGCAGGCCGGTGTTCCGGTCGTCCTCAACACCGCGCTCACCGACCTCCACGTCGAAGACGGCGCCGTGCGTGGGATCTATGTGCGCGATAGCGGCGCGTCCGAGTCTGCCGAACCGCGGCTGATCCGGGCGCGGCGTGGCGTGATCCTGGCCTCCGGCGGATTCGAACACAACGAGCAGATGCGGGTGAAGTACCAGCGTGCGCCGATAACCACGGAGTGGACGGTGGGCGCCAAGGCCAACACCGGTGACGGCATCATCGCCGGCGAAAAGCTGGGCGCCGCACTGGATCTGATGGAGGACGCGTGGTGGATCCCAACGGTGCCGCTGGTGGGCGCCCCGTGGATCGCCTTATCGGAACGCAACTCACCCGGCGCGATCATGGTCAACATGTCCGGCAAGCGATTTATGAACGAATCGCTGCCCTATGTCGAAGCTGGCCACCACATGTACGGCGGCGAGCACGGCCAGGGTCCCGGGCCGGGCGAGAACATTCCCGCCTGGCTGGTGTTCGACCAGCAGTACCGGGATCGCTACATCTTTGCGGGATTGCAACCGGGGCAACGTATTCCGCGCAGGTGGATGGAGTCCGGCGTCATCATCCAGGCCGACACGCTGCAGGAACTGGCCACCAAGGCGGGCCTGCCGGTCGACGAATTCATGGCCACGGTAGCCCGTTTCAATGGATTTGCCCGCGCCGGCGTCGATGAGGACTTCCACCGCGGCGAAAGCGCCTACGACCGGTACTACGGCGACCCGACCAACAAGCCGAACCCGAACCTCGGCGAACTCACCCACGCGCCCTACTACGCCGCCAAAATGGTGCCGGGCGACCTGGGCACCAAGGGCGGGATCCGCACCGATGTCAACGGACGTGCCCTGCGCGACGACGGCAGCGTCATCGAAGGCCTCTACGCCGCAGGCAATGTCAGCGCACCGGTGATGGGACACACCTACCCCGGGCCCGGCGGCACCATTGGGCCGGCGATGACGTTCGGGTACCTGGCCTCACTGCACCTCGCGGGAGAGAGCTGATATGCCGATCGACGTCGAGATGGCCCTGGACGCCGAACTGGATCCCATCGAATTC
>JALHRH010000514.1 GCA_022841565.1 Mycobacterium sp. | reverse complement strand
CTTCGGCGGTAACGGCGCGAACGCCGGCACCGGCGGCAGCGGCGGCCTCAGCGGTGCCGGCGCCCCGGGCAAGTCCGGCGGCACCGGCGGCAGCGGCGCCTTCGGTGACCCGCCCATTGGCAACACCGGTGGCGCGGGTGGGGCCGGCGGCACCATTCCCGGTTCGGGCGGTGCGGGCGGGTGACCCGAGTTAGGCCGCGTCACGGGGCGGGCTGGGTTCACCGCGCTCGTGACACCGCGCAGGACCGCCTCATCCCGTAGCAGCACCGGTGCCTCAGCGGCCCGGGGTATTACCGATAATCTCCACGCCGCTGCCGTTCCAACGGAATTTCACCACGGTATTGAACCCGACGCCGCTGGCGTACGTCAGCGCGACGGTGTCCCCGGTGCTCTGCGCGGCGTCAATCCCGTTGAACCCGTACGTGTCTGGCACGCCCTGCGGGATGAACTTGCCGAGGTGGAACAGCACCGCCCGAGTGGTCGGACTGTCACCGTTGGTATTGGCCTTGATGATCACCGCGGACAGCTGCGCGCACTCGTTGTAGTTGCCGCTCAGCGGTTCTGGGTTCCAGGGTTGTTGACTACGTGGATCGCGGGGAAGCTCGGAAACGACTTTGGCGATGGTGGGCGAGCTGAGATTGACCACGCACGGGTCTGACGGAACCTCGCTGCTGTTGGGCGGCGCTGCTGCATTGGGCAGGGGGTTGGACGGGCCCGCGGTGGCCGCCGCCGTTGCGGGTTTGGTGGCCTGCGGCGTCTTGGCGACCGTGGAGTCCCCCGCCCCGCATCCGACCAACGTCGCCGCCGCGACGGCAGCCACGGCCGTCAGTGGCGCGGCACGGCAGGAGCGGGTCCACACACCGGGCACCGTACCGTCATCCGGCCCGTGGGTGCGGCAGGCATGGCCGCCCGGGCCGCACGCTCTAGACTTCATCTCCTGATGGCAATCCCGGACAATCCCCCTGAAGCGCCCGTTGCGACGTTCGCCGACCTGCAGATTCATCCCGATGTCGTGCGGGCGATCGCTGGTGTCGGCTATGAATCGCCGACGGGGATCCAGGCGGCGACGATTCCGGCGTTGATGGCGGGTTCGGACGTGGTGGGGCTGGCGCAGACCGGCACCGGCAAGACGGCGGCATTCGCGCTGCCGATCCTGTCCAAGATCGACACCGCCAGCAAAGCCACTCAGGCATTGGTGCTGGCGCCTACCCGAGAGCTGGCCCTGCAGGTGGCTGAGGCTTTCAGCCGGTATGGGGCGCTACGCCATCTCACCGTGCTGCCGATCTACGGCGGGTCGTCATATGCCGTGCAACTGGCCGGGCTCAAGCGCGGTGCCCAGGTCGTGGTCGGAACCCCGGGACGCGTCATCGACCACCTGGAACGCGGGACGCTGGACCTGTCCCGGGTGGACTACCTGGTGCTCGACGAGGCCGACGAGATGCTCGCCATGGGCTTCGCCGAAGAGGTCGACCGCATTCTCTCCGAAACGCCGGAATACAAGCAGGTAGCCCTGTTCTCGGCGACCATGCCGCCGGCCATCCGCAAAATCACCAGCAAGTACCTGCACGACCCGCTGGAAGTCACGTCCCAAGCCAAAACGGCCACCGCCGATAACATTTCGCAGCGCTACATCCAGGTGGCAGGCCCACGCAAGATGGATGCGCTGACTCGGGTACTCGAGGTCGAGCAGTTCGAGGCGATGATCGTTTTCGTGCGCACCAAACAGGCCACCGAGGAGGTGGCCGAAAGGCTGCGCGTCCGTGGCTTCTCCGCGGCTGCCATCAACGGGGACATCCCGCAGGGGCAACGGGAGAGAACGATTGCGGCCCTGCGCGAGGGCGGCCTGAAAGGAATCGACATTTTGGTGGCCACCGATGTCGCCGCCCGCGGGCTGGACGTGGAGCGCATCTCGCACGTCCTCAACTACGACATCCCGCACGACACCGAGTCCTACGTGCACCGGATCGGGCGTACCGGCCGGGCCGGGCGGTCGGGAACGGCGCTGCTGTTCGTTTCGCCGCGGGAGCGCCACCTGCTCAAAGCGATCGAAAAGGCCACGCGGCAAACACTTACCGAGGCGGAGTTGCCCACCGTCGAGGACGTCAACGCGCAGCGGGTGGCCAAGTTCGCCGACTCGATCACCGACGCGCTGAACAACCCGGGGATCGAACTGTTCCGCCGACTAGTGGAGGACTACGAACGCGAACACGACGTTCCGATGGCCGATATCGCGGCCGCGCTGGCGTTGCAGTCCCGCGACGGTGAGGCGTTCCTACTCGCGCCGGAACCGCCACCGGAACGCCGGGAGCGCCGCAACGAACGTGACGAGAACCGAGACGGGCCGCAAAGGCCAAGACAGACAAAGCCTTTCATCACATACCGGATCGACGTGGGCAAGCGCCACCGGATCGGCCCGGGCGCGATCGTCGGCGCCATCGCCAACGAGGGGGGCTTGCATCGCAGCGATTTCGGCCATATCGCCATCGGGCCGGACTTCTCCATGGTCGAACTTCCGGCAAAGCTACCCCGGGCGACGCTGAAAAAACTTGAGCAGACCCGCATCTCGGGAGTCTTGATCAACCTTCGACCCGACCGGCGCTCCGACAATGCAGGTAGCCGGGACGGTGCCGGCAGCCGGACACCGCGAAAAGCTGGCGGTAAGGGCAAACCGAGCCGGAAG
>JALHRH010000513.1 GCA_022841565.1 Mycobacterium sp. | reverse complement strand
CGCCCACCACGGCGGGGCGAAGCCCCTCAGAAGCTGGCCAGAGAATTGCTGTTTTCCTCGGGGATGCCGGACGAGGAGGTCGTTCCTTATCAGCGCCGACTCCAGGACGAGTCCTATCGAGCCTTCCTGGACATGCTCTTCCTCGACCTCGTCAGCACCGAACGCGTCGACGGCGTCCCCATGCTGGTACTGGGCGCCGAGCACGACGCCATGGTCACGCCGCGCGAAACCTGCCGTATCGCTGCGGTTTACGGCACTGAGGCAGAGATCTTCCCCGACATGGCCCACGACATGATGCTCGAACGCGGATGGCGGGCGGTGGCCGAGAGAATGCAGAGCTGGCTCGCGGCGCACGAACTCTGATCACCAACTCATCAAGAATCTATTGAGAATTCTCAAAGGCCGTCGGCTGAGGCTTGGTGCAACGCAAACCAGCGTCCACCACCCCTCAGTAACACGGAGATAGCAATGTTCACTCGTCGTTTCACCGCTTCCCTGGCCGGCACCACCCTGACCGCCGCCACGCTCGGCCTGGCCGCTCTCGGCCTGGCCGGTACTGCCGGCGCGAGCTCGGTCGACGACGCGTTCATCGCGCAGATCAAGGCTGACGGCATCACCCCGCCCAGCAGCGCGCGCGCCATCAGCGAGGCGCACGCCGTCTGCAGCGCACTCGACGCCGGACAATCCAGCAAGCAGGTCATCAGCGGAGTGGCCCAGCGGACCGGCCTGAGCAGCAGCGGCGCCCACACCTTCGCCGTTGACGCCGCCAGCGCCTACTGCCCGCAGTACGTCACCACCACCTGACTCGCAACACCAAACGCCGCCTCACAGATCATGTGGGGCGGCGTTTCGATGCGCGTCAGGCGCGAAAGGCCGCCACTGGCATTTCGACGCTGCCTTGACACGGGCCGCTGCCGATGTCGGTGTGCCAGGTGCCGCGCAGCGACCCGTCGGACTGTGGTGCATAGAAGGCCCACGACTTTGCGGGTGCCCAGACCTTTGGAACTCCTTCTCCCAGATAGCAATCCCATTGAAAGTTGAAGCGCTCAACCCACCGGGAGCCATCCCACGTGTAGTGCGACGGCACCGAGATCGTCGGATTGTTGGGCGTGGGACCGCTATTGGCGGTGGCGACACACGTGGCCGCCGAACACACCGTCGAGAAGACGTAGTCGGCACTGAAGGTGGGTTCGACTTGGCTTGCGGCCGCGCTGCTGCCGGTTTTGTCGACGGCATACCTCACCAGCGAGTATTTGCCGTTCCATTGTGGTGTCGCCGCGTGCGCCGGCAGCGCAGCCATGCTGAACGCCACAATGGCGGCGGCGAGCAGTGCGGATTTCCCTCCCGGACGCATCCTGTCCATGCTGTCGGGTGGAGGATGCAACGCGATTTCGGGTCGGATACGATCCCAGCCCGAACACTGTGGACGGTTGCATGCGGTAAAGATGCTTCATCGCCCCCGCAACATAAACAGGCCGTAGGCGGCGATCGACTGGGCGTCGGCGATCACTCCGTCGCGCATCATCTGCTCGACGTCCTCGCGCGGGAACCACGCGCTGCGCATGTCCTGCTCCTCGTGCTCACGATCGGCGTGCCCCTCCGATATTCCGGTGGCCAGAAACACCCATCCGCGTTGACTGCTCATCCCCGGCGCGACGTCGAGCTGTCCCAGGGCCTGCAGCGACGTCGCACGCAACCCGGTCTCCTCGCGCAGCTCCCGCTCGGCAAGCGCGGCGGGTTCGAGGTCGGCCAGATCTGGGGCGGTGCCCTGCGGAAACTCCCAGCGGCGCGCGCCGACGGGATACCGGAACTGCTCGACCAACCGGAATCGCCGTTCGTCATAAGGCATTACGAGGGCGTACGTCGGCTTGTCCACCACGGCGTAGATGCCGGAGCTGCCGTCGGGCCGGCGGACGTCATCCTCGCGGAGGACCATCCAGGCATTGCGATAGACCTGGCGGGACGCAATGGGTTCAATGATGGGCACGAAGCCAGTATCGCGGGGAGGCTCGCGGGGGTGGGTGCCAGTCACGACAAAGATAAGGTCCCCATCGACACATCAGCGCGTCTCGCTGGCGTTTACCGGCTCGGTGACCGATAGTCTTTTCAAGCCGACCAACGCCCATGTGATCAACGGTGGGTGTTCATGCGGGACAACTCATGGCGGAGTGGGCGGGACATGAGGCGCCACATCATCGTCAGCGGTGACGACGCGCTGGCGGCCACAATCATCGAGGAACTCAACAAGGTCGGCGCCAACGTTGTGATGCTAGCCGGCGACAACCTGATCGGGGTGGAACTCACTCATGCCGACGCGGTGGTGTGCGTTGGAGATGACGACGCGAGAAACCTCGAAATCGCTTTGCTCGCAAGGAAAGCCAACTCCCATGTGCGAGTGGTCGCGCGACTGGCCAACGATGTGCTGCGCGAGGCGATGGCCGCCGACAACGGCCCGGGCGCGATTCTCGACGTCGCCGACCTCGCCGCGCCCTCGGTCGTCGAATCGGTTCTGGCCTACACCGCGCACTCATTCGAAGTGGCCGGCATCCCGTTCGTGGTCTGGCGGTCCGAAGCGCCCCGGGACGCGACCTTGCGCGAAATCTACGGGGATCTCGCCCCGGTGGCGGTGATCGGGGGCAAGGACTCCCCCGCTCCCGGCGAGGTCGTGGCGTGTCCGGGACG
>JALHRH010000512.1 GCA_022841565.1 Mycobacterium sp. | reverse complement strand
CGATGCTGAGCGCACGAGGGTACTTGGCCACGTTAACGATCTGCGGCTGACGGCCTTACGCGGCGCCGTCGGCAGTGCTCATCACCCCGCAAGACCATGAGCTAGTTCGGCTGCAGATTGACCACTGCATATCGCTGAAACCGCTTCAGCGCCTGCGGCCGGTGAAAATCGTTTGTTCCCAATGTATTAAGCAGTCGAAAATTCCCGAACACCTAGGTGC
Organism: Mycobacterium sp.; assembly: GCA_022841565.1. Lineage (GTDB taxonomy): Bacteria > Actinomycetota > Actinomycetes > Mycobacteriales > Mycobacteriaceae > Mycobacterium. The sequence goes on along the minus strand of JALHRH010000512.1, from coordinate 2,491 downwards.
GGAAGGGTGGGGCTGTGGCGTGGGCGTTCCGCCTCCCGAGCCGCAGACCCGCTCGGCCGCGCATACCTGGGCATGCGCGGCAGTTGCCGGGTGAGGTGGGTAGCGGTGACATGGGCGTCTAGGCAGCCGCCAGCACCGACCCGTTACCGGTGCCCGGCGGCGACGTCCATTATGCGATTGCCGCGGCGAATCCCTTTGGCGGACATCGGGATTTCTCCCTAGCGGTGCCAAGGCATGGTCGGCGTCGGTGGCGCATTCGTCATGTCTGCCACATTGCCCGTCGCTGGGGCGTCGCAGACGTCGCTGGTGATGGGATCTTCAGCGGATTTCTGCTGCCCGCATCGCCGCAACCAGATCCGTCAGCAACTATCAATTCACGCAACACTTTATGCCTTCGATTGTCGAACGCTGTTACACTTTCTGTGTTGTAGCCAGGAACCGGGGAAGGGGGCTTCGATGGCAACAGAGAACGCGACGGCCGAGTCGCTGGACATGATCACCGACTCGCTGCTGACGGCGTCTCGACTGCTGGTCGGCATTTCGGCTAATTCTATTGCGGCAGTTGACGACACTATTACCATCCCGCAGTTCCGCACCCTGGTCATCTTGTCCAACCGGGGCCCAGTGAATCTGGCGACGCTGGCGACCCTGCTCGGTGTGCAGCCGTCAGCCACCGGCCGGATGGTGGATCGGCTGGTGAGCGCCGGTTTGATCGACCGCCTGCCGCACCCGACGTCCCGTCGCGAACTGCTTGCTTCGCTCACCAAGCGGGGCCGCGAAGTGGTTTCCAAGGTCACGGCGAACCGGCGCAGCGAGATCGCCCGGATCGTCGAGAAAATGCCGGCGGCGGAACGCCACGGGCTGGTCCGTGCGCTCACCGCGTTCACCGCCGCCGGCGGCGAACCCGACGCTCACATCGAATTCCACGAGATGTAAAGCGTCGGGCCGCCTGGTTCTCAGCGCTTGGCTGCGGTGAGCAGCAGGTACTCCCACTCCATGACGCCGTTCCGCAGATACTCGTCGGCGAGTTCGACGAGTTGGGTGTCGAGTTCGGCCGCCAGCACCTGATTCCCGCCGATGTTCTCGTAGGCTTCGATGGTCGGGCCGTAATTGTTCTTGAAGTAGTCGTGCACGGCCTGGGCCGTGTCGAATCGCGTTACCTCGAGCAGCCCTCGCCGCGTGTCGACGTCGGTGACGCGATCCCCGAGCAGCCCGGTGATGTATGCCTCACGTCCCCATAGCGCCGATGGCGGCAGGGCCGACGACAGGCTGGGTCGGTAGGGCCTGATGGTGGCCAGCATCCGGCCGAAGAAGCCCTCGTGCGTCCAACTGATGAGACCGATAGTCCCACCCGGCCGGCACACCCGGACCAGTTCGTCGGCGGCACTTTGGTGATCCGGCGCGAACATCACCCCGATCGCCGAAATCACCGCGTCGAATGTGTTGTCGTCGAACGGAAGTGCCTGGGCGTTGGCCTCCTGGTATTGCAACTTCAGACACTCGGTGGCCGCGCGCGCCTGGGAGCGCTGCAGCAATTCAGGTGTGAGGTCGGTTGACGTGACGGTGCCGCCGGCCCTGGCGGCGGGCAGGGAGATGTTGCCGGACCCGGCGGCGACGTCGAGCACCCGGACGCCGGGTCCGATACCCGCGGCGGCCACCAGCAGGGGTCCGAGGGGGGCCATCACCTCTTCGGCCATGAGGGCGTAATCGCCCAGGGCCCACATGGCCCGGTGGGTGGCGGCGAGCGTGTCGTCCGAGCCAATAGGTGTGCCGATGGTCATGGTGGATCTCCTTCGAGGGGAGGGCATGTTTGCATTTAGTACAGTACGGACACAGTATGCATAAGAAACATTGAGACGGGCTGTGAATTCCCCGCGTGGGGCTGTGGGACGCGTCGCACCAGCCCGGGTCCATAGACTGGGCCGGTGCGTCTCGTGTTCGCCGGTACCCCAGAACCCGCGTTGCCCGCGCTGCGTCGGCTCATCGACTCGCCCCGTCACGACGTCGTCGCCGTGCTGACCCGGCCCGATGCGGCCTCGGGGCGGCGCGCCAAACCGGAACCCTCGCCGGTGGCTCGAGAAGCGCTCGATCGCGGCATTCCGGTGTTGCGGCCGGGCCGGCCCAACTCGCCGGAGTTTGTGGCCGAGCTCTCGGAATTGGAGCCGCACTGTTGTGCCGTGGTGGCCTACGGCGCGCTGCTCGGCGCCGGCTTGCTCGCGGTGCCCCCGCTTGGGTGGGTCAATCTGCACTTTTCGCTGCTGCCGGCTTGGCGCGGCGCGGCACCGGTGCAGGCCGCGATCGCCGCAGGCGACACCATCACCGGCGCCACTACGTTCCAGATCGAACCGAGTCTGGATTCCGGGCCGGTGTACGGCATCGTCACCGAAACCATCCGGCCGACCGACACCGCGGGCGACCTGTTGCAGCGACTGGCGGTATCGGGTGCCGAACTGCTGTCAACCACTTTGGACGGTATCGCCGATCAGGCGCT
>JALHRH010000511.1 GCA_022841565.1 Mycobacterium sp. | reverse complement strand
CCGAACTTGCCTGGCACCGCCAGCGCGAGCGCTGCCGCGATAGGCACCAGGGCGGTGATCGACAACGCAATCCCGGTGCGGGGAGACCGACCGATGCTCAGCAGCCCGGTGATGGCGACGACGACCGCGATGGCGCTGACCGCCACCAAACCGACCAGGGCGCCGGTGGCAATCCGGTGGGCGACCGACAAGCCGGTGGCCACCAGCACCACGCCGATCACTGCGGCCACCGCGCCACGCTGAATATGCTTTGGGCCCCACGGGTTAAGCCGCGACACCGAAAAGATCATGGCGGCGTCGGCGATGTCCTCGACAATGCCCGGCGCGGCGGGACCCGTAGGGACCGGCTGCAAGGCGAGCAGATCCCCGTCCACCACTCCGACGGTGTCCAGGCTGGCATCCAGACTGAACGGGGCCCCGCCGATGGGCGCCAGGCTCAGGTAGGGAGCCGCTGCACCGTCTTCGACGCTTTCCCCGTCTTGGCCGGCGGGAACCACCAATCGCTGTATCGCTGGCAGGATTTCGCGTAGCGGCAACTCCGCGGGCAATGCCATCTCCGTCAACCGGCTGTCCGCGAGAATTGCGACGCGGACAATCGGCATGACGGTACCGGACATCACTGAACCCACCAAAGCTGCTGGGGCCGTTGCTGGAACATCGTGCTCTCTTTCTGCTTGCTGTCTATGCCTTGTTTATGCGTTCGCCTGGGTGGAGAAGTCTCGCGATAACCGGTGAGCGGGGAACCATTCCCCGTCCGGCAAGTAGGACGTGAGTTGTTCGATCGCGACGGCGGTCGCGAACGATGTGCCGGGACTGAACGTGGAAACCCACTCGCCGTCGAAGGCCCGGGAGGGACTGACCAGCACCCGCCCAGCGGTGGTATCGATGACGCTAAGACCGACCTCGGTGGTGGTGTGCCTGCCATCGCGGTTGCAACCGGCCACGATCTCGACGTAGCTGCGCGGACCAGAAAACACGGACTCCACCACCGGCCGCGCCGACGCCGGAATCCCCAGATAGTCAAGGACTTCCGCCAGCGGCGCGCCGGCCCGCAGCCGCTCGTCGGCCCGGGCCCCCACCCGGGTCGGCATGCTGAACTCCGCGAACCGCGCCGGCGGCCGTTGCATCAATCCGACACCCAGGACAGGTACCAGCGCTCGCGGGTCGTCGATGTCCATCACGGTGAACGTGACCAGCTGCGCGCTGCGCAGTGCGACCACGGTGGCGCCGGCGCGCTGCGCGACGATGCCGCGCAGCATGTCGCCGGCGTCGGTCACCGAGCCGGGCCCTAGGTAACGCAGGTCGAGCCACCGGTCCGGGAAACACACCACTTTGATCCAGTCGGCGATCACCGGGTTGATGACACCTTTCGGCGCCATCACTCCCATCCGGGTCAGCTCATCCTTCTGACGATCGAAGAACGCGGCTCGTTGTGCGGCATCGCAATACGGAGTGGTGATGGCGAGCACCCAGGGAAAGCTGCCCGCCCCGGCGGTTTCCGCAATGAACCACGCCTGATCAACCGTCAGCTCAACGGCATTGGGCGAAGCGTCCATTTATGCGCGACTAACCGCCCCACTTGGCGGCTTCGGCGGCGTCGCGCGCCATCATCGACATGGTGTTGGCTTCGTGGGTGCTGGCCATCGCCTGGTAGGCACGCACCAGGTCCTCCATGGCCTGATTCCATTGCACCTGCCACGCCTGGTACGTCACCCCGGTGTCACCCTGCCAGGCGTTCTGCAGCGCGGCCTGCTCGGCCGAGATGTCGGCGCCCAGGCCTTGCAACGTGCCCGCGTAGCCCGACATATCCCCGGCGTGGGCGAGCATGGCCGGGTAGTTGTACATGATCTGCGACATGACAAATCCTCTCTTGAAGCTGGGCTCAGAAGCCGGTGTAGGACGAGGCCGCCGCGGCATCGGCAGCCACGTAGGTGCCGGCGGCCTCACCCAGGTTGGCCTGTGCGATGTCCAGCAAGGTGTTGACTCGGGCCGCTACCTCCACGAAGCGGGCGTGGGCCGCCTGAAACGCCGCCGAGGACTCACCCTGGTGAAACGCCTGCGCCGACATGGCCGCCTGCTCGGCCTGACCGATCGTGTGCCGCATCAACCCGGCCTTGGCGCCGAACGCCGACTGTGACGACACCAACTGCGGAATATGAGCGTCCAACAAACTCATAGATCTTCCTTCCCTTGTTCTGAATCAGAAATCTTTGCGCGGTAAGCGTTCTCGCTGACTTCCGGCTCCCCCTTCCTCTCGGCCGCACTCCCAGGTTCCCGGGACCATCGGCATCCGCGGACCACCGCCGAAATCGTCGCCGGCCAGCGACGTCATCCCGGCCGCCGGCAACAGCGTCTCGGTGGGCACCGTCCCGGCGAATCCGAACCTCCCGGCACCACCTTCGGATGCCTGAGCGCCGCCTTCAGAAGCCTCCGGGCAAGGCTCCGGGCATGCGTCGGGACCGCCAGGGGAGTTCATGTCCAGGAACTCGTCGCCGTGGTCGTGCAGTAGCGACCGCCGGCGCCGCTTCGCCCGGGCTGATGCGCTGCTGACGGCGGCCCCGCCGGCCGCCGGAATGGTGGCTGCGGGTGCCTTAACGCCGCCGCGGCCGCCGACCGTCGGACCCAGGCTGGGTCCCCAATCACCGCCCACCGCAACGACATAGGGCGCGACACTGGTCGCGGCAGGTGCCGTCGGGGCCGGCGCTGCCGAAC
>JALHRH010000510.1 GCA_022841565.1 Mycobacterium sp. | reverse complement strand
CCTCCAGCTCCTCGCGTCCCATCCGCTCCCAGTACACCTGGAATTCCTCCCACGATGGGGGCACCGGTCGCATGCTCATCCCGTACATCCGATACCACTGCACATGCTCGTCGAATAATTGCCGCTTCTCGGCCTCCGTCAGACCGCCGCAGAAGTACTCGGCGACCTTGACAACGAGCATGAAGAACGTCGCGTGCGCCCAGTAGAACGTCTCGGGGTTCAGCGCGTGGTAGCGCCGACCCGCGCTGTCGGTTCCTTTGATGGTGCGGTGGTAGCTCTTGATCTGCTGGCCGGTCTGGGCCGCCCGGTCGCCGTCGTAGACCACACCCATGATCGGGTACACCGACCTGGCCACCCGCTGCAGCGGTTCGCGCAACAGGATGGAGTGCTCCGTGACTCCCGCGCCCAGCTCGGGATACATGTTCTGGATTGCGCCGATCCAGACGCCCATCATCCCGGTGCGCAGGTCGCCGAAATATTTCCAGGTCAGCGAGTCGGGCCCGAGTGGGTCAGCCGCTGTCGTCGAAGTAACAGTCATCACGGCCTCCAAAGCGCCTCATTCGGGCTCACGATAAACTGTGACAACACGCGTTGTCTAGCATCTCGACGTGCGCATCGTACCTGTGTTATGGACTCTCCACCCCACTGCCGCAAGCGCGTGATCAGGCCGTTTGCCGCGAGTTGGGGCAGCAGTGGCGTGGCCCTCGTTGCTTGGTTCAGTCCGGACCACCTACCCTGGCCGAGTGGAGGTCGGGCCTGGCGAAACGGAGTCCGGCATGCCCGATGGGACCACGACGGCCGTGGCAGAAACCGATGTCAGACGCTGGCGTTCGCCGGCAAAGTGGCTCAGCAGCACCAACCGCAGCCCGGGTGTGGTTGCGTTCGTCAAGCGGGCCCGACGGCTGCTGCCCGGTGATCCCGAATTCGGCGACCCGTTGTCAACCGCCGGGGATGGCGGCCCGCGGGCGGCCGCACGGGCCGCCGACCGGCTGTTGGGAGATCGCGATGCTGCATCACGCGAGGTCAGTCTCGGTGTGTTACAGGTGTGGCAGGCGATGACCGAGGCCGTTTCACGGAAGCCGGCAAACGCGGAGGTGACGCTTGTGTTCACCGACCTGGTGGGCTTCTCCACGTGGTCGCTGCAGGCCGGAGACGACGCGGCCCTCACGCTGCTGCGTCAGGTTGCCCGGGCAGTCGAGTCACCGCTGTTGGACGCCGGCGGGCATATCGTCAAGCGGATGGGCGATGGCATCATGGCGGTCTTCCGTCGCCCCGGGGTCGCCGTCAAGGCCGTCCTCGCCGCCCAAGAGGCAATCAAATCCGTTGAGGTGCAGGGATATCGGCCGCGAATGCGGGTGGGTATCCACACCGGCCGGCCCCAACGGCTGGGCGCTGACTGGTTGGGCGTCGACGTGAACATCGCGGCCCGGGTGATGGAGCGCGCCACCAAAGGCGGCGTCATGATATCGAGTCCGACCTTGGACAAGATTCCGCAAAGCGACCTGGACGCCATGGGCGTCACCGCCAAACGCGCGCGTCGTCCGATGTTTGCCAGCAAACTCACGGGCATCCCTCCGGACTTGGCGATATATCGTCTGAAGACGCGCAAAGAGTTGTCAAACAGCGACAGCGATAACACGAATGAGACGAACGTCCAGGCATAGTGGAATGTGATGCCTTCTACCTTTGTCACCCGGTTATCGCGGGTCCGTTTCACGATCGGCTACGTGGCGACTCTGTTCGCCGTCAGTACCACGATGCTGATGCTGAGCCCTCAGGCCCACGACCGCGTGATCCGGCACGCCAGCACCAACCTGCACAACCTGTCGCACGGCCGCCTCGGCACACTGGTCGGCAGCGCCTTCGTCGTCGAGGCCGGGCCGCTGTGGTTTTGGCTGCCCTTTCTGACCTGTCTGTTGGTCCTGGCCGAACTGCACCTGCGCACCATCCGGCTGATTGTGGCGTTTCTGGTCGGCCACGTCGGAGCCACGTTGGTAGTGGCGGCAGCGTTGGCCGCAGCGGTGCAGATGGGCTGGATGCCGTGGTCCATCACCCACGCCAACGATGTCGGAATGAGCTATGGCGCGCTGGCGGCGCTGGGCGCGCTGACCGCTACGATCCCGCGGCGCCTGCGGTCCGCGTGGATCGGCTGGTGGATCTCGGTGAGCGTGGCCGCCGCGATCATCGGCGGCGAATTCACCAATGCCGGCCACGCCGTCGCGGTCACTCTGGGTGTCCTTATCTCGCTGCGCTTCCGCGCGCCGGTGCATTGGACGCCGGTGCGGTGTTTGATGCTGCTAGGGTCCGCAGGCTTCGGCTTCCTGATATTGGCGCACAGCATGTGGGTGATGGCCGGCGGCCTCGCGTTCGGTGTGTCGGGGGCACTCGCCGCGCACGTCACGGCTGGTCGGCTTCGGCGGACTGCTTCAGCGGCCCCGTACCCCGCTGCGCGGCCTGCAATATCGGAATTTAAATGTACAGCAAATTAGAATTTGGTTCGATTCCGACATCGGCAATTTGACCCCCGCTGGATTCCCAGAACGTGGCATGTCCGCCATCGGTTCGCTAAATCCACTGGTGAAGGCGCTAATCTGGGGCATTCGTGCCCGAGCTGAATGGTTTGAATTCATATCCGACAAATCTGGATTGGTGTGCAAAAATTGAAAACAAGCGGATGACGTGGCAACGTATGCCCGGCGCACAGGACTGACCGGA
>JALHRH010000509.1 GCA_022841565.1 Mycobacterium sp. | reverse complement strand
GTTCCGGCGGCGGCCTCCGCGGCCGGGGCAGCGCCGGCCCAGCTGGCCGGAACCGACAGGCTGCCGACAAGAGAGGCCTCGCCGAGGCTGGCGGCCGCGCCAGCGGCTCCCACCTCACTGGCCAGGCCCGCAGCAGCGCCTTCGGCCGCTGCGGCCGCCGGGATGGCGGCCTCCGCGGCTGCCGCCGCGATGTTGGCGTCAATGGTGTGACCAGCGAAGATTGCGTTCGGGATGGCGGCGAAGACGAACCACGATGCCGTGACACCGACCTGCTGGATACCGTTGAAGATCAGCGGGGTTCCGATGAAGCCATCCAGCGCGGTAAGCAGTTCCTGCACCGGCACTGGCAAGGCATTGAACAGGCCGGTACCGATCGACGACGTGCCCAGAGCGAGGTTGCCCAGCTCGGTCTGCAGACCGGTGACAATATCGCCCAGCGAGGCGGCGGGTCCGACCGCCTGAGCCGCAGCGACGGCGGCGGCTTGGGCGCCCGCGCCGCCGGGATTGGTGGTCGGCGTGGCCGGCAGTAGCGGCTCGAGCACCGCGGCTGCCGTCGCGCCGGCCTGATAGGTGGTCATCGCTACGACATCCTGGACCCACATCTCCATGTACTGAGCCTCGGTCGCCATGATTGCCGGCGTGTTGATGCCCAAAAAGTTGGTAGCGACGAGCGTGGCCAGCAGAGCCCTGTTGGCCGCGATCAGCGCAGGGGGCACCGTTGCGGCGAATGCCGCCTCGTAAGCGGCCGCAGAGGCAGCGGCCTGGATGCCCGCCTGTTCGGCAGCTGCCGCGGTGCTGGTCAACCAGCCCACATACGGCTGGGCCGCGGCGGCCGCGGATGCCGACCCGGCACCGGTCCACTGTTCGGTGGTCAGTGACGTGACGATCGACTCGTACTGGGCCGCCGTGGTGCTCAGCTCGGAGGCCAGGCTGTTCCAGGCCGCGGCGGTCGCCATGAGCGGTCCGGCGCCCGCGCCGCTGTACATCAGCCCGGAGTTCACCTCAGGGGGGAAAGCTGCGTAAGACATTTTCTATCCCGTTTCTCTTGGCTTGTTGGTGGTCGCTGGTAGTTGTCGGTGGCTACGTGGTTCAGACGGCCGTCAACTTGGGCATGACGATGGGCTTCACGCCGTAGCGCGGCGCCCCGAAGCCCGCACTGTTGCGTGCGGCCGAGGCCAGGCCGGGGACGCCGGGGTAAATTCCCCCGGCTGCGGCCGCCGGGGCCGCCGTGAACCCGGCGCCGGACAATGCCGTGGGGGTAGTGCTGGAAACCAGCGTGGTTCCGGCGGCCCAGCTCGGCGGCACCGACATCGAGCCGACGAGAGTAGAGGTGCCCAGGCCGGCTGCGACCGGTCCCATGGCGCCGCCGCCAACCGCGCCGGTCAGCCCGCCCTCGATGGCGGCGCCCTCGATTGCCGCGTCGGCGGCGAGCTCTGCGGGTACTCCGTATCCTTCCGGGAACAGGCCACCGCTGGTCAGACCGAGCAGGTTCGAGGAGGCCGAGGCCCAGTTGCCGATCTGGAAGCTGGTGATGTTGGCGCTGTTGCCGGACAAGCTGAACGGCTGGCCGCCGATGCTGGTGAGAGGGCCGCCCATCAGCGTGCTCACCGTGTTGATGAAGTTGTCGACCGGAGAAGCCTGGGCAACGGCCGCCGCGGACGCGCCGTCGGCCAACGTGGCCGCAGCCGCGTTAGCCGCCTCCGAAGACTCATACGTACCGCTGCTGAGCCCCAGCGTCTGCACGAACTGCTCCTGAATCGCCTGGGCTTCTGCGGCGATCTGCTGGTACAGCGCGCCGTAGGCGGTGAAGACGGCCGATTGCAGGATCGAGACCTGATCGGCGGCCGCGGGAGCGATTGCCGTGGTCGGCGCCGCAGCACCGGCGTTCTGCGCCGCCAGTGCACTGCCGATCGCTCCCAGTTGCGCCGCCGCGGCGGCCAGTTCTGCGGGCACTGCTGTCAGAAATGACATCTATTGCTCCTTTAGTGTGAAGACATCTCGACCTTGACTCCCGGTCGACGCTGTGTGTTTGCGTACCGGCCCCTGTGCGTTGGCGTAACGCTAACTAGCCATGGCTCCACAGTTGTGGTCGAAAAGCGCAGGGTGACGGACGTTTACGGCTTCTTAACGAGGGCGCTCGCAGTTTTAACAAGCTCTTGGCGGGCGATACGGCCGCGTCATCTGGCCCATGCGGGTCCGCACCCTATTCAGTCGCGCGGCGCGCGATCCTACATAGGAAGCGGTTCTCGCGCACGCTGGCGTTGCGGGGTGCGCAGCGTCCTGGATGGGGCCTGCGCACGTAAGATTCGCTGCCGGGCCCCCATAGCCCAATTGGCAGAGGCAGCGGACTTAAAATCCGCCAAGTGTCGGTTCGAGTCCGACTGGGGGCACCAGGATTCTTGCATCTCAGAGGGTGTTTTGTCGGGCTACAGGCCGGTGCCAGAGCCACCCAAGCGGGCACCGTCGCCAGCGGCGTGACAGCACGAAGGCTGCGACGCGGCGAGAACACACTGGTCTAGCCTGTCGGTGCTGCGACGTACCGTTGCCGTGTGTGGGCACCACCGCAGGGATCATCGTTCACGATCAATACGTCGCCGTCGGTCAGCTGTTCGGAGGCATTCAGGTTGAGTACTAGGGGGTTGTGATCCGGCGTTGACGGTGAGCGGCTTGCCGAGGGGTCGGACCTGGGTTGGTACTTGTGGTGTCGGGGCGGCACG
>JALHRH010000508.1 GCA_022841565.1 Mycobacterium sp. | reverse complement strand
CGACCTCGTGGTGCCGTCTCCGGGCGAGAGCACCTCGGCGATCCCGTCGCCCGGTGCGGCGCCGAGCCGCACCGCCCCGCCCACCGGCAAGACGCGCACGCCCAGCGCGGGCCCGTCGCCGTCGGCTACCGCACCTGCGGGCGAAGAGGTCACGGTGTCGGGCATCAACGAGAACAAGACCATCGCTTGCAACGACAACGTCATCACCGTCAGCGGCATCTCCAACACCGTGGTGCTCACCGGACACTGCGCGACGGTCACCGTGTCCGGCCTGCAGAACGTCATCACCGTCGAGACCGCCGACGCCATCGAAGCTTCCGGACTCAACAACAAGATCACCTACCACTCCGGCTCGCCGAAAATCAGCAAGTCTGGAAGTGGCAACGTGGTCGCCCAGGGCTGACCGGGCGTATGTGAGCCATCTCTGGGTTCCTGGTCGAATCGATTAAACGCAGCACTTTGCCCTTGATGGCAAGGTAGGTTCAGCGTCGGGCTTGCCTGATCCAGGGTGCCAGTGTCAGCGGGAGGTAGCGTTGTGAACTTTTCGGTACTCCCGCCAGAAATCAACTCATTGCGGATGTTCCTCGGCGCTGGGTCGGCGCCCATGCTGCAGGCCTCGGCGGCCTGGTCGGGGCTGGCCGACGAGCTGGGGTCGGCGGCGCAGTCGTTTTTCTCGGTCACCTCGGGGCTGACCGGTCAGGCTTGGCAGGGCCCGGCGGCCAAGGCGATGTCCGCCGCCGCGGCACGCTATGCCGCGTTCCTTCAGGCCGCGTGCGGCCGGGCCCAGAGCGCGTCCGGCCAAGCCGAGGCGGTGGCCTCCGCGTTCGAAGCCGCCAAGGCCGCCACCGTTCACCCACAGGCGGTCGCGGCCAACCGCAACGCTTTCGCGCAGTTGGTCCGGTCCAACTTCTTCGGGCTCAACGCTCCGGCGATCGCCGCCGTCGAGAGCCTCTACGAGGAGTTCTGGGCCGCTGACGTCGCCGCGATGGTCGGGTATCACGGTGGGGCGTCGGCGGCGGCCGCGCAGCTGGCGCCCTGGGCACAAGCGATCCAGGACCTGCCCAGCCTGGGCCTGGGCAACAAAGGCAACGGCAACCTGGGCAGCGGCAACACCGGCAGCGGCAACGTCGGCAACGGCAACAAAGGCAACTCCAACCTGGGCGGGGGCAACTGGGGCGACTCCAACATCGGTAGCGGCAACAACGGCGACCGCAACTACGGTTTCGGTAGCTTCGGCGACCGCAACATCGGTCTTGGAAACAATGGCTCCGGCAACGTCGGCCTGGGCAACAGCCTGACCAACAACGTCGGTCTGGGCAATCGCGGCGTCGGCAATCAGGGCGGCGGCAACACCGGTAACAACAACATCGGTTTCGGCCTTACGGGCAATAATCTGGTCGGGATCGGCAACGCATATTTCGACCGGACCACCGGGCAGTTCGTGTTCACGGGCCTGAACTCCGGTAGCGGCAACATCGGGTTCGGGAACTCCGGCACCGGCAATATCGGCTTCTTCAACTCCGGAGACGGCAACGTCGGCGTCTTCAGCTCGGGCACCAACCTCGATCCGGCCAATCTGGGCCAGATTCATAGCCTGGGCCTGGCCAACTCCAACTTCGCCAACATCGGCATCGGCAACGCCGGCCAAAACAACGTCGGTCTCGGGAATGGGGGCTTCCTGAGCACCGGCGTCGGGAACGGGGGCTTCCAAAACACCGGCTTCGGCAACGCGGGTAGCTACAACACGGGCCTGGAGAATGCCGGGCTCGGCAATACGTTCGACGGGAACTCCGGAGACCACAACACTGGCTGGTGGAATTCGGGCAACACCAACACGAGCGTGGGGGCCACCACCAACTCCGGCGCCATCAACTCCGGGTTCGGCAACACCGGCACCAAAGTGTCCGGCTTCGGCAACACGGTCATCGGCCCTGGAAATGACGGCACCTCGGGCTTTTTCAATTCGGCCAGCGGCGGTTCCTTCAAAAACGGCGATACCTCGGGCTTCTTCAACACCGGTGTCACGGGCCCGATACCACCATTTATTGTGAGCGGCGCGTTTAGCGGCCTTAACTCCGGCTTCTTCAACACGGGCACCGGTCTCGCCGGCTTGTTCAGCCTCAGTCAGCTGCTGAGGAACCAGTAGCCGCCCTGAGTTAATGAAGGCTAAGTCGAGTCCTCGGGATCGTCCAACACGCTGACCGCGATCCCGTACGGCAGGAAACGCACTTTGCGCTTGGCGTCGGTGTTGTTCTTGTTGGCGCGCAGGGCATCCAGCTCGGTGGCATACACCTGCTCCACCCGGGCGCCACCGTCGGCGTCCACGGTGTAGATGGCCCAGACGCCGTCGCCGGCCTCGCCGGCGGTTTCAGGCTCCGGTCGGCTACGACGGGAGAGATCGTCGAAAAGCAGCGACCAGCCTGAGCGGCCCCCCGGAGAGCCGACATATTTGCTGATCCGCTCGAACGCGTCACGCAGACCCTCGGTGCCCTCCCGGATCACCCGATCGAAATCCTCGGGGTCAAAGCCGAAGCCGCCGCCCGATCCACCTCTATCGCTCATACTGCCCAGTCTGCGCTCAACCCGTCCGATCCGCTACGGGCCGGGCTCCGCGGGAGGGGGCGGCGGGGGCGGCGGGTTGATCGGGATCGGGATCGAGACGAACGGCAGGTGCAGATACATCGTCATGATCGGTGTCGGCGGCGCAGCGGGGGCCGAGATCGGAAGAGC
>JALHRH010000507.1:1848-2743 GCA_022841565.1 Mycobacterium sp. | reverse complement strand
GACCTTTTCCGCGTCGCCGTCGCGGGTGAGGTCGGCGACCACCGTCAGCGTGGAGGCCGCTCCGGCGTCAGCGACCTCGCGGGCGACCGATTGCAGGCTTGGCTTGCTGACGTACCGGTACTCGGAGTCCCTGTCGGCGCGGCCACGCGAACACAACACGACGTGGGCGTGTTCCGAGCCAAGTCGCACCGCGGTGGCCCGGCCCATACCTTGGGTAGCGCCCAGCACGATCGCCACCGTCTCTTTCAACCCCAGGTCCATGACGATCGTCTCCCTCAGGCCCGCGGCAGTCCCAGCCAACGCTGCGCGATGATATTGCGCTGAATCTCGCTGGTGCCGCCGATGATTGACAGGACCGTCGACGCCCGCAGGAACTGTTCTGCATCCGCGGCCAGCGGGTCGCCGCTGTTGAGCGTGTAGGCATCGGGGCCGAGCGCGTCGACGAGCCACTGCGCGACGCGCTGCGCGATGGCAGGCCCGTGCAGCTTGCTCATCGACGCCTCGCCACTGGCGGACTGGCCGCGTTCGCCCAACGCGACCACCTGTTGGCCCAGCAGTCGCTCGGCCTGAAGCTCCACGATGAACTCGCCGATGTCACGGTAGGCCGCATCGTCGAGTTCGATGCCGTGCCGGCCGATCCGGTCCAGATAGCGGGCGAGCAACAGACGTGCCTCGCGGCCACCGAAGCTCATCGACCGCTCCATGTCCAGCGCTTGCGACATCATCGTCCACGCCTGGCCGGCTGCCCCGATCACCGCTCGAGTTGGCACCTTCACGGCGTCGAAAAAGCAGGCATTGACCCGCCATCCGCCCATCACCCGCACTGGCTGGATCGTCACCCCGGGGGCATGCGCGTCGATCATCAGTAGCGACAGGCCGCGGTGGCGGGCGCTGT
>JALHRH010000507.1:0-1838 GCA_022841565.1 Mycobacterium sp. | reverse complement strand
GTGCTGTCGGGTTCGGTGCGGACCAGGGTGTAGATCCAGTCGGCGATGTGTGCCCCGGAGGTCCACATCTTCTGGCCGGTGACAATATAATCGCCGTCGGACGTGCGGGTCGCTTTGGTGCGTAGCGCCAGCATGTCACTGCCCGCGTCGGGTTCGCTATACCCGCCGGCGTACGACCAGCTCGCGTCGAGGATGTGCGGAATATGTTCTGCCGCAAGGTCTTCAGGACCGAAGGTAGCCAGCATCCAGCCGACAGCTTCGGCTTGTTCGAGTCCGTAGGTCGGCAGGCCGGCCGAGTCGAGCTCTTCATGGGCGACGAAACGCGCGGTGTGCGACGATGGCCGCCCCAGCGGCTCAGGCCATCCCAGACCGATCACACCTTGGCGAACCAGCCACGGGTTGAACAGCGCCGGCGCCTGTCGGTCGCTCTCCAACGCCGTCATCTGCGCTCGCATCGCTGCCATATCGGCGTCGCTGAACTCGTCGATGTGGGTTCGCAGCGCATCACGGAGCTTGGATTCTGCTTCGTCGAGTCGGAACTTCAACTTGGTCAACGTCTTTCGTGGATGGTTTCAGGCCAGCAGGCTGTAGCCGCCGTCGACCGGGATGGTGAGACCGGTGACGAATCGGAAGTCACTGCTGAGCAGCGCGACGATGACCGAGGCCAGCTCGTCGGGATGCCCGAGCCGCCGCAGTGGAGTCTTCTTGGCGACTTCGGCTTGCATGGCGTGCACGCCGGCGATGATGTCCTCCCCGCCATGATCGGGGTTGTCGACCAGTGCAGGGGAAATCGCGTTGACGCGCACGCCCCGCGGACCCAGTTCCGCGCCGTAGTAGCGGACAAGGTTCTCCATAGCCGCCTTCGCCGGACCGATCGCGCCGTAGTAGCGCGCGTAATGGTTGGCGCCCAGGCTGGAGACGGCCACCACGGCGCCGCCAACCTTTTCCAGCTCGGGCAGCGCGGTGCGCACCGCTTCCCACAACCCCCACACCTGGACGTCGAAAACCCGGTCGTAGTCCGCCCGGGTGACCGTGAGTGTGCGGCCGGCGAGGATCGGCACGGCGGTGGTCACCAGCCCGCCCAGCCCGCCCAGCGCCTCGATGGCCGCGGTCACCAGCACGGCCGGATCGGTGCCGAGGTCGCCGCGCACCAGGACCGGCTCCGGGCCGCCGGCGGCCACGGCGAGCCGTTGTGTCTCCTTGGCCGCGTCGTCATTGTCGAGGTAGCCGATCGCGCAGCGGCTGCCGAGTGCGGCCAGTTCGACGACGGTCGACCGCCCGATGCCGCGGCTGCCCCCGATGACGAGGACCTGATGGGGAACGGTGCGGGTGTAGGCATGAGCGGTCACTGGCTGGACCCCTCCCTATAGTGTTCGTCGCGCTTGCGGAACGCCTCGGTAGTGCCGCCCTTGGAGCGCTCCTTGACGAAGTTGAACTCGTCGGGTTCGAACCGCAGGTTGGTGCCGTAGCTATGGAAGAGGTAGGCCGTGGTTTCCTCGAGCCCCAGCGCGGAGCTCGCCTCGACCAGGCGGTAGGCCTCTTTGGCGATGGTGATGCCGTCCGCGGGCATCTTCGCGACTTGTGCGGCCAGCGCCTCCGTTTCGGCCGCGACATCCGCCTCGTCGACGAAACGCGTGAACAGCCGTGCGGATTCGAACTCCGCGCCCGTGGCCATCCGGCCGGTGAGCATCAGATCGCGTGTCACGACCGGACCCAACCGGTGCATGAACAGCGCGACATTACCCAACACCGGTCCCAGAAATCGCGCGGCCGGCATACCGATTTTGGCCTGGCGAGAAACCACCGCCAGGTCGGCGGCCAATGCCAGTTCCAGCCCC
>JALHRH010000506.1 GCA_022841565.1 Mycobacterium sp. | reverse complement strand
ACGCGGCCGAAAGGGGCCACGACAACCACGATCCCGCCACGGTGTCCTCGGCCGATCCCGCTGCGCTGCAGCGGTGGGCGGTCAATATATCTGCGTCATGTCGAGACCGACTATGACTGGTTATTGGACAGCGTGACCGGCCGGGTCGGCGTCACCGAAGCCCGCCAGCTCATCGGTGAGCGGGTGCTCAACGCTATCGCCGACCAGTACCCGTATCTGGCGGCAGAGTGCGCCCGTCAACGGGCATACCAGTGATGAACCTGCGCGCGATCGCCGATCCGTTTGTCGCCGCTGCACCCTGTGGTGCACGGGTTCGTACCCGGTTGCGCGTCAACGACACTGATGCGGTGGTGCTCACCCAAGTCGGTGGGTTACTGGGCTCGCTTGCGGGGCGTGACCTGGCCGCGCGGTGCCGGGAAG
The DNA here is from genome assembly GCA_022841565.1 of Mycobacterium sp. Taxonomy (GTDB): domain Bacteria; phylum Actinomycetota; class Actinomycetes; order Mycobacteriales; family Mycobacteriaceae; genus Mycobacterium. The sequence continues at coordinate 2,327 of JALHRH010000506.1, read as the reverse complement.
GCCGGTTGGAGGCCAAAGGCAAAGCGCAGTCGCGTCAGAAGCGGAAGAAGACGTTAACGAGCGAGTCGTCGTCGCGGTGGGCGGGGGCGATCACCTGCACCAGCGAGGACCAGTACCGGTTGGCCGAACAGAACCTGTGGGCTGAACGCGCCAGCCTGGGCGCGCGGATACCAACGATCACTACCCGTTTAGCTGCTCCGGTCGGCGATCAGGTCGCCGCCGGTAAGAAGGCGGTGCGCGGGTATGCGAGCAAGTCGGAGCGGCACGCGAAGACGGTCCGGTTGCAAACCCTCACCGCGCGTCTGGCCGCGGTCGAGGCTGACCTGATTACCGGGACGGTTCATGTGGTGCGGGGCGGGAAAGCGTTGCTGCACAAACGCAATAACCTCGACGACGCCGGCCTGACTGTGCAGCAGTGGCGCCAACAGTGGGGGTCGTCGCGGTTGTTTCTGACTGCCGACGGGGAAAAGGACAAAGCGTGGGGCAACGAAACAATCCGCTGGAACCCCGATGAACGGTGGCTGGAACTGAAACTCCCCCGGCCGCTGACACACTTGGCGAACCGGCCCCACGGCCGGTACCGGCTCTCGCGTCCAGTCGAGTTCACCTATCGCGGTGATGAGGTCGCTGCACAGGCCGCTACTGGGGCGGTCCGCTAGGACATCAGCTGCGACCCTGAGTCGGGGCGCTGGTATGTGGATGCCTCCTGGAGGACCGCACCGTCCCGGGCACCGGCGCTCGACGAATTGCGTCGGCACCCGGTCGTGGCGGTCGATGTCAACGATGGGCACCTGGCCGTCACCAGTGTCTGCTCTGACGGCAACATCCTCGGGACTGCCCGCACCCTGGACCTCGATCTGACCGGACAGTCGGCGACGACTCGTGACGGCCGGCTGCGGGCTGCGATCACCGACCTGCTCACCCACGCTCACGCGGTCGGCGCCGGCGCGATCGTGATCGAAAACCTCGACTTCGTCGACGCCCGAACGCAGGGCCGCGAGAAAACCGGCAACCGGCCCAGCCGAGGACGAAAGGGCCGCCGGTTCCGCCGGCAGATCGCCGGGATTCCCACGGCTAAATTCCGGGACCGGCTGACCCAGATGGCGTCAAACACCGCGCTCGCGATCATCGTCGTCGACCCCGCATACACGTCGAAATGGGCAGCTCAACACTGGCTGGCCCCCATGAAACACCATCACCCCCAGACTTGCGGGCACCACGCAGCCGCGTTGGTGATCGGCAGACGCGGACTCGGTCACCGGGCCCGGCGTCGCGTGAACACCAACCCGCCCGCCCCAGCGGAGGCGACCCGGGTCAACAACCGCGACACCCGGACAACCCCGGCAACCCAGCGAGCACCCAGGAAACCCGCCACCCCACGAGGCAACTGGCAGCTGACAGGCACCAAGACCAGACGTGCTCACAGGACCACGGCGAGAATCCAGGCGACCCACGACCGTTCGGGGCCGCCCACCGGGCGAAACTCAGTTTCGCTCAGTGTCTAGGAACGGTTCGATGCCGCCATACATCCTTGAGCTGGAGCTGCAAGCGCTATCGCTGCTCGGCCCGGAGCTTCGCAGGATGGCGACGGTGCTGGAACAGACACCGCCGGGCTTGGCTACTGACCCGGCAAGTGATACTCCGACGATGGTGATCGCCAGATCGGTGAGCGTAGAGACTCTCCCGGCGATACGAACCGCGGTGGCCAACCGTTTCGGCCGAGTGGCCGATCACGTCGATCGCGCATGTACTCATTTCGCGGACGCTGAGGTGGACCGGGCCGCATCGGTCGCTGCTGCGGACCGTGAACCGCCTTCTCGGGGATCGGCGTTTTCACTATGATCGAGCGCGCCTTCGGAGCTGACGGTTGACGGTGACACGCAGCCAGATCGATGCGGCACGGCCGGATTTGGTGTTGGAGTGGATCCAATCTTGGCGAAACACCGTTACGGATTTGGAGACCCATGCCGACGACTATGTCCGGCTTATGGAGAAACCCGGCGGGCAACCGTTTTCGGGACGTTTCGCCGAGGCTGCTGTGACGACTGCGCACGCCGATCGTAGGACCATCGTTCACAGCTCCGATGCGATCGAGACGATGGCGATCCGAACGTTTCGTGGCGTGACGGAGTCGGTAATGCCCAAACTGACGAACGTGCGGGCGATGATTGACAATGCCGAACGGCTCGGCTTCACGGTCAACGACGACCTGTCGCTGTCCTGGTCACAGCCGGCAGGGATGAGCGAAGCGACGGCGCAGCAGTATCGGCAAGCCAGCGTTCGGTTCTCCACGGAGATAAAGACCGCCGCCCAAGACTGGTGGGAAG
>JALHRH010000505.1 GCA_022841565.1 Mycobacterium sp. | reverse complement strand
CCCGAACTTCATGTATTCGGCCATCTCGGCGGCCTGCTCCGGGGCCGTCCAGTCAACGTCCCGGGTGTAGGTGAGTGCGGCGTATTGCGGCATGGTGTCCTCCTGTACCGATCATGATCAGGCTATTTCCCGATCTCACCAAGAGGACGATTGCGACGGGCCCGATAAGGACATCTGACCCAAAAATTATTGAACCGGGTAGCCGACCGACTTGATCTCGGTGTACTGGTCGAAGCCGGCGATGCCGTTCTGGCGTCCCACTCCGCTCTGCTTGTAGCCGCCGAACGGCACGTCGGCTCCGTAGGGCGCACCGCCGCTGACCCCGATGAAGCCGGCCTTGATTCGCCGGGCCACCGCCAGCGAATGCTCCAGCGAACCCGACATCACGTTGCCGGCCAGGCCGTAGACGCTGTCGTTGGCGATCCGGATCGCGTCCTGCTCGTCGTCGAACGGGATCACCGACAGCACCGGGCCGAAGATCTCCTCCTGGGCGATCGTCATGGAGTTGTCGACGTCGGTGAAAAGCGTTGGGCGGACGAAAAATCCCCTGTCGAAACCGGTGGGCGCATCCGGTCCGCCGACCAGGGCGGTGGCACCTTCGTCGACGCCGTTGCGGATGTAACCCATCACGCGTTCGCGCTGACGCTCCGAAATGACCGGGCCGCAAAGGGTTCCGGGGTCCTGGGGGTCGCCGCACGTGACGTTGTCGTAAATGCTCTTGAGGATCGCCACGCCCTCGTCATAGCGCGATCGCGGCAGCAGCATCCGGGTCGGGTTGGCACAGCCCTGACCGGCGTGCATGCACGGCGCGATGCCGATGGCGCAGGCCAACCCCAAATCGGCGTCTTCGAGCACGATAGTGGCCGACTTGCCGCCCAGTTCGAGGAAGAGCCTTTTCATGGTGGCCGCGCCTTTTTCCATGATCCGTTTGCCCACCACGGTCGAGCCGGTGAACGAGATCAGGTCGACCTTCGGCGACAGCGTAAGCTCCTCTCCCACGAGGTGATCCGATGCAGTGACGACATTGACCACACCGGCGGGGATATCGGTCTTCTGGGCGATCAGCCGACCCAGCCGAGTCGCGTTGAACGGGGTGTTGGGCGCCGGCTTGAGCACGACAGTGTTGCCGGTGCCCAGCGCCTGGCCGAACTTGTTGAGAGTGACCTCGAACGGGAAATTCCACGGCACGATCGCCCCCACCACGCCCACCGGTTCCCGCCACACCTTGATGGAGGTCAGCGCGCCGGTCAGGCTGATTACTCGGTCGCCGAGGTCGGTTTCCCACGCGTACTCGTCGATCAGCCGGGCGGGATACTTCAATCCTTCGGCCAGTGGGGCGTCCAGCTGCGGGCCGAACGTGAGAGCCCGCGGCGACCCGACCTCGAGGATCAGTTCCTCGCGCAGCTCTTCCTTCTCCTCCTCGATCGCGTCGTGCAGCTGCAGCAGACAGCGCTTGCGCAGCTCGCGGTTGGTGGACCAATCGGTCTCGTCGAAAGCGCGCCGGGCGGCGTCGATGGCCCGGTGCATGTCTTCCTTGGACGCGTCGGCCACCTCGCCGAGCGACTCCTCGGTTGCCGGATTGATGTTGGTGAAGGTGCCGGCCTGACCGTCGACCAACTTGCCGTCGATCATCATCTTCGGCTCGAACCGCACCGTTACAGTGTCAGTCATATCTGTCACTCTCTTTGACTCGCTGGTTACCTTACGGAGAGCCTTACTGGAAGCTAGCCGATTGGCAAGCCTCCCACCTCACTGGGCATCAAACAAGCACCGGAACCGAGGTCGGTGACCGGAAGACCTGCCCGCGGGATGTGCGGGTCGTCCGCGTCTGGATCCAGGCGAAGATTCGGTAGCCGGTCCAGCAGCAGATTAATGGCGTTGCGCATTTCCAGCCGGGCCAGATGCATGCCCAGGCAGACGTAAGACGGAATGGGGTCAGATCGGACAGGACATGGCGGCCCTGGCCTTCGACGTGCTGGGCACGGGCCGCTGGGCCGACTACCGCTTGACGTCGCGCTCGCTCACCATCGCGGGCGGCACGACGCAGATCAACAAGGACATCACCGCGCAGCGCGTACTGGGATTGCCACGCAAATGAACCTCGAACTCACCGAAGAGCAAGTGGCCCTGCGCGACACCGTGCGGCGCTATCTTGCCGAGAAGGCACCGATTTCGGGGCATGTGCGCGCGCTGCTCGACGACCCAGCGGGCTCCACCGGAGCGGTGTGGCGGGGTCTTGCCGACCTCGGCACCACCGGCCTGCTGGTGCCGCAGCAGTACGAGGGCGCCGGCATGACGATGGTCGAGGCCGGCGTCGTCGCCGAAGAGCTGGGCGCCGCCTTGCACCCGGGACCGTGGTTGTCTAGCGCGGTGGCCGCGGCGCGAGCGCTGACGCGCTTGGAATCCAGCGGCGCCGAGCTGCTCACCCGGAATCGCCGACGGCAGCACCATTGCGACGCTGGGACCACTGGAATCACCGGTTAGTGCCGTCGATCGCGATGGCGGTGTGGTGCTGCGCGGCGAGCTCGCCGGCGCGCCCGACGCGGCGGCGGCCGACGTCGCGCTGTTTCTCGCCGAAACCAGCGACGGAACCGGCCTTTTCGCGGTCAAAACGGCCTCGCCCGGCATCTCGGTCGCGCACGAGTCGGGTATCGACCAGACGCGCAAGGAATTTCGCGCCGTGCTCGACGATGTGTCCGCGCAGCGCGTAGCTACCCCGTCACCTGACGCCATCGAAGCCGTCCGCGACGACGTGCTGATCGCC
>JALHRH010000504.1 GCA_022841565.1 Mycobacterium sp. | reverse complement strand
CTGTCGTTGCCACCGGGCCCGGTACCAGCGCCTTGGCCGCCTCCTCGATCATGGCGCACAGGTCGCCGATGCTGCCGCCGGCGCCGCCGTTGTCCTCGGAGACCGCGACACCGAAGAGCCCGAGGTCGGCCAGGCCGGCGAATACCGGCCGCCAGGCGTCGGGGTCGCCCCGCTCCACGGCGCGGACCGCGACGCTAGCGGGATGCCCCGACGCCGCGCTGCGCGCCCAGTCGCGCACCAGCTCGCGGGCCGCGAACTGTTCATCGGTGACGGTCGCTACCACCAGCAGTCCTCCGCGTCAGCAAATTCACATACCAAGATATATTTCCTCCACACTAGAACGTGTTCTAATAGTGGAAACGATCAACCGTCAAGTCGGCGGTTATCAGGCCAGCACACGAATGGTGTCACGGCTTCGGGGAGGTGGGAGATTCACGCGAAGAATGCGGATCGTTTGCGATCAAATCGCCCGCACGAGGAGTTGCCTGCCACATGGCGTCCGGCGACCGGCCGCGCGAGGTCGTGAAGATGGCCGTATTGGCTGAGTCCGAGCTGGGCTCGGAGGCACAACGCGAGCGTCGCAAGCGCATCCTGGACGCCACCTTGGCCATCGCGTCCAAGGGCGGCTACGAGGCGGTGCAGATGCGGGCCGTCGCCGACCGCGCCGATGTCGCCGTCGGGACGCTGTACCGCTATTTCCCGTCGAAGGTGCACCTGCTGGTGTCGGCGCTAGGCCGCGAGTTCAGCCGCATCGACGCCAAGACGGACCGTTCCGCGGTGGCCGGTGGCACGCCGTTTCAGCGGCTGAACTTCATGGTGGGCAAGCTCAACCGCGCGATGCAGCGCAATCCGCTGCTGACCGAGGCGATGACACGCGCCTACGTGTTCGCCGATGCGTCTGCGGCCAGCGAAGTTGATCAGGTCGAGAAGCTGATAGACAGCATGTTCGCGCGCGCCATGAGCGACGGCGAGCCTACCGAGGACCAGTACCACATTGCCCGGGTGATCTCGGACGTGTGGTTGTCAAACCTGTTGGCCTGGCTTACCCGTCGCGCTTCGGCCACCGACGTGAGCAAGCGACTGGATTTGGCCGTTCGCTTGCTGATCGGTGATCACGAGAACTGCTAAACGGGTGGTCCGGAGGTACGCCCCCGAATCAGTTCGGTGGCCAGCAGTTCGATCGCCGGCAGGCCGGAACGGGGTGGGTGGAGTACCAATTCACCAGCGCGGCGCCCCTTCTGCAGGCTGGGTTGCGCCACCGTGGTCAGGCCGCGGAGCAGCGCGTCCGCAACCCCGTCGAAGCCGGTGACCGTTAACTGGCCGGGAACGTAAATGCCATGCGCGCGAAGGTAATCCATCGCCGACAGCGCAAGGATGTCGGCTGTGCACAGCAGCGCTGTGATTCGGGGATTGGCCTCCAGCGCCACCTTGGCTGCGTCGCCACCTGAGGTCGGCAGGTGCTCGTAGCTTTCCACCACGGTCAACGAGTCGGGGTCCACGCCGGCGGCCGTCATCGCCTCCCAGACACCGATGATGCGTTCGCGCTGTACGTCAAAGGTCGGCGACTTCAGCCGCTCGGCATCCACCAGGCCCTGACGCCGGTCCCGGCCCAGTCGCATGGTCAGCAGCGCGATCTCGCGGTGCCCCAGACCCAGTACGTACTCGGCCAGCTCCCGCATCGCCGCGCGGTCGTCGATGCCCACTCGGGACACCCCCGCCAGGTCCACGGGTTGATCGACCACCACCACCGGGAGCCGCCGCTGCAGGACCACCTGTAGATAGGGATCGTCGTCGCGGACCGAATACACCACGAAGCCGTCCACTCCGGCACCAAGCACGGCCGAGGTGCCGTCCTCGATGCTGCGGTTGGGGCCCACCGACACCAACAACAACCCCTGCCCCAACTCCTCACAGGACTGCGCCACTCCCGCAACGAAATCCCGTGCAGCCGGGTCACTGAACGAATAGGTCAGCGGCTCGGTCATCACGAGACCGACCGCGCCGGCCTTGCGGGTGCGCAGGGAGCGCGCCACCGGATCGGGTCCCGCGTAGCCGAGGCGCTTGGCCGTGGCGAACACCCGGTCACGGAGTTCTGGCGAGAGCTGATCTGGTCGGTTGAAGGCGTTGGAGATCGTGGTGCGCGACACTTTGAGCTCGGCTGCCAACGACGCCAGAGTCGCCCGCCTGCGCGGTGTGGGACTCACGTTCGGTGACGCTACAGCGGGTCCCGGTAGTCGCATCGTCCGGCTTCTGATGGCAACAATTTTCAATAGCATCCGGGCCGGCGATTTGGCCCAGCAAGAGGATGCGACACGCGGATGTGGCTTGCGGCATTCGTGGTCCGCTCCGGCGGCCTGGCAAGCTGCAGGACTGGCAGGCCGCAGGACAGGCGGGCTGCAGCAGCCGGGCGCCGCGATGACTCGGCTATCGCATTCCTCATCAACCCGTTTGCTGGTTACTCGGCCACCGCCGCTGAGCGGCATTTAAGCTGGTGGAGCGCTCGCGAAGAGGGGCGGGACGGGGAGGGCAAACAGGTGCGCGTGCAGCTCGCCGTGCTGGCCGGTGCGTGCATGTTGGTGGCCGGTTGCAGCGACGTCGTAACCGGCACGGCTGTCGCCGGCGATAAGGCCGGACTAGCGAATCAGACACCGATACCCGTCAGCGCGCTCGACGACCTGTTGCTTGACCCCAGCCAGATCAACAGCGCGCTCGGTGCCACATCGATGAAGGTCTGGTACGCCGCCAAGGGGATGTGGGACTGGAGCAAGAACGTG
>JALHRH010000503.1 GCA_022841565.1 Mycobacterium sp. | reverse complement strand
GACGACGCCGGGTTCAGCTGGTCTTTTGCCGGCGCCCGTCGGTTCAAAGGCATCAAGAGTGAAGTCAAATTGTTTCGGGTGCGGCGCGACTAGCCGCGAGCAGTCGCAAAATCGCACGGCGCGAACCACTTTCGGGTGAGTTTAGGGTGGGCTCGCGGGAGAGGATCCGCATGGGGCAGGCCCGGTGTGACTCGCGGGGGCGTTGCTGACTCCGACTGCTGCGGGTCTGACGCGGCCGTTTTTCACCCTTCTTCCGGCGCTTGAGATTCGGTCACTTCCGGGCCTGCTTCGTTACTAAAAATACAACTGTGAATGCCCGATGGCAACGGTTTCCAGCCCGGGGACCACCGAGGTGGGCGTCCGCTCACCGGCCACCGGGATGTTCGCCGGCGGCGAAACCCTCTTGCCTTCGGCTGTAACAATGTAATTATGTAATCATGAACATTCATCATCACGGGCGTCGGCGCGGGCGCCCCGGGGGCTGGCAGCAGTCCGAGCAACCCGATGCCAGCGGTGCGCCCGAGTGGTTCGCCGGCCGCCTCCCCGAAGCATGGTTCGACGGCGACCCGACGGTCCTCGTCGACCGCGAAGAGATCACCGTCGTAGGCACGCTGCCGGAGGGCGCCGACGAGAGCGCCGCGCGCGCGCAGGGACGAGTCTCCCGATTCCGCGAAGAAACCCGGTCGGAGCGGATGGCCATCGCCGACGAGGCGCAGGAGCGCTACGGACGCAAGGTCTCCTGGGGAGTCGAAGTCAACGGCGAACGGATCCTTTTCACCCACATCGCCGTACCGGTCATGACGCGCCTGAAGCAACCGGAACGCCGGGTGCTCGACACCTTGGTCGACGCGGGCGTCGCACGATCACGCGCCGATGCGCTGGCATGGTCGGTCAAGCTGGTCGGTGAGCACACCGAGGAGTGGCTGGCGAAGCTACGCGACGCCATGTCGGCGGTCGATGACGTACGTGCACAGGGCCCCGACTTAGCCGGTTGAGCCGGGATGTCGGGCGTCGCTACTTCTCCTTCTTGACCTTGGCGACGATCTGGTCGGCGATCTGACCACCTTGATCGGTGATCTGATATCCGCAGGCATTGACATCGACGATCACGTTGTTGGCCACTTCCATCGCCCGCTGGCATTCCCAACCGTTGGCGCCTTCCTGGGCGTCGGTCACCGTGATCTTGGGTGAGGTGCCCTGGACTTCGGAGAACGTCCACCGGTAGGTCTTGCCGTCGTTGGTGACACTGACCGTCTTGCCCGAGCAGCTTTTCCACTTGTTGAGCGAGGTCTGCAGGAAAGACTTCGCTTTGTCTGCCGTCGGGAACGTGATGACGGCCTGGTTGACCCAGTGGTCGTAGTTGTCGCCCGGCTCGGATGACACCAGCCCGCTGATCCCGGTGTAACCGCTACCGGCGTACACGGGACCCTGGCTGGTGTACATGGCGCCCTGGCAGTCCGGGATCGACAGCGTGACCGGTGAACTGTCCACTGTCGTGATGGGTTTGCCGGGTTCCATCGTCGACGAACCCATTACCGCGTTGATCTCCGACGCGCTCAGCAGCAGCGAGCTCAGCCGATCCTCGCTGATGGGCTTCTGTTTGGGCGCCGGGTCGGGACGCGTGGCCAGCCAGACGCCCACTCCGCCGACCACGAGTACCAGAACGATGGCGACGGCGGCCACGATCGGCCACGGATTGCTTTTGCCCGAGGGCGGCGACGGATGTCCCTGGTTCCACGCCGACGGGATCGGGCCGGACGACATCGGCGTGCGCGGCGGTCCGCCACCCCAACCGCCGCTCTGGTGGTATTGAGGATTGTGCTGCGAAGGCGGGCCCGACGCTTGAATCGGGCCACTGGCCGGACTCCAGGCGGGATGGCCGGGCGGCGTGGACTGCCGTTGCTGCGGTATCGGACCGGGGGATCCCGACGGTCCGGAGCCCACGCCGTACTGCTGCGGTGGCGTGCTCGACGGGCCGGGGCGCATGGGTGGCGCCACCGCGGTGGCCGGCATGGTGGGTGGCGACATCGCCGTCGGCGGACCCGGCAGGGTGGCTTCCTGGCTGCGGCGCAGGATGTTCTGTGCGTGGTCCTGGTCGGGCGAGCTGAGGGCTTCGTGGGCGGCTAGGGCCAGATCACCGGCGCTGGCGTAGCGGTCCTCGGGCTTCTTGGCCATGCCGCGCGCAATAACGGCGTCAAAGCTCTTGGGAATGCCGGCGCGAGCGGCGCTGGCCTGCGGCACCGGGTTCATCAAATGGGCCGTGACCAACGAACCCGCGCTGTCGGCGCGATACGGCGGACCCCCGGTGAGGCATTCATACAGCACACAGGCCAGCGAGTAGATGTCGGCGCGGTAGGTCACCTCGTCGTTGGAAAACCGTTCGGGGGCCATGTATTTCCAGGTGCCGACGGCGGTGCCGAGCTGGGTGAGCTTTTCGTCGGTGGTGGCGCTGGCGATGCCGAAGTCCACCAGATAGGCGAAGTCGTCGCGGGTGACCAGGATGTTGGGGGGTTTGACGTCGCGGTGCATCACCCCGGCGGCGTGGGCGGCATCCAGCGCCGAGGCGATCTGGGTGATGATGGCGACCGCGCGCGGCGGGGTCAGCGGGCCGAAGCGCTTTAGCACGGCGTCCAGGTCCGTGCCTTCGATGAGACGCATCTCGAGGTACATCTGGCCGTCGATCTCGCCGTAGTCGTGGATCGGCACGACGTGGGGTTCTTGCAGCCGGCCGGCGATGCGGGCCTCCCGCTTCATCCGCTCCCGGAAAACCGGGTC
>JALHRH010000502.1 GCA_022841565.1 Mycobacterium sp. | reverse complement strand
TGCCCTCGCCGTACACCTTGCAATTCACGGTGGAGATCACGCCGGATCAGGCCCCGCTGATCGAGCAGGTGGTGCCGATGCTGATGGAGCACCTGACGATCAGGGTGGTGCCGGTCAAGGCGTAAATCATGCTATAATCGGGGTGTATCATTTTCACCTTTCCTCCTGTGAGCCTTCCTATTTTCCGCTAAGGCTTTACCCGCCTTAGAGGAAGGCTCAACTCCATCAACACAGCGCCCCGGTCACTCGACCGGGGCGCTGGTGATTCTAGGGGGTGGTGGTTCAGCGGGCAATCCGCTGGCGCTCGCGGGTGCAGGTGTGGCAGTATTCATGCAGCTTGCCACTGGAGCGCCGATAGCGTGGCTCCACCCCGCAGCGCGGGCATAACTGATCGGTGCGGCGGCGGCGGGGTTGATAGAGGACATAGTGCTCCTCACCCCGTGCGGTGATCTTGTAGCGCGTGCCGTCCACCCCGTCGGAGCGGAAAATCCAGTCGCGGTCAACAGCGGCGCGGATGGTGCGCGGATCGACCTCCGGGTATTGCAGCGGCACCCACTGACACCCGGCAGCTTTGCAGGCAATCAGGTAGGCGAGGAGCTGCCGTACCCCGCCGGGCAGCTCCGGCAGGCCCTTCATCCGACGCGGATTCCGCAGGTGGAGGTGATCGCGGCAGAACACAGCGATGTGCCCGCCGGGGAACTGGTGCCGGGGCTGACCACAGTCCGGCACTTTGCAGTGGGTGCGACGGCGGATCGGCATGGTTAGCGACTTCCTTTGATGCAAAAGCGGCGCAGCGCGTCATAGACGGGCCGCAGACGGGCGATCCCGCCGACGTAGATCAGCATGACCAGGCAGAGTAGGGCGGCGGTCAGGCACTGATAGCGGAGGTATCTCATCGGCGGGACTTTCGGTTAAACGGGCAGGCGGCGGGTGAGTTCCGCCATGCCTTGACGAATAGTGACCGGGTCGGTCTGGGTGAGCGTGACCACCAGCCCGGTGTCCTCCGGGCAGGGGCCAGCGTGGCGGAGGAGGGCGACCACGCCATCGGTGCGCTGGTCGATCTCCTGATCGGGCAGAATGTGCAGTGTGACCGGGACGTATCCCGGCACGGTGACGTTGATAGTCATACCGAGGCCTCCTCTGGGCGCGTGCGGAAACGGGGCGGGATGGGGCCATCGGTCACCAGCGCGGGGCGGGTGGCCGGGCCTGCATAGCGATTGATCGGGCGCTGCGCGTAGGTGACGACGGGCGCAGTCGACGCGGTCGGCGCGTCGTCTGGCTCCGACTCGGTTGGGCGGCCTGCACCGTCGGGGTGCTCCAGGTCGGCCAGCACCCGGCTGCCCATGATCTCCAGCAGGACGCGGTTGTGCTTGTAGCTGCGCGCCTTGAACACAAAGCCGCCCTGCGCCACCCGGAAAGACCGAATGCGGGTATAGGCCAGGTGCGCCTGCATGAGCGAGTTGTACTCCAGCGTCAAAACCAGCGGGTTATCCGGGTCCCGCTCGATGAACTCCAGCGTGCGGGTCGGCGCGCCGATTTCTTTGAGCGCGGCGAAGACGTTGGTGGTGAAGATCGCCAGCGCCTCCGCCGGGTCGAGCGGCTGCGGATTGACCGCGCAGAGCTGGTACATGGTCGGCACCGGCGGGATCACCGGGAAGTCTGGACGCAGTACCACTCGAACGTCCGCACACTCAGCTTGCCCTGGTTGCCGATCATAAACACATTCAACTGGGTGCTGTGGATGTAGACCACCGGCCCCAGCGTGACCGGCTCGGCCTGGTTGGGCAGGTAGACGACATCGCCGGTTTGCAATTCGCTCCCCTTGCGACGGACGACGGTAGCGGCGGGTGTTGGATTGTGTTGCGCGTCCATTCACGATATACTCCTCATAGTTGTTTGATCGTCGTAACAGGCGGTTGATGGGCCGGGACGTGTTGGCTGCACGCCCCGGCCTTTTTGATTCACAATTTGCGCTTGCGGCCCCGGGGGCGGGTCGGCAGGGCGGGCGGGAGGGGCAGGGCGACGCGCCATTGGCCGTTGCTGCCCTGCGTCCCGTTCAGGCGTTCGTCGTGCAGCGCCCGGTTGATCGATGAGACATGCTTGCCCAGGTGCCGGGCCGCCTCCGCCGGGGTGCACCAGCGCGGCGCGTTGGCGATGGCCCCGGCCTGGGCTGCCGCTAGATCGGCCTTGAGCTGCGCGACCTCGGCCTTGAGCCGAAGTAACTCCGACGCGGCGTATTCCGGGTTGGCCTTGACGCGGCTGGTCAGTTCGACCAGTACCGGCGGCTTCTCGTTCACCCGGCTGACCTGTTCGGCCATGGCGCGCCCGATGTGGCGGGCGGCGGTCGGTGTCAAGGCGACGGTGACGGTGGTCATCGGCGCACCTGCACCCGATCACGCGCATCCACGAAGGTGCCGAGCAGCCCGGCCAGCAGAAACTCCTGCTCGTCCGTCCACTCGCCGTCCTGCCGGATGAGCCGGTCGAGGAAGCGGCGGATGATGGTGTGGTTCGCGCCGTCGATCCCCATCAGCGAGTTGATGGCCTGCTCGGTCATGTCGTCGTCCACCATGTCGCCGTACCACTGCATGGTGTTCTGTTCCACTTCGTCCACCAGCCGACTGACGGCGGGGTGATCGGTGTCCACATCGTAGACGGCCTCGCTGATCTCGCTGAGTTCGTCGGCGTAGCGGTCGCGCTGGCCGACCAAGACAGCGGTGGCCGCGCCAGCCTGCCGGATGAGATCGGTCTGCGCGATGGCCTGCGTCGCCAGGTCATTGGCATC
>JALHRH010000501.1 GCA_022841565.1 Mycobacterium sp. | reverse complement strand
GTCAATATCTTTTCCGGGCCAGGAGCGGTATCAATAGAGAATGGACGGGAACATGCGGGCGTTGACTCGGTTCGGGACATCTGCTTCAGCACTCGCGGTTTTGGCCGCTTCGACGGCGACATTAGGGACGGGCGCGGCCGCTGCAAGCGGGCCGGTGCCGATAAATTCAGTCCTGAGAAACTGCGATTTCAGCATTGTCTTCACTGCCGTTCAGACGACGCGTACCTCGCTGGGGCACGGCACTGTCGTCTTCCGCACCTCCGGGTCAACCGTGACTGCCGAGGTCAACATGGTGATTTCCAACCAGGCGGGCGTCCACTACGACGTCGGCCTGATCCAGGCGCCGCACCCGTCCTCGGTGCCCTGCGGCCCTGGGGATCCGGGAGCCACGTACGCGGGCCTGGACACCGACCCTGCCGGCCAGGGAACCGTCACCATCACCGCGCCGCTGCAACGGGGCACCACCGGTGTCTGGGTGATGGTGACGTCTCCGAATCCGCACAACCAGGCGCCGGCCGAGTACTACACCTCGGAGTACGTGGCGTCGGTCTAGACGGGTCAAGTCTTAGGCGGGTCTAGGCGGGCGAAAGTGTAATACGGTCGCGGCATGACCGAGCACCACCATCAATACGGTCTGGAGACCGTTGACCGGCTACCTTTCTCGACGCCGGAGAAATCGCAGCGCTACCGCACCGAAAACTACGCCGGCGCCGTCGGACTGAATTGGTACCGCACGGATCCCACGCTGCAATTCACCATGGCGTACTACCTGCAGCCCAACGAACTGGCGGTGGTCGAACCTGAGCTGACGGCGATCGGCGAACTGATGGGCGGGCCGGTCGCACGCTGGGCCGAAGAGACCGACCGCAACCCACCGCGGCTAGAACGCTACGACCGCTGGGGCCACGACGTCAGCCGGGTCGTGATGCCGCCGTCCTTCGCCGCGGCCAAGCGCGCGGTGCTCGATGCCCAGCAATCGCTGAAAGAGGCGTGTCGGGGCGCGGGTTTCCGCTCGTCGTTGTCGATGTTCGCGTCGAACTACCTGCTCAATCAGGCCGACATCGGAATGGGCTGCGCGCTGGGGACCGGCGGCGGCATGGTCCAGTCGTTGGTGGCCGCCTACGCGCCGGCCGACGTGCGAGACCATGTGCTGGCCAAATTCGAGTCGGGCGAGTGGGCAGGCGAGACTGCGCAATTGTTGACCGAACGCACCGGGGGCTCGGATCTGGGCGCGTTGGAGACGACGGCGCGGCGCTCGGGTGACGCGTGGTTGCTCAACGGTTTCAAGTGGTTCGCGTCGAATTGCGCCGGCGAGGCGTTCGTCGTGCTGGCCAAGCCCGAGGGCGCACCGGACTCCAGCCGCGGCGTCGCCAACTTCCTGGTGCTGCGGACCCGTCGCGACGGTTCCCGCAACGGGGTGCGGGTTCGGCGGCTGAAGGACAAGCTCGGCACCCGCTCGGTCGCCTCCGGAGAGGTCGAGTTCGTCGACGCTGAGGCTTTCCTGCTGTCCGGGGAGCCTTCCGCAGAGTCGGGCCCATCTGACGGCAAGGGGCTGGGCCGGATGATGGAATTGACTAACGCGGCGCGGTTGGGCATTGCGTTGTTCGGTCTGGCCAACGCGCGTCGCGCTCTGGTCGAATCGCTGTGCTACGCGCGGCAGCGGCAGGCGTTCGGTGGGGCGCTGATCGACAAGCCATTGATGCGACGCAAGCTCGCGGAGCTGATCGTCGACGTCGAAGCCGCGCAGGCCCTGGTCTTCGACGGAACCGGCGCCACCAACCACCGGCAGCCGCGCAGCACGCGGCAACGGATTGCGGTGCCGGTCACCAAGCTCAAGGTCGCCCGGCTCGGCATCACCGCGGCGTCCGACGCGATCGAGATCCACGGCGGCAACGGTTACATCGAAACCTGGCCGGTGGCACGGCTTTTGCGCGACGGACAGGTCAACACCATCTGGGAGGGGCCGGACAACATCCTGTGCCTGGACGTGCGCCGCGGCATCGTGCAGTCGCGCGCCCACGAGACGCTGTTGACCCGGATGCGGGACGCGGTGTCGGTGTCCGACGACGATCCGACCACCCGGTTGGTGGCCGATCGAGTCGAGGATCTGGATGCGGCGATCACCGCGTGGGAGAAGCTGGACGGAGAGGTTGGCGAGGCGCGGCTGTTCCCGCTCGCCCAATTCATGGGAGACGTGTACGCGGGTGCGTTGCTCACCGAGCAGGCGGCCTGGGAGCGGGAGACGCGGGGCGCCGAGCGCAAGGCGCTGGTCGCGCGGCTCTATGTCCAGCGCCACCTGGCCGATCGGGGGCCGCTGCGCGGCATCGACGCCGAGTCCGACGAGGCGCTGGACCGCTTCGACGAGCTGGCCGAGGGAGCGCTGCAACTATGAGGCGGTGCGTTGCGGCTGCCGCGATAGTGCTGGCGACGGGCGGCTGCGGTGTGCCGGGTCAAGCGGTCAGTTCCGGTCAGGCATCCAGCACGACCAGCACTGCCCCGATGATTGAACAAGACACCGTCAACCAAGTCATGGTGGGTGCACCCGACGCGCCGGTGCGGGTGTTGTTCGGCCGTCACGCCGCCATCTACCTGCTGGACCGGGGTGACCCGAACTTCGCCAAGTGGCTGGCCATCCTCGAGAATGCGCACGATCAGGGGAGCCAGGTCCGGTTCGCCTACGACGTGTATGGGCCCCGGCTCACTCTGGTCGAGCCGGCCACATAGGCCCGCCGCGCGGGCCCGTCGCGTGGGACCCCGCGTGGGACCCCGCGTGCCGACCCCGCG
>JALHRH010000500.1 GCA_022841565.1 Mycobacterium sp. | reverse complement strand
CGGCGCTCCAACACTCGCCGGGCATCGATGAGGCGCTTGCCGCGCAGGGTGCCGGACTCATAGGCTTCCTGCAGTGCGGCCTGAACCGCTTGTTCGTCTTTGCCTGCGCCGACGATGGCAAGCGCTGCGTTGAGTGGGATCGCACCCTTCTCGACGGCCACCAACAGGCGCTGTTCACCCTGCTGCAGCAGTGTCAGCATTCCCTGGACGTACTTGAAGGCCAGCCCGGTTTTCGTGGCGATCTGCTTGGCGGTGTAGCCGGCATCGCGCAGCTGCTCGATGCCTGCCAGCAGCTCCAATGGACGCCACTGGCGCCGCGCAATGTTCTCGGCCAGGCTCATGATGAAGGCGTCTTCGTCACTCGCCACTATCACCAGCGCTGGGATAGCAGTTTCGCCCAAGGACTTGAACGCCTTCAACCGGCCCTCGCCACAGATCAGCAGGTAGTGCTCGGCCCCTTCGTCCAACGTCCGTGGCGTCACCACGATCGGCTTCTTCAGGCCGATGGCCTTGATGTTGGCGACGACTTCGCTGAAGGCGCGGCTGTTGCGTTCCCGCGGGTTGAGGATCTCGATCTTGTCGATCGGCAACGAGCGCACCTCGCCGACGGACAACTGGGCAGTCATGCGGCAACCCTCAAGCGGGCCCTGGCCGCCATCCCGTACAGGTAGTCCAGTGACTCGAAGTGGTAGCTCTCGAACTCGACCGGGTTCTGCTCCGCCAGGCTGATGCGTGACGGTCCGAAATCGATGCGCGGCAACAGGTAGTAGTCGAGCTGCGCCTGGTTGCTGGGGTCCAGCCGCGCGGCGACCGAGATGTCCGGCGACAGGCTGCTGTCCAGCCGAATCTTCCAGCGGTTGTGTCCGCAGGGCGTGGTCTGGCACCTGGCCAGCACCACCGAGACCGAG
This sequence comes from Mycobacterium sp., assembly GCA_022841565.1. Classification (GTDB taxonomy): domain Bacteria; phylum Actinomycetota; class Actinomycetes; order Mycobacteriales; family Mycobacteriaceae; genus Mycobacterium. Next base: position 1,898 of record JALHRH010000500.1, on the reverse strand, counting down.
AACTCTCGGTTCACCCACAGCAGGTCGGTTGCCGGATCGCGGACCACCGAGCCGCCCAGGCTAGCGATCTGCTTCTCGATCTGTTCGACGATCTCCGGATGGGTGCGTCGCAGGAAGCGGTTGATTTCCAGGAACCGGTAGTCGCGATCGGGCGTGTAGCCCACCATCTGGTAGGCCCGGATCAGGCTGCCGAAGCGGTGCACGTAGACCGATGCCGAGGGCATGCCTTCGGATTCGTCGATCACCAGGCCCGACAGGAATCCACGGTGGCGGTAGAGGCCACGCAGCCGGTCGATCAGTTCCTCGTCGGTGTAGCGGCGGGCGCGCGCACGGATGATGCCCTGCGCTGTGTAGAACACGTCGGGCGCAACGATTCCGGTGAAGGCGCCTTCACGGCGAATCCACATGTCCGGCGTATTCACCACCCGCAGCTTCTTCAGCTTGAACGACACCCGGTTGTAGACGTTGTGGCCGACGTACTTCTCGTTGGTCAGCACCTCGTGCACAGTGGCGCGTGTCCAGTCGCGGCAGAGATCGGTCTGCACGCGCATGCCGTTGAGGCGGCCAGCGATCTCGGATTCGACCAAGCCGTCGTCGATGAACCAGCGGTAGATGTCGTTGACGATGCGGACCTCGTCGTCGGGGCCGGGCACCAGGATCACGCGATCGGTCTGCAGGCTCTTGTGCTCGCCTCGCGCCAGCTCGGTCTTGACGGCGCCCTGCACGTCGACCAGGGTTCGTCGCAGGCCAAAACCCGCAGGACCGCCCTGACGGAAACCCAGCTCGATCAGCCGGCACTGGCCGGCGAACACCTTGGCCGACAACTCTCGGCTGTATTCACCGGCCATGGCGCGCTTGACGCCCTTGACGATGGTCGACACCGGCGAGCCGTCGTTCTCGAACTGCTCGGCGCAGTAGGCGACCTGAATGCCGGCGCGGCGGCAGATGTACTCGTAGTACGCGCTCTCGTCCGCGTCCTGAAACCTGCCCCATCGGCTGACGTCGTAGACCAAGATGATCCGGAAGTCGGCGCGGCCGTTCTGAACATCGGCAATCAGGCGCTGGAGGGCCTGGCGGCCGTCGATTCGCAGACCACTCTTTCCTTCATCGGCGTAGGTCTGGACGATCTCGATGCCACGACGAGAGGCGTACTCACGGATCTTGTCGCCCTGGTTCTCGGTCGAGTACTGCTGGTGCTCGGTCGACATGCGAACGTACTCGGCCCCGCGCATTCGTGGCGGGGGCGGTGGCACGTCTTCAGTGATGTTGTCGTTGCCCGGGTCCATGGGGGCCTCACCTGGAGGGGTGGTGGAGTGGCGGTCGCCGCCGATGCACGCCTCGGTCGGCAGCGCGAAGGTTGGTGGTCGGCACGGAGGCGAGCAGGCGCGTCGCGGCGTGTGCGACAACAGTAACAGTGTTGCCCCGAAAAGCCGATCGAGTAGTCTCTTTGCAAACTCGGCCAAACACGCTCAAGTGCTTGTCAGCACGGTGATTTCGACGATCCACGCGTCCATCTTTGCAACGCCCTTGGGGGCGATCGCGCTGAGTCGGTAGGTGCCGGACGCCAGCGCCGGCGCGGGCTTTGACGCGTCCATCTTTGCAATCATGCCGACGCGTTGCGTGGCGCTGCGCGCACGCTGTTGCTCGCGATTGCGTTGGGTGTAGTCCGGGTGCTCGGCGCGGTACCGCTGCCAGTAGTCGGGCTGGCTGTCGAGCCACCTCCGCTGTGCGCGTGCCTGGTTCTGGCGGTAGTCGTCGTCGGTTTGGCGCTTTTCGCGCTGCCACAGCTTGCGGCGCTGGCGTTGGCACTCAGGAGCGGAGCAGTAGCTCTGGTCGGGCGACTGCGTTCGCAGCGGGAAGGGATCGCCACACGCCAGGCATCGTTTGATTCCCATGAT
>JALHRH010000499.1 GCA_022841565.1 Mycobacterium sp. | reverse complement strand
CAACCTGGTCAGCAACGCCATCAAGCACGTCAACGACGGTGGCATCCGGCTTTCGGCACGGCAGGTCGGCATCCATCTGCAGATCGACGTTTCCGATACCGGCCCCGGTATTCCCCCGGAGCTGCACGACGCGGTGTTCGAACCGTTCCGCAAGGTCAGCCCTGCCGCGCCCGGAACGGGCCTCGGTCTGGCGATCAGTCGCTCGCTGGCGCGCCAGATGCAGGGTGACCTCGTGCTGCTTCCCGCGACAGAGGGGGCAACCTTCCGGCTGACAGTCCTCGCCCTGCCCGCTCCGCCCGAGGCTGACGGTGGCGCGATGCCACCGCCCGATCTGACCGGCCGCACGATCCTCGTCGTCGATGATATCGCCACCAACCGACTGGTGGCCGCCGTCGCACTGCAGCGCCTGTCCGCCCGTGTGATCGAGGCCGGCGGTGGAAGGCAAGCGCTGGAAATCCTGGCGCGTGACCGGGTGGATCTTGTGCTTCTCGACATGAACATGCCCGACCTCGACGGTTTCGCCACCTTCTGCGCGATCCGCGCGATGCAAGGCGCGGCGGCTCGGGTGCCGGTCGTAGCAATGACCGCCGACGCGATGCTGGCCCAGAAGGCGATGATCCTTGAACACGGACTTGACGGCTACCTGCCGAAGCCTTTGCTGCCAGAGGATCTCTACCGTGAACTGGCGGCGCACCTTCACGGCTGATGGGTTTCGCGCCCCGCCTGGGGCGGAAAACCGACACCGTCGCGTCGCTTTGAGGTGGCGCTCGGCCTGCGGCACTGCCAGTCTGACCCCGCACTCTGGGGAGATACGATGATCGGAGATCTTGGCGCGGCGGATGCAACCGAGCTTGCGGGCCTTGTGGCCAAGGGCGAGGTGACACCGACCGAACTCCTTGACGCGGCCCTCGCCGCCGTCGAAACGCGCAACCCCGCGATCAACGCGGTCGTCCTGATGAACGAAGCCGCCGCCCGCCGCACCATTGGCGACGGCCTGCCACCCGGCCCGTTCCGCGGTGTGCCATTCCTGATCAAGGACCTCGGCATCGAGGCCCGCGAGTTCCCTTCGCACAACGGTTCGCGCCTTCTGCGCAACACCACATACCCCGGCGATTCAGCGATCTTCACCCGCATCAAGGCGACCGGCGTCGTCACCTTCGGCCGCACCACCAGCCCCGAAGGCGGCATCGGTGCCGCGACCGAATCCGCCGTCTACGGCGGCCCCACCCGCAACCCGTGGAACCTTGACCACACCTCCGGCGGCTCCTCCGGCGGGGCGGGCGCGGCGGTGGCCGCCGGCATCGTCGCCTTTGCACATGGCTCCGACGGCGGCGGATCGGTGCGCATCCCCGCGTCCTCCTGCGGTCTGTTCGGCTTCAAGCCCACCCGCGCCCGCCTGCCCGACGGCCCCTATGCCGGCGAAGGCTGGGCCGGCATGGCGATCGACGGCTTCCTCACCCGCTCGGTGCGCGACACCGCCACCATGCTCGATGCCTGCGAAGGCGCTGACCTCGGCGCACCCTACTGGGCACCCCCCCTCGCCAGCGGCCATGCCCAGGCGATCAGCCGCCCGCCCCGCCGCCTGCGCGTGGCACTCTGCGACACCACCCTCACCGGCAACCCGATCCACCCCGAAGTGCGCGACGCCGTCCACGCCGCCGCCCGCCTCCTCGAAAGCCTCGGCCACCACGTCGAGCCGGGCCGCCCCACCGCTGACGTGCCGATGATGATGCGCGCCTGGACTGACATCGTCGCCGTCGGCACCGCACTTGGCATCCGCTCGGCCCTGAAGGGCCGCCCACTGACCGACGACCTTGTCGAAGGCGTCGGGCGCGGCGCGCTCGCCCACGCCGAAACCCTGCACCCCACCCGCTACCTGCAAGCGGTGGGCGAGATTCATGCCTTCGGCCGCCAGATGGCCGGCTATTTCGAAGGCGGTCCCGACATCCTTTTGTCCGCCACGCTCGCAGAACCGCCCGCCCGCGTTGGCCGCTTCAGCCACGCCACCGAGGATTACGTCGCCTACCGCAGCGGCCCGGAAGGCGTCTTCGCCTATTCCCCGTTCTGCGCCGTCTTCAATGCCTCGGGCCAGCCCGCCGCCTCCTTGCCCACCGCCATGTCGTCAGACGGCCTTCCCATCGGCATCCACCTCGCCGCCCCGTTCGGCGCCGACGAGGAGCTGATCGCCCTTTGTGCGGAAATCGAGCGGGCCGCCCCCTGGGCCGCCCGCCGCGCGCCGATGGCGAAACTGTAGCGCTGGAACTGCTTGCATACGCATGAACCCGCCCGCAACATGACCGAAAACCAGCTATGAGAGCTTGCGACCATTGACCGCCCAGGTGACCATATCCGTCCCTCCTGTCGTCAAAGCCTTCGGGGCGGGGGGCAGCGCCGTCCGCGCTGGACGACCTCCCCCTCGACATCCGCGAGGGCGAATTCTTCACGCCCAACAAGCACCCGGTCACAACGGTCTTTCAAAGCTGCTCCCGCTTCCCGCATCTGACAGACACGCGGAACATCGGGTCTGGCCTGCCGGCAATGCGCCGCCCGGCAAGCGCCAGGAATACCCGACCGCTGATTGGACCGAACTGAAGATGTAACCCGTTGCGGCGCCGAAACCCGGCCCCCTAACCCATTGGACGCGCCCGATGACCCTGACCGATCTCTCTGCCACCACCCTTTCCCGGCGGATCGCCGAGCGGACGCTGGCGCCCTCCGATCTGATGCAGGCGACGCTGGACCGGATCGCCGAGACCAACCCCGACGTGAACGCCATCGTCGCCCTGCGCGACGCAGACGACCTCATG
>JALHRH010000498.1 GCA_022841565.1 Mycobacterium sp. | reverse complement strand
CGGCGAACGACCGCCACTGCTCGGCCGGAATAAAGCCCGTCAAACAGGGCGGCGGCTGGTTGATCGCCAGCGCGAGGTCCAAGGCCGCCATGTTCGGGAACGGCGCGGCCACGGTCTGCGCGATCGATGCGCCCTGTGGCAGGAACACGAGCACTTGTTCGAGACCCTTGTGGTACCGCTTGAGCAAATCGAAGACGACCTCAAGGTTCGCGAGCGTCTGCGGTAGCGAGTCACGGACGTCGGTGAACACCTCGCTCACCTGGTCGGCCGTCGGAGCGGCCTGGGTCAGCACGCTGCGCACGTGCTGGTCCTCCTGTGCGGTCTGGGCGGCCAGCGCATTCAAATTGCGCGCCCAGCGCTGGATAGCGCTGCCCGAATCGGCCTGACTCTGCAGGATCGGACCGGAGTTCTGGATGATGTCGTTAACGTCGTTGATCTGGGTGCGGAAATCGCCCACGATCGCCTGGGTGGCGTCGACCAGCCGTTGCAGGGCCGGCCCCAGACCGCCGACCGCCAGCGCCGTCTCATCAAGCAGTTTCGGGATCTTCTCGCTGGGCAACGCCGCCAGGCCACGGTTGGCGGTGTCCAACGCCGGGCCGATCTCGCTGGGCACCGTGCCCTTGGTGATGGTCTGGCCGGAAGCGAAGTACTTGCCGGGGTTGCCGGTCGAGACCAGGTCCAGGTACTGCTCACCGACAGCTGACACCGAGTGCACGTTCGCGGTGGCGTCGATCGGGACTTTGTAGCGGCTGTCGATGCTCAGCGTCGCCCTGGCGCCGGCGGGGGTCGGTTCCACGTCGGTGACCTTGCCGATCGTGATACCGCGGTAGGTCACGTTGGCGGTCGGGTACAGACCACCCGAGGCCGGCAGGTTCGCCGTGAGCTCGTAGCGCCCGATCCCGACCAGGGTCGGAATCTGCAGGTAGTAGACGCCCAGCACCGAAATTGCAATTACCGTCAGTGCCAGAAACATCCATAGCTGGCGCTTGATGAAGGGTGTCAGCATTGGCCCCGCTCCGCCCTTTCCACCAGTGGTCCGCCCGGCGCGTCATTGGGGTTCGATGTGTACCGGACGTCGGGGATCATCGTCTCCGGGTCCCGCCCGAACGACTGTTCGAGCGCCCGCAATGCTCCGGAGAAGCCGGTACCCGTCAGCACCGCGTTGTCCACGGCGCTGTAGGTCGCGTCGATCGTGGCCGACACATTCTGGTAGTCGCCGCGGAAGATCTTCGGCACCGCGTCGATGTCAAACGGCTGCGTCAGGATCAGCTTCAGCGCGCCGATCAAGTACGGCGAGCCACGGCCGAGTTCCCGCAGCGGGCACTGCAGCGCCTGCAAGTCGGTGTTCAACGGCCCCCGTGCTTCTGACAGGTAACGGTCCGTAGCCTGGCTCAACCGGCCGACCGAGTCGACGGCGTTGATCAGCAAATTCTTGGTTTCCGCGAAGTGCTTGATCAGCGGCGGGAAGTCGGTCAGCACGCGCTCCAGTACGTCGTTGCGGTTACCCACATAGGTCAGCAGGCGGTTCGTCGAGTCGATGGCCCGGGTGATGTCATCGCGCTGCTCGTTGAGTTGGCGGGTAAACGTGTCGAGCTTGTTGAGGAAGCCGCGGATCTGATCGGCGCGGCCGTGGAAGATTGCGTAGATCTCGTTCTGCAGCACTTCCAGGTTGGGGATGCCGCCACCGCGCAGGATCAGCGAGACGACCGCCAGCGTTTGCTCGATATTGGGATAGGCCGACGAGTTCTTCAGCGGGATGGTGTCGCCGTTGCGTAGCAGTTCCGTCGACGGTTTCTCGGGAGCTATCAACTCAACGTGCTGCGACCCCAGCAAGCTGGTCTGACCGATCTTGAGCAGGGCGTTCTTCGGGAGCTTGATGCCCTTATTCAGCCCCAGCGTCAAGGTGGCAATCCAGTTCTTCAGCTCGATCTTGCGAATCGAGCCCACCTCAACGTCGGCGACCAGCACCTTGCTGTTGCCGTTGATGGCCAGCGTGTCCGGTACCTGGGCATACACGGTGTATGCGTCGCTGCCACTGCCCGGCGCTCCCGGAATCGCGACCTGGGAGATGCCTTTCCAGCCGCAGGAACTCAGCATCACGGCGGCCAGCAGCAGCACCAGCCCTCGCCAGGTACCCCGGCCGAACTTGCCAAGCGTGCTGATCACTGACCCCCTCCTACCTCAGCTGGCAGCGGTGCGCCGACCGCGGCGGCCGGCCCTGGTGCCGCGGGCGTCGGAGCCACCGGCCCCGGGACCACCCCGGGCCCCGGCGCAGGCGCAGGCACGGGTACTTGGGCCTGCAGACCAATGGGCGGCAGGACCGGGTACTCGTCATAGGCGTTGGGCGGTCCCGGCGGTGTCTGCAAGGTGGATTGCACCGGCTGAATGTCGGGTCCACCCATCAGTTCGGCCAGCGACTCCGGGGTCATCAGACCCGCCGTGATCGGACCGACCTGCTGGCCCTGCATCCCGGGCGCCACAATCCAGCCCGGCTGGGTGTTCTTGTGCGACGTCGGCGTGTCCGGCACCCAGATACCCGGGACGGTCGTGTCCTTATATCCGTTGGGCGGCTGCAACCGTGGTTCGGAGTACGCGACGTGCTTGGGCAGGATCTCGGCGGTGTTGAACGCGTTCAATCCGAACGGGAAGTAGTTGAATTTGATCGCGTCCAGCACCGGCGCCAAATACTGCGCGCAAAGTTCGGCGGATTCCTGGTAACCCAGCCGACTGCCGGCCTGCACTGAGCTGCAGATGAACTGCATCGGGTTGGCGAAGCTGGTGATCTCCGGGACGGCGACCACCGAGCCGTGGGCGGGATGGTAGATCTGGTTGACGTTGGCCGC
>JALHRH010000497.1 GCA_022841565.1 Mycobacterium sp. | reverse complement strand
TTGGCGACGCCGGCACCACCCGCCCCGCCCGCGCCACCGGTCCCGCCAGGCCCGGCGATGCCGGGGCCGGCTAGGCCCGCGGTGCCCAGATCGCCGGCGCCACCGGTCCCACCTGCTCCACCGATGCCCGCAACCCCGCCTACCAACGCCCGATTAACGCCGCCGGCGCCGCCGGTCCCGCCGGTTCCACCGAGCGGCCCGGTACCGCCCACTCCGCCGGCTCCGCCGGCTCCCCCGACGCCGGCGAACAGCCCGTTGCTGCCGCCGGCTCCTCCAGCACCACCAGCGAAGCCGCCCGCCGCGCCCGTTCCGCCCACACCACCGGCCCCGCCCGAACCCCACAACCACCCGCCGTTGCCACCTGCCCCACCCACACCGCCGACCCCGCCCACACCAGCCCGCCAACTCCGCCGGCCCCACCTTGCCCGACAAGCCCCGCGGACCCACCTGCCCCGCCCGCCCCACCCGGCGCCCCGGAGCCGCCGTTACCGCCATTGCCCACCAGGATCCCGCCCGCACCACCGGCCTGCCCCGTGCCCGCCGCCCCATTTGACCCGTCCCCGATCAATGGACGCCCCAACAGCAGATTGGTCGGCGCATTGATCACCCCCAACACACCCTGCTCCAGCGCCTGCAACGGCGACGCGCTCGCCGCCTCACCGGCCGCATAAGCCCCCGCACCCGCCGTCAACGCCTGCACAAACTGCTCATGCAATGCCGCTGCCTGCACGCCGAGCTGCTGATACTGCTGCCCATATGCCCCGAACAGCGCCGCGATCGCCGCCGACACCTCGTCAGCGGCCGCCACCACCACCGATGTCGTCTGCGTCACGGCTGCCGCATTCGCCGCGCCCACCACGGCACCGATCCGCGCCACATCCTGCGCAGCCGCCGTTACCATATCCGGCGCAACCATTAGAGACGACATTGAACCCGCCCTCCTTACTGAGGGGCCGAAAAAGCTAAACAAATGTACCCCTCGGCGCGCAGCACACGGAAGTCCTTCGCCACCTCAAATTTGAACCAAGAATCCTCAAGTTTGATCGTCGAGACCACCGAACGGCGCTTGGGATGCTCGCCTCGCCAGCCCCATATGTTTTAGAACGGAACTCCAATTAGCATTGGAGGTAGTCGTTTTCGCTCCTACACAGCACGGGGTGACGGACCGGGGCCGGGACCCTACCGATCTTGCTTTGACGGCATTGACGACGGTCGAGTATCAATTAACACGCGTCACACAACCGCTTAGCCCACAGTTGTGCATTCGCCATTAACCCGAATTCGGCGCGACAATTATCGTCGTTACGACTGATGACCTCCAGATGACCTCCACTCATCTCGACGGAATTCAACACCGAAGGAATCGTCTGGCGGATCCCAACCCGCGCGGCGGCGTCGCCGACAAACCGAGGCCCGGGAGGCCGGCCGCGCCTCGCTGGCCACCGGCACGGATCCACAACTTGAGAGACCCGCGGCTCGGCCCACGAAGCGCCCGCCCCGCCCCGCCCCCCCGCCAACCAAGCACGTCCCGGGCCGGACGGACGGCACTGCGTGGGCGTCCGAAAGGATCGAAACTCTGTCTGAATCAACCATTACGCCCAGGCCGAGCCTGGCCCTACCGTCATAGCCATGGCGACCAATCTGCTCAGGCCCGCACCACTGGCTCTCGTCTCGGCGGCACGAAGCTCCCTGGCCGACCTATGGCGACCGGTCGCCACCGGCGGGTACCGCGACCTACGTCGCCCCCGGCCGGACTCGGCGCCAGCATCGATCCCGCGCTCCGCGTTCGATCCCACGCTCCCCCGCAACATCGCCGACCCGTATCCCGAACTGCGGCGCTTACGAGAACACCCCGTCATGGTCAACGAACGACTCGGAGTGTGGATGCTCGGGCGATACGACGACGTCCACACCATCGTCCGAGACAACGCCGCTTTCACCTCAAGAGATGGCATCATGCTGCGCTCGTTCGTGGCCAGCATGGTCATCTTCACCGATCCGCCGGATCACACCCGGTTGCGGCACATCGTCGCCCCGGTGTTCAGCAAGCGCGCGGTCCAAGCATGGACAACCGACATCCGTGAACTGGCCCGCGCCGCGATCTCCGGTCTGACAAGCGGCGATGTCGTGGACCTGGTGCCGGCGTTGACGATCCCGATGCCGATCAACGTTATCGCGCAGATCCTCGGGATTCCGCGGGAACAGTGGCCGGCATTCCGTTCGGTGTCGGAGCGGTTCGCGCAGATGTTCAGCCCCCGATCACTTCCGGAGATCGTGCGCCTGATGGGCTCGGCGATGCAGGCTTATCTGCGGTTGCGCAGCTTTACCGACTCCGAATTGCGCTTGCGGGCAACATATCCCGCCGACGATCTGCTGAGTCGCCTACAGGCGGCGATCACCGCCGGCGACCTGTCGGGTCACGAGGCCTTTCTCTACGTGCTGCTTCTGCTGGTAGCCGGCAACGAAACGACGACCAACCTGTTGGGCGTGCTTCTCGTGCAGCTGGCGCAGGACCCGGACTTGTTCGCGGAACTGAAGGCTGACCGCAGCCTGCTTCCCGCGGCCATCGAGGAGACGGCCCGCTGGGGGTCGCCGGTGCAATGGGTGACCCGAACGGCAACCGCCGAGTATCGGATCGGCGAAACGGTAATCCCCACGGGCGCAAAGATATTGCTGTTCTACGCCGCGGCCAACCGAGATCCGGCCAAGTTCGACGACCCGGACCGCTTGGATATCCGCCGCAACGCCACCGGGCATCTCGCCTTCGGTCACGGTCTGCACTTCTGCGTCGGAGCGCATCTGGCCCGGCTCGAAGCGGCGACGGCAATCGACTGCTTGTTGGACGAAG
>JALHRH010000496.1:2096-2859 GCA_022841565.1 Mycobacterium sp. | reverse complement strand
GAATTCGGGCAACTACTTTTTCGACCGCGGCCCACTGTCGTCGATCACCGGGTCCGCGGTGCCGCTCAACGCCACCAACACCGCGCTGGACGTCAGCTTCCTGCCTTTCAAACTGCCGTTCAGCCTCAGCGCCCCGACGGGCAACTACATCATCGTCGCGAACGCCCCCGACTACAGCTGGGTCCTGGTCAGCGATCCCACGGGGTTCAGCGGCTACGTTCTGACGCGCGACCAGTTCATTGCGCCTTCGCAGTACCAGCAACTGACGGGGGAGTTGGTCTCCCGCGGCGTGTGGGGGCCGATCACGCCGACCCGCCAGTACGCCTCCTGACCCGTCCCGCGTAAGGCGGTGTCTGTCGATGGCTTTGCGGAGGTGACGACCGCGGAACTCAAGTCCACCCGAAGGGGATCCGGCATCGCGTGCCCCGCGGCGAAACGGCCACAAGCAGCCTCCTCGCCACCGCACAGCCCAACCCCGACAACACACGCGGGAGGAAACATGTGTACACCGCACTTCGTGGGGCGGCTGCCGCCGCACCGACACTGGCGGGTGCGATGACAACAACACAGGTGGCCGCCGACGTCGTCTATATCAGGTGCCAGTTCTCCGTCGACCAACCCTTCACCTACGAACATCGGCGGTGCCAAGTACGCGGGCAGCCGGATGAACGCGACGGACTGTCAAACCAATCGCGCGAGCGCACCGATCACGGTGGAACTTTCTATGCAGGTCAATGTCGTGACGCCGCCGGTGCTCGAGATG
>JALHRH010000496.1:0-2086 GCA_022841565.1 Mycobacterium sp. | reverse complement strand
GCGGCGCGGTCAGACCGCCGACAGCGTCTAGATCGCGGTACGCCACCGCCGCCGAGCGCAACTCTGAAGGCGACTGGAACACGAGTCTGCTGTGTTAGGCAGCTGGAGCTCGAACGCGGACGCAAGGATCGCGGCAACCGACAGGTCTGTCAAGTGCGGGGACCTGCTTAGCGGGCGTGGGTCAGGCGCGCTGACATATTGTGCATTCGGTTTCTGCGACCGGTGGTGACTTCGATTCGGCGTTTACGCATTTCGACCTGTAAGCGTCTCAATACGCGGGGGTCCGTTAGCGGGAGGTCTTGAAGTGTGCCGCCGCTATCTTGAACGATCGCGATCCTGTCGTCGCAATCCCACAGTGCCAGTGAGTATCCGAAGTTGTATGCGGTGCGGTAGCGCACCCCACACACGTCGGCTCTGTCAGTTCCGGTCGAAAAGTGAGCAGGTGATTCCGGTCGAAAAGTGAGCACCCTTCTGATTGGAGAGTGATCACTTTGGAGGACTGGGCCGAGATCCGCCGGTTGTATCGGTCGGAGAAGTTGTCGCAGGCTGAGATCGCGCGGCGGCTGAAGCTGTCGCGCAACACCGTGGCCAACGCGGTGCATTCGGAGTCACCACCACGCTACGAACGAGCGCCGGTGGCGTCGTCGGCGTGGGCGCAGGTCGAGCCGGCGGTTCGGGCGCTGCTCCGGGAGTACCCGTCAATGCCGGCTACGGTGATCGCCGACCGGGTCGGTTGGACGGGCGGGCATTCGTGGTTCGGGGAGAACGTGGCCCGGATCCGTCCTGAGTACGCCCCGGCCGACCCGTGTGACCGGTTGGTGCATCTGCCCGGTGAACAGGTGCAGTGCGACCTTTGGTTCCCCGGCCAACTGGTGCCCGATCACGCCGGAGTGCTGCGGTCGTTCCCAGTGCTAGTGATGGTGGCGGCGTATTCACGGTTCATCGCCGCGGCGATGCTCCCATCGCGGATCACCGGGGACCTACTGGCCGGGATGTGGCAGCTGCTCTCCAATAATATTGGTGCTGTTCCTCGAACACTGCTGTGGGACAACGAGTCCGGCATCGGCCAACGTGGCCGCCTCGCTCAAGGCGTGTCCGGTTTCTGCGGAGTGCTGGGCACCAGGCTGATCCAGGCCCGACCCTATGACCCCGAAACCAAGGGTGTGGTCGAGCGGGCCAACGGCTACTGCCGAACGTCGTTTCTGCCCGGCCGGAGCTTCACTTCGCCGGCCGACTTCAACGCCCAACTCACCGATTGGCTGACCACGGTGGCCAACGTGCGTCGCCATGCCACCACCAGGCTGATCCCGGCCGAGGCGCTGATCGCCGACCGGGTGGCGATGGCCACGCTGCCCCCGGTCGCACCAACGACCGGAACCACGGTGAGCACCCGGTTGGGCCGCGACTACTACGTGGCGCTGACCTCGAGTGCCTATTCGGTGCATCCCGAGGCGATCGGCCGGATGATCACCGTGACCGCCACCTTGGACCGCGTCCGCGCCCACTGCGGCGACCGCTTAGTCGCAGATCATGAAAGACTCTGGGGTGCAAACGGATTGGCATCCGATACGGCACACGTCAATGCGGCGTCGGTCCTGCGTCAACAGTATCTGCACCGACGAACGGGCACCGAGGACCGGTTGGAGATCGATGTCGAAGTCGCTGATCTGGGCGCCTACGACGCAGTGTTCGGGACTGGGGAGGTCGCCTGATGGCTCCCGCCAAGCGCACCCCGGTGCCGGGTGAGGTCGACAAGCTCATCGCCCATCAGTCCCGGCTGTTGAAGGCACCGCGCATCGCCGGGCACTACGCCCGCCTCGCCGAGCAAGGCCGTGCTGCGGCGTGGTCATTGGAGGACTATCTGGCCGCGGTGTTGGCGGTGGAATCCAATGCTCGGGCTGAATCCGGAGCACGCCAACGCATTCGGTATGCCGGGTTCCCGGCGATCAAGACGATCACCGACTTCGACTTCACCGCCCAACCCGCCCTCGACCGCGCCCAGATCGCCCGCCTCGAAGGCGGCGGCTGGCTGGCAGAGGCTCGCAACGTCGTCCTGCTCGGCCCGCCCGGCACCGGCAAGACCCAT
>JALHRH010000495.1 GCA_022841565.1 Mycobacterium sp. | reverse complement strand
CCTGAACACCACCGACCCCGCCGGACACCGCCCGGCGGGGTCAATTCATACCCCCACATCCTCACCGCCAACGCCGCCATAGTGCTCATGCTGAACGCCGGTCAACAGGGCTTCGGCCTTCTGGCCGTTCAAGATTGAGAAGGTGAATAACGCGGTAATCGCGGCTAGGCAGCACGCTGCCCCCAGACCCGCAACAAACCGCGACCAGACATACCCCGCACGACTATCGGTAGGCGTTAACTGTCGGTTGCCAGGTGAAAGGGACCACTTCAGGGCTGGTTTTGCCATGAGTATGGGACCACCTGTTTGCCATTGATGGGACCACCTGGCTGGTGTTTTGCCAGTTATGGGACCACCCCGGCGTGGCGTGGGGATCTTCCGGTTGTTGGGCCGCTGTATTGGCCAGATGAGCTACCGGGAGGTGTCGGTGATCGAGATTGTGGAGATGCTGCGGCTGTGGCTGCAGGGGTTGGGGTTGCGGGAGGTGGCCCGGTTATCGGCTACCGATCGCAAGACGGTGCGCCGGTATGTCGATCGAGCACAGGCGTGTGGCTTGGATCGCGATGGCGGAGATGATCAGCTCACCGATGAGTTGATCGCGTCGGTGATCGCCGGGGTGCGTGCGCAGCGGCCCAACGGTAAGAGCCTGGCCTGGGAGACTATTGCCGCCGAGCATGAGCAGATCAAGGCGTGGCTCAAATCCGGGCTGACGTTGACCAAGGTCCACACCTTGTTGGGTCGGCGTGGTGTGGTGGTGTCGTATCGGACGTTGAATCGTTATGCCACAACGGAGTTGGACTTTGGTCGCCGACAGACCACGGTGCCGGTGGCTGACTGTGAGCCCGGTGCTGAGGTACAGGTCGACTTCGGCCGACTCGGCGTGCTCACCGATGCTGGCGATGGGCGGCGCCGCGTGGTGCACGGGTTGATCTTCACTGCGGTGTATTCGCGGCACATGTTCGTCTGGCCGACCTACCGCCAGAGTTTGGCTGATGTGATCGCGGGTTTCGAAGCGGCGTGGGCGTTCTTCGCTGGGGTGTTCGCGGTGGTGATCCCGGACAATATGAAAGCCATCGTCACCACGGCTGATGCGGTCGCGCCGCGGCTCAATGATTCCTTCCGCGAGTATGCCCAGTCCCGTGGGTTCGCGATCGACCCGGCGCGGGTCCGCAGCCCGCGCGATAAGCCTCGGGTGGAGCGCATGGTGAGCTATGTGCGGTCGAGTTTCTATGCTGGAGAACAGTTCCGCGATCTCGATGACTGCCGCAACCGGGCTCAACACTGGTGCGCCAACACTGCCGGGATGCGCATCCATGGCACCACCCGATTGCGGCCTGCCGAGGTGTTCGCCACCGACGAGCTCCCGGCGCTCAAGCCGGCGCCTGACACTGCGTTCGACGTCCCGGTCTGGACGCACCCGAAGGTGGCCCCGGATCGGCATGTGCAGGTCGCCAAAGCGCTCTACAGCGTGCCTGGAGAACTCGTCGGCTCGCGCATCGACGCCCGCGCCGATGGTCACTCGGTGAAGCTGTACTGGCGCGGGGAGCTGATCAAGGTCCACCCGCTGATGGCGCCGGGACGCCGGCACACCGATCCGGCTAATCTGCCCGCAGACGTGTCGATCTACGCCATGCGCGACATCACCAACCTGGCGGCCAAGGCTGCCGCCCACGGCACCCACGTGGGCACCTACGCGTCGGCGGTACTCGAGCATCCACTGCCGTGGACCAAGATGCGGCAGGTCTACCGCCTGCTCGGGCTGGTACGCCGCCACGGCCCCGCCGCGGTCGACGACGCCTGCCGGCGTGCCCTGGACGCCGAGGTCATCGACGTCGGGCTCATCGAGAGGATCTGCACTCGTGGCAGCGGTGAACAACTACCGCTACTACCCAAACCCGCCGGTCAGGCGTCCCGATTCGTGCGCGAGAGTTCGGAATTCGCGGTCCGGAGGCCCTCATGAGCCCGGGCCGCCCTGATGCCGCACCGGCGGTCAAGCCGATCGAAGTTTCCGGGGAACTCAAAACGTTGATGCGCCGCCTCAAGCTCGGTCAGCTGCTCGACACCCTCCCTGAACGCCTCGCACTGGCCCGCACCAACCGGATGCCACACCACGACTTCCTGGAACTGCTGTTCGTCGACGAGGTCACCCGCCGCGACCGCGACTCGGCGGCCCGGCGAGCCAAGGCCGCCCACCTCGATCCCGCCATGCAGCTACAAGCCTGGGACGACTCGGCCGCAGTCAGCTTCGACCAACAACTGTGGGCCGAGCTGACCTCGCTGCGGTTTGTCGCCGACGCCTACAACGTGCTCATCATGGGACCGGTCGGAGTGGGAAAGACATTCCTGGCCAACGCATTAGGACACATCGCCGTCCGCCGCGGCCACAGCGTACACACCGAACGTGCTGACAAACTGTTCAAACGCCTACGCGGGGCACGCCTAGACGGCAGCTACGAAGACGAGATGCGCAAACTGCACCGCATCGAACTGCTGATCATCGACGACCTTGCGCTGCACCGCCTCGAAGCCACCGAGACCACCGACTTCTACGAACTGATCGTCGAACGCCACCGCAAAGCCTCCACCATCATCACCAGTAACCGCGAACCACCCGAGATCCTGACCATGATGGCCGACCCGCTACTGGCGCAATCGGCGATCGACCGGCTGCAATCAGCAGCCTACGAACTCGTCGTCGAAGGCCCGTCCTACCGTCAACGTCAAAAGCCAAAGCCGACACCGCCGACCACCTCGCATTGACCGGCAACGACTCCGTCAGTCACCATCAACACGGCCCGCGACCGGAAGACGAACTGGTCCCATACTCATGGCAAACCAGTGGTCCCATCACCCTGGCAGGCGACA
>JALHRH010000494.1 GCA_022841565.1 Mycobacterium sp. | reverse complement strand
GTCCCCCGGCTCCGGCGGCGCCGCCCATGCCGCCACGACCGCCGGCGCCGCCGGTGCCCGAGTTGTTCGCACCCAGTCCGCCGACCCCACCATTCCCGCCGTCCCCACCGTGGCCCCACAGTCTGCCGACCCCGCCAGCCCCACCCGCTCCGGCAGCGCCGCCAGCTCCGCCCGGGCCAAAGCCGAAGGATGCAGTGCCCTGCCCGCCGTTTCCACCCGGCCCGCCGGGCCCGCCATTGCCGTACAGCCATCCGCCGTTCCCGCCGGCCCCACCCGTGCCGGCAGCACCCCCGCCACCACCACCGCCGGTTAAGAGGGGGCCACCTACACCCCCTGCGCCGCCGACGCCGCCCTGCCCACCGGCACCGCCATGTCCCCACAGTCCGCCATCCCCACCAGAACCGCCGATCCCGCCTGCCCCACCAATACCGCCGACGTCACTGAACGCGTGGGTTGCGCCACCCTGCCCACCGCCGGCCCCATGCCCGCCGGCCCCCCCGTTGCCCCACAGCTGCCCGCCATGACCACCAGCTCCGCCGCCCCCACCAGCCCCGGCAGCGCCGCCAGCGGTCGCGGCGGAGGTAGTGCCATTGCCACCGGCGCCGCCGGTGCCGCCGGCCCCCCCGGCCCCGCCTTCGCCCATAAGACCCGCGGAACCGCCGGCTCCGCCCGCACCGCCGAGGCCGCCGACACCGGGCGTGCCAGAACTGCTGCCGCCTTTACCACCGCTCCCGCCGTCACCGCCTATCCCGCCGTTGCCGAACAGCCATCCACCGGCACCGCCGTTACCTCCCGCGCCGCCGGCCATGCCGGCCGCGCCGAGTGCACCATTGACGCCCGCACCGCCGACGCCGCCTGCACCACCGTTTCCGATCAGGCCCGCGGCGCCACCATTGCCGCCTTTTTGACCTGATCCGCCGGACCCACCGGCCCCGCCGTTGCCGTACAAAAGACCACCGGCCCCGCCGTCGGCGCCGGTACCCGGCGCGCCGTCTGCTCCGTTGCCGATCAGGGGGCGGCCCAACAACGACCGGGTCGGCGCGTTCACCGCGTTCAGCAGATTTTGCTCCAGGCTTTGCAGCGAGAACAGGTTCACGGCCTCGGCGGTCGCATAGGATTGCGCGCCGGCAGTCAAGAGCTGAACAAATCGCGCATGAAACGCCTCGGCCTGCGCGCTGAGCGTTTGATACGCCTGGCCATGCGCCCCGAACAACGCCGCGATGGCTGTCGATACCTCGTCGGCGCCGGCAGCCAGCACGCCGGTCGTCGCATCCGCCACCGTCGCATTGACAGCGGCCACCGACAACCCGATCCCGGCCGAATCCACCGCTGCCGCGGATAACACCTGTGGTACCGCCACCACGTACGACATTGCTGTCCTCCAAACCATTTACGGGCGACATTTTTGTGAGGCATATCTACTTTCGCGCGACAATCAGCAAGAGCGAATGCTCACGGCGTTGACACGCGTGCGATCAGTGCAGCGTATAGAGATTGGACGGAATTGAACGGTACGTTATGTATCAGAAATTGAAACGTTATAAAACAGCGATAATCTACTCAGTGCCTGTCAAGTAGCTTTACAAATTGGCCGAAATGCCATTTGGAAACATTCCAGTTTTCGCGTTGCCGAAAGAATGTGCGGCCACGCATTCATTCAACCAGCTCATCCAGTGCGGTCATCGGGACCGGCCAGGTCGCACCCCCGGCGACCTTCATGCGCCCAGGAGAGCAGGTCTGGCGCGGCGAGCCGGTTGATGCGGTCGTTATAACGCCGGTACTCGGCATGGCCGAAATAGTGTTGCCACTCCCCGCAGCCGCCCTTGCGGAAGAAGCGTTCATTGCTGCGCCAGATGCCGTCGGTGGTATTCGGCGCTACTTCTGCCGCACGTGAGCGCATCGCACCGAGCGAAGCGTACTGCGCCAACTCCCGTGCCCGATCGTGACTGACATCGAGACCGAGGACCGCGGCAAGCCTTTTCATTTCGCCTACCAGATCCTGCTGATAATCGGCGTAGTGGAACAGTGCGACATTGGGCAGATGCCGCCGTTCCCAGGTCTTGCCGAATTGGTCGAGGATGTTGGCCAAGGTGCCGATTCCCTTCGGGGGCGCGAACCCCACTCCTGGGGGCGGATGGGCCGGTCCCTCCATCCAAGCCCGAAACTCCTCCACGGTGCCGCGTTCGGCGGGCTGCTCCACGCGTTCGGGTCCGGGCGGGCCGAGTCGATGCGGGGCGGGTACGGCGGCGTCGTGCAGTGCCCGCAGCCTGTCTCGGTCCATGTTGGCGGTTTGGAACAGCATTGATACCGCCGCATCACGCGGATCGCGTCCCACGCAGAGGTACGTCACACGATCGTCAAGCACCAGACCGTCCAGCGGCGTGTGGGTCTTGATGAACCGACGGTGGTTCTGCGCCTCCAGGACCGCGACAACCTCGTCGAGCGGCCGGATCGTCTGGTCGAACCACGGCGACACCGTCGACAACGGCCCCGGCAGCTCGGGCCCGTCGAAGACGAGCAAGGAGACTAAGCGCTGCGTCCAGGTCATCCCGCACTTGGAGGGCGTCGTGATGATGATGTCGCCGGCTCGTAGCTTCAGCGCGTCCCACCGCATGTTGTCGGTCATCAAAGATCGATACAGAACACGGTTCCTCATGACGACCACCGGATGATGTCGAAGAGGATGCCCTCG
Organism: Mycobacterium sp.; assembly: GCA_022841565.1. Classification (GTDB taxonomy): domain Bacteria; phylum Actinomycetota; class Actinomycetes; order Mycobacteriales; family Mycobacteriaceae; genus Mycobacterium. The sequence continues at coordinate 196 of JALHRH010000494.1, read as the reverse complement.
ACGGTGACCCCCGGCGCGAACGCGAACGCTATGCCCGTCGAGATTTGTTTGGTCCGCTCGCCTTGCCGCACCATCATCTCCAGCACGTAGATCAGCGATACGCTCAGCATGTTGCCGAACCGGGCGAGCACGTCCCAGCTCTGTGCTGCGCAGTCGGCGGAAATGCCCAGCGAGCGCACGGACTGCTCGATGATCT
>JALHRH010000493.1 GCA_022841565.1 Mycobacterium sp. | reverse complement strand
GCCGCAGCCAGGCACTGACCGATGTCTGCACCGTTCGTGGGAGTGGGCGAGACCATCACCACGTCCTTGCCGAGGGCGCGAATTTTCTTCACCGTGTCCAGCAGGGCGACGCGCACCGCAGCTTCGGCGCCCACGACGGGAATCGTGCTGCCGTCGGGTCGGCGCAGGTCGTTGGTGAGCATCCGGAAGTTGGTCGACAGCACGACAGTGCGAACCGTGCTGGCCCCCGCGAGCCAGGCGAACACCTCGTCATTGAACCGCAGGCAGCCTTCGAACCACGTCGCCTCGTAATCCTCGGGCGCGATGGACAAGCCAAGGACAGGCGCGCAGCTTGACTTGGTCATCTGGATCATCCCGCCCCAATCGCCCGACGCAACGATCGCCGGCGCAAGGTGCATGGCGTAGCTGTCACCCCAAAGCAGGATTTCCGGCTGGTCCGAGGTGCGGCAGGCCGGGTCCAGGGTGAACGCGCCCTCGCAGGTCTGGCTCAGCCCGAAGTTGGTCGCCAGACGCGCTTCGACCGTGGCAGCCTCTCGCCCCGCGCCGGCCCCTCCTGGCATGAGCGGCAGCAGGCCAAACAGCGTCAGCACCACCGCCCCGCTGGTCAGGAACGGGACGAGCGCCCGGGTCGGAAACCGGGCCGATGGGCCGTGGTTGCGGAACGGCCGCTCTACATAGACATATGTCAGTGTTGCCAGCGCCAGCGTGGCCGTGACCAGACAAACCCCAAATACCAAGGTCATCTCGCCACCGCCGCGCAGCCGCCAGAACGCCAGAAGCGGCCAATGCCAAAGATAGGCGCTGTAGCTGATCAGGCCGATCCCGCGCAGCGGGCCGGACGACAGCGCCCGCGCGGCCAGTGTGCCGCTTCCCGCCCAGATGAAGAGCGCAGCACCGATCACCGCCAAGAGCGCCGACAGACCCAGGACCGTCGCACCGGACGGAAAAGCATAGGCGAGGGCAATCAGCGCCAGCCCCGCAATGGCACTGGCTTCGGCCAGGGTCTTGCCAGGTTGCCGCGCCACCACCGCGACCAACGAGCCCGCCATCAACTCCCATGCGCGGGCGGGCAACAGGTAGAACCCGGCGGCCGGGTCGCTGTAGGCCAGCCACGCCGCCACGGCGACACTGGCCAGCCCGATCGCTGCCAGCACCGCCAGAAGCCACGTGCGGGCATGGCGCCACACCCCAAGCAACAGCAGCGGAAAGAACAGATAGAACTGCTCCTCGACCGCCAGCGACCAAGTGTGCAGCAGCGGCTTGATTTCGGCGGAGGCCATGAAATAGCCGGTCGAGCCATAGTAGAGCAGGTTCGACACGAACCCGACCGCAGCCAGCACGGCAAAGCCGAAATCAGCCTGTTGTCCGGGCAGCATGAAGGCCGCCGCAGGCAGCACGCAAGCCGCGATCACGACGAACAGGGCGGGCAGGATGCGGCGCGCGCGACGTTCGTAGAACCGCCAAAGGCTGAACTGGTCGCGGCCAAGGTCGGCCACCAGCAGGCGTGTGATCAGATAGCCCGAGATGACGAAGAACACGTCGACGCCCAGAAATCCGCCCGGCACCAAGCCTGCGGAGAGGTGGTAAAAGATCACCGGCATCACGGCCAGCGCCCGCAACCCGTCGATTTCCGGCCGGTAGCTGTCGGAGGTCATGCCTCAGGTCCGCAGAGTCAACGGGCGGCTCGTGCCTGCCGCTCCGATCTTGTGCCTGTCGTTCATCGCTCCGGTCCGCTCCAGCTTGTTCCATGCCGTCAGCCGTCCGGTAATGGCTCGCCACGTCGCCCGCAAGGTGGCGATGTACAATAGCTGGCGGTAGCCGAACCGCAGCAGGGGGGTCAGCAGCAACAGCCCCAGACTGAATCGCCGTTCGAAGCGGAAGGTGGCAAGCGTGTTCAGGATATCCAGCACCGTCAGCCCAAGATACCCGACCATAAGCGCCAGCGCACCGTCAGACATCACCGGCTGCCCCATCATCAGGCGCGATGCCATGATCGCGACCAGGATCACTAGGACCAGGTCTACCAATGGCGACAGGATGGTCGTCATCACGCTGAACCAGATCGCGTCGATGATCGAGACAAAGCCGACCGGGTGGCCTTCGCTGATTGCCCGGCGGTGCTTCCACGACACCTGCAACATGCCCAGCGTCCAGCGCAGGCGCTGCGAATTGAAGGCGGAAAGCTTTTCCGGTGCTTCGGTAAAGGCGCGCGCCTTTTCGGCCATCACGACGCTGTAGCCGGCGCGATGCACGGCCAAGGTCAGGTCGGCGTCCTCGGTGATCGTTTCGCCAGAAAACAGCCCCGCCGCGATCACGGCATCGGTGCGCCAGGCACCGATCGCCCCCGGCACCACGAAGATGCCATTGAACGTCTCGAACGCGCGGCGCTGAATGTTCTGGCTGACCAGGTATTCCAGGTTCTGGCAGGCGGTCAGCCAGTTCTTCGGATTGCCGACCTCGACGATCCCCGAAACCGCCCCGACCTTGTCGGAAGCGAACGGCTGCACCAGCCAGCTGATCGCGTCAGGCTCGAGGACTGAATCGGCATCGAGCACGATGAAGTACTTGGTCATGACATAGCGCAGCGCGGTGTTGGCAGCCGCCCATTTGCCGGAATTGTCCTGCCTAACCAGCCAGATCCGGCGGTCGCGCGCCGCCATCGCACCAACGACATCGGCGGTGTCATCCACGGATCCGTCATCAACCACGATGACGCGGATGTCGGGGTAACTGTTCGCCAGGATCGAGTTGATGCAGGTCTCGATCACCTTGCCTTCGTTGAACGCGGGGATGATCACGGTTACCGGTGGCGTCCAGGCCGGGTCGATGTCCGGTTGCGGGCGCCGCACATGGGCAAGCACCAGAAAGCCCAGCGTCCGGAAGATCGCGACCAG
>JALHRH010000492.1 GCA_022841565.1 Mycobacterium sp. | reverse complement strand
CCCCAGCAGCCGCGAACCGCGGCGCCTGAACCCTTGACATGGCCCCGCCCGCCGAGAACAACGCGATGTCCAACCCGGTGGGATCGGCCGTCTCGGCGTCCTCGACCTCGATCTCCTGACCCCGGAACGGCAGCTTGCGGCCCTGAGATCGTGCGGAGGCGAAGAACCGCACCTTCAACTCACCACCGGCGCCGGGAAAATCGCGCTCGTCGAGCAGCGTGCGCATCACCTGGCCCACCTGCCCGGTGGCGCCCACAACACCAACAGCAACCATTTATCGACCGGTCCCTGCGTACACCGTCGCCTCCTCCTCGCCGCCGAGATTGAACGCCTCGTGCAGCGCAACAACGGCCTTGTCCAGTTCGGTGTCGCGGCAGAGGACCGAGATGCGGATTTCCGAGGTGGAGATCAGCTCGATGTTGACGCCGACCGCTGCCAGGGCCTCACAGAACGTGGCCGTGACGCCGGGGTGGCTGCGCATGCCGGCGCCGATCAGCGAGACCTTGCCGATGTGGTCGTCGTACAGCAACTGCAGAAAGCCGATCTCTTCCTTGAGCGAGTCCAGTTTGGCCACCGCGACCGGGCCGCTGTCGCGCGAGCAGGTGAACGTGATGTCGGTCTTGCCGTCCTCGACCTTGGACACGTTCTGCAACACCATGTCGATGTTCACGTCCGCGTCGGCGACGGCCCGGAACACCTTGGCGGCGTAGCCGGGGATGTCGGGGATCCCGACGATGGTCACCTTGGCCTCGCTGCGGTCGTGGGCAACGCCGGTCAGGATGGGGTCTTCCATGGGTATGTCCTTGATCGATCCGACGACGACGGTGCCAGGCTTATCCGAGTACGACGACCGGACGTGCACCGGGAGGTTGTAGCGGCGGGCGTATTCGACGCAGCGCAGCATCAGCACCTTGGCGCCGCAGGCCGCCATCTCGAGCATTTCCTCGAAAGTGACCCTATCCAGCTTTCGGGCGTTGGGCACGATGCGCGGGTCGGCACTGAAAATGCCGTCCACGTCGGTGTATATCTCGCACACGTCGGCGCCCAGCGCCGAGGCCAGCGCGACGGCGGTGGTGTCTGACCCGCCGCGGCCCAGCGTGGTGACGTCGCGGGTGTCCTGGCTGACGCCTTGGAACCCGGCGACCAGCACGATCCGGCCCTCGTCGAGCGCGGCCTGCAGCCGCCCCGGCGTCACGTCGATGATCTTCGCGTTGCCGTGGGTGCCGGTGGTAATGACACCGGCCTGGGAGCCGGTGAACGACCGGGCGTGGGCTCCCAGCGATTCGATCGCCATGGCCACTAGCGCGTTGGAGATGCGCTCGCCGGCGGTCAGCAGCATGTCGAGTTCCCGCGGCGGCGGGACCGGACAGACCTGCTGTGCCAGGTCCAGCAGGTCGTCGGTGGTGTCGCCCATCGCCGACACCACGACGACGACGTCATTGCCCTGCTTTTTGGTCTCCACGATCCGCTCGGCAACCCGACGAATCCGGTCGGCGTCGGACACCGAGGATCCGCCGTACTTCTGCACGACGAGCGCCACTGATCTTGTCCTGTCTTGGGATGGGCCGGGATAAAGTCCACAACAGAATACGTGGCGGCGCATCTTGTTTTACCGCGAGCGTGACGGCACAGGTACGGTCGGACTCGATTGTGCCTGTGGTGTCACATTCGCGAGCGACGGCCGCGCGTTTCAGCCCTTTTTGGTCCCGGCGTCGGACGCGGTAGAGTTCACAGCGTGCAGCGGGTGCTCCTCCTCGGACGCCGCGACGGGGTCTGATCCAGACCGGCCTCCCGTCGCGGGTGTTCGCGATGCGCCGGTCTGAGGTTCCCTCTCTAACTCCCCCGGAGCAAAAGCCGTGACTAATCCCGATTCACCCGACGCCTACGTCTCAGCGCGCAGCATCAATAAACCCGCAGGCCCGCCGCGGCCCGGCCAGCCCGTATGGAATCCCCAACGCGGCACCTCAATGCCGGTCAACCGGTACCGTCCGTTTGCTGACGAGGTCGAACTCATCGCAGTGGCCGACCGAACCTGGCCCGACCGGGTCATCGAGAACGCGCCGCTGTGGTGCGCGGTGGACCTGCGGGACGGCAACCAGGCGCTGATCGACCCGATGAGCCCGGCCCGCAAGCGGCGCATGTTCGACCTGTTGGTTCGCATGGGCTACAAGGAGATTGAGGTGGGGTTCCCGTCGGCCAGCCAGACCGACTTCGACTTCGTCCGCGAGATCATCACCGAGGGCGCGGTTCCCGACGACGTCACCATCCAGGTGCTGACCCAATGCCGGCCGGAGCTGATCGAGCGCACATTCCAGGCGTGCGAAGGTGCCGCGAAAGCGGTCGTGCATTTCTATAACTCGACGTCGATCCTGCAGCGCCGCGTCGTCTTTCGCGCCAACCGGGCCGAAGTACAGGCCATTGCCACCGACGGCGCCCGCAAGTGCGTTGAGGAAGCCGCCAAGTACCCGGGCACGCAATGGCGGTTCGAGTACTCGCCGGAGTCCTACACCGGGACCGAGCTGGAATACGCCAAACAGGTGTGCGACGCCGTCGGCGAGATCATCCAGCCGACCCCGGACAACCCGATCATCTTCAACCTGCCAGCCACCGTGGAGATGGCGACGCCCAACGTCTACGCCGACTCGATCGAGTGGATGAGCCGCAACCTGGCGCGTCGCGACTCCGTCATTCTGAGCCTGCACCCGCACAACGATCGCGGAACCGCCGTCGCCGCAGCCGAATTGGGCTATCAGGCAGGCGCCGACCGGATCGAGGGTTGCCTGTTCGGCAACGGTGAACGCACCGGCAACGTCTGCCTGGTCACGCTGGGCCTCAACCTGTTCTCCCGCGGCGTCGACCCGCAGATCGACTTCTCCAACATCGACGAGATCCGGCGCACGGT
>JALHRH010000491.1 GCA_022841565.1 Mycobacterium sp. | reverse complement strand
AACGCCAAGAGCCTAGGCATCCTTGTCGGTGTGGACGGCTCGGCCGCCTCCAACGCTGCCGTCGTGTGGGCGGCCCGGGACGCCGAGATGAGAAACCTCCCGCTGACCGTGGTGCACGTGGTGAACACCGATGTGGCGACGTGGCCGCCGATGCCATACCCGGAGACCTGGGCGGTGTGGCAGGAAGACGAAGGGCGCAAGGTCGTTGACGAGGCGGGCAAGATCGCCGAAGATGCGGTGTTGACCGACCGTAAGCTGACCGTCACGACCAAGCTTGTGCACTCCACCCCGGTGTCCGCGATGATTGAAATGTCCACGGACGCAGCGATGTTGGTGCTCGGTTCGGCCGGTCGCGGGGCGGTGGCGAGGCTGTTGCTCGGTTCGGTCAGTTCCAGCGTGGTACGGCATGCGAGTTGCCCGGTAGCGATCATCCACGACGAGGATCCGTTGATGCCTCATCCGCTACGGGCCCCCGTGCTGTTGGGCATCGACGGATCGCCGGCTTCCGAAGCGGCGACGGCGGTGGCCTTCGACGAGGCTTCGCGCCGAGGCGTCGAGCTGATCGCGCTGCACGCGTGGAGCGACCTGGAAGTTGTTGAGTTACCCGGATTGGACTGGGACGGGGTCAAGGCGGAAGCCGAAATCACTCTCGCCGAGCGGCTGGCGGGCTGGCAGGAAACCTACCCCGACGTCAAGGTCTGCCGTGTGGTGGTGTGTGATCGGCCGGCGCGTCAGCTGGTCGCACGCTCGGAGTCGGCGCAGCTGCTCGTGGTCGGCAGTCACGGTCGAGGTGCGCTCTCTGGGATGCTTCTCGGCTCCGTCAGCAACGCCGTCGTGCACTCGGCCCGGATGCCGGTGATCGTTGCGCGCACATAGCGTGGTTGAAAAGCTTTCGCAGGGGAACCTACGACCCATGGCTGAATACAGAGTGATTGACCCACGGGGCGAAGTCGTGGCCACCAAGGTGATCGAGAGCGCCGATGACGCACACGCATGGTTCATCGACTCCGTCGCCGACAACTCCGAGCTGGGTTGGCGCATGGAAGTGAACGCCGACGGGGAGTGGTCCTTTTTCGACGACACCGAAGGCACGGGTTAGGGTTCGCTGACGCGGGCATGCGCGGTCAGCAGTAACTGGTCGAACTCCGGTGGCGCGGTGATACCCTGCCGGGCGCTGCGGAAATCCTCGGCAACCTGTTCGGCCAGCAGGCGAAGCTTGACGTTGGATTCTTGCGACAGCCATTTCAGCAGGTTGAATGCTGCGTCCTCGTCGATGCCGTACACCAGCATGAGCATGCCCTTGGCCTGTTCGATGCCGGCCCGGTTCTTCGCGATCTCCGCCAGCCGGTCGGTGACGAGGTCTTGATCCGGGCCAATTGAAACGTCGACGTAGTAACCCTGCGTCCCGATTACGGCACCCTGATCGTCGACGAGCCGGTCGCCGAGCACCACCACGTGGTGCACCTGACCGCCGGTGTCGATGATCCGGTGGCGAGAGCTGAACACCTTGTGGGAGTGCAGGATGTCGTCGATGGTTGCGGCGACCCGACCACGGTCATCGGGATGCTTGTGGGAGAGCACCAATTCGGTGGTCGGCGTGATGGTGCCGGGCTCATACCCGTGCATCTGCTGGACTTGTTGCGACCACTCCCAACGTTGGTCGGCGAAGAAGAACCGGAACGTGCCCACCTGCTGTGGCGCCCCACCGGCCAACGCTTTTTCGACTTGCGCCGTCTGGCCGTCGAGATTCCAGGTCATCGCACGATAGCCTCCTCGGGGGGCCTCCTCGGGTTGAGCGCGGAGCGCGTATCGCACGAAGCGACAGGAGCGGCGCCCAACGTCATCCCGCCGAGGGTGTTTCAGCCCCGGTGTTGGGCAGCGGCCGCGGCCGTGCGGCCGCGGCCTGCTCACCGCCGCTTAGGCGTTGATGGCTTCGCGACTCTCGCCGCGGCCTACCGAGATCTTTCGGGGTTTGGCTCTCTCAGCCACTGGAACGCGCAATCGCAGGACGCCCTCGTCATACGAGGCAGCGATTCGATCGGTGTCGAGATTCTCGCCGAGCACCAGCTGGCGGCTGAACACCCCGCGTGGCCTTTCCGAGGCCAGCATCTCTCGGTTGGGGTCGACCTCCGGCCGTTCGGCGCGCACCGTGACCACATTGCGTTCGATGTCGATGTCCAACGAATCGGCGTCGATACCCGGCAGGTCGAATTCGACGACGAATTCCTCCCCCTCCCGCCAGGCGTCCATAGGCATAACCGCTGGTCGTGCGGCTGTCCCGAACACTTGCTGGGCGAAACGGTCCAGTTCGCGGAACGGGTCGGTGCGCATCAGCATGGCAGTCACCTCTTTGCTCCTATCTATCGTTGGATGGCAGAGTTTCTATGTGTAGTGACACATATTTCTTATACCATCATCGACATCTCAGAGCAAGTATGGTAAATAGGTTTTCTAGATATAGTCGAGGAGATGCCCGATGATGGATCGTTCTGGCGATGCCGAGCCGCCGGCGTCTGACCATGGCGTGTACGGGATCTCGGTAGCCGCTGAACTTTCCGGCGTGGCCGTGCAATCACTCCGACTCTACGAGCGGTATGGACTGCTCACGCCCGCTCGCAGCGACGGAGGAACGCGACGGTACAGCGCTGATGACTTGGCCCGGCTGCGGCGCATTAGCGCGCTGGTCGATGCCGGTGTCAATCTCGCAGGCATTGCTCGCATCCTCAGTCTCGAGGACCACAATGCCGAATTGTCAGCCGCCAACAGCGATCTTCGATCGGCCAACCGAACCTTGCGTGGTGCTGTCAAGAAGTCGGCGGAGGAGAATACTGCAAACGCCTCGGCACGCAAGAGGCCTTCCCGTAAGGCTTAGTTGTCAGGTGACCACGCGGAAACGCTGCGCG
>JALHRH010000490.1 GCA_022841565.1 Mycobacterium sp. | reverse complement strand
GTGTTGTACCTGCACCACCGGTCGACCGTGCCGGCGCGCCCAGTTGGTGGTTGCGTAGCCGGGATGCAGATCGCAGGCGATAAGCCCCGGACGGCATTCGGTCATGAAAGCCAAGTGGTCCAACGCGGATTCGAAGCAGGTTTGGGTCCGCGGGTCCGCCATGTCACCCAGGTGCGACGACATGTGCGCGTGCCCGTCGGGCGACATCAGACAGAAGGTGGTCTTGAGGTCCCCGCCAGTGGCCAGGATCGCAGGACGCGTCGTCGTCGCAGCTGGCACCGAGACCGGCAGTGGCGCGTAGCCGCGGGAACGCCGGATCGGCACCACACCGCCGTCACCCTCGACGGCCAACACGGAGTCCTCGCACGGCACGTGGATGGGCCGGTCATGGGTGAGCACCGCGTCGGCCAGCCCGTCAATCCAGCCCAGGTCGGCATCGCGGAAGACGATGGGAGATCCGCCGTTATTGGCCGACGTCATCACCAGCGGCATCGGGCCCAGCCGGTCGAACAACAGATGGTGCAGCGGCGAGTACGCGAGCATCACCCCGACGTCGGACAGGCCAGGCGCTACCGGCGCCAACAGTGAACCGGCCCGCGCAGCCAGCAGCACAATGGGCGCGGCGGGGGCGCGCAGCAGGGTCGCCGCCTCTTCGTCGACGTGGCAGATGCGCTGTGCCGCAGCGATATCAGCCACCATCACCGCAAACGGCTTGGCTGGCCTGGCTTTTCGCCGCCGCAGCTCCGATACCGCAGCGGTGTCGTCGGCGCGGCATGCCAGATGAAACCCGCCGATACCTTTGAGCGCGACGATCAGACCGTCGTCGATCGCCGCACACGTTGCCGCCAGCGGATCGTCGCTGGCACCGGGGCCATGCCACGACAGCGTGGGCCCGCACTGCGGGCAGGCGATGGTCTGCGCGTGGAAGCGGCGATCGAACGGGTCGCCGTATTCGGCCGAGCACCGTGCGCACATCGGGAATCGCGCCATGGTGGTCGCGGGCCGGTCGTAGGGCAGGTCGGTGATCACCGTATAGCGCGGGCCGCAGTTGGTGCAGGTAATGAAGGGGTGGCCGTACCGACGGTCGCGCGGATCGCGGAGTTCGCGCAGACAGTCGTCGCAGACGGCGATGTCGGGCGGCACCAGGGTGCGGCGGTGCTCGCCGCTGCGGCTACCGACGATCCGAAACCCGGACTCACCGTTCGGCGGCAGCGGAGTGGCCCGAATCGAATCGATGCGGGCCATCGGTGGGTGGTCGGTGCTGATCGCGATGGTCGCGGCATCCACCGCGTCGGGTGCGCCCTCCAGCTCGCAGTGCACCGATCCGGAGTCGTTGTAAACGCAGCCGGACAGCCCGTGACGTGCGGCGATGCGCGCGACAGCGGGGCGAAATCCGACGCCTTGGACCACGCCCACAATGTCGAGTCGCAACCGCACGCTGGCCACGGTGCCACTTCGACTGCCCATTCGAACCTCCTGAGCAGCAAGGGACCCCCGCGCCTACGGGCTGAGCACGGGCGGTCTCGCTCAGGCTAGACCGGGTCCAATGTGCCGACAATGACAATTTCGCACACAATGTCTGCGTTTTTTCGCACTGAATCTTCGCGACACCGATAACACGAGAGGGCAGCATGGTGTAGTGCACGAATTGTCGCTATGCCATGCCATCGCCGGCGTGGTGAAGCCGCAAGCGGCAGGTCGTCGCGTCGATGTAGTCCGGGTGCAGGCGGGGTGCACCGCGCCAGGTGGTGCCCGAGTCGCTGGAATTTTGTTGGTCACTGATAGGTCAGCACCGCGACGACACCATGGTCGATACTGCCGTTCAGGTGTCATGAAAGGTCAAGCAAATGGGTAGATTTCACCGGCACGACGACGGTACGGAGCACGACCACGACCACGACCACGACCACGAAGGTCACGATCACCATGATCATCACCACGGTGATCACAGTGGCTATACGACCGGCTCCCAGCGCATCGAGGTACTGGAGTCGATCTTCGCCGAAAACGACTCACGCGCCGATATCAACCGCGCAGCCTTCGAAAGTAACGGCATTCGCGTCCTGAACCTGATGAGCTCACCGGGCTCCGGCAAGACCACCGTCCTGGCCGCCACCCTCGACGAACTGGCCGGCGACCTGGCTGTGGGTGTGATCGAGGGCGATATCGCCACCGACCTCGACGCCGCCAAACTCGGCGGCCGCGGCGCCCAGATCTCGCTGCTGAACACCAACAACGGGTTCGGCGGCGAATGCCACCTGGACGCGCCGATGGTCAACCGCGCCTTGCAGGGCCTCGACCTGCCGCAGCTGGATCTGGTGATCATCGAGAACGTCGGCAACCTCGTCTGCCCCGCCGAATTCGACGTCGGCGAACACGCCAAGGCGATGGTGTATTCGGTCACCGAAGGCGAGGACAAGCCGCTGAAGTACCCGGTGATGTTCCGGTCGGTCGACATTGTGTTGCTGAACAAAATCGACCTGGTGCCGTATCTGGACGCGAACGTCGACACCTACGTCGACCATGTTCGGCAGGTGAATTCGACGGCGACGGTTCTGCCGGTGAGCGCGCGGACCGGCGAGGGCATGGCGGCCTGGTTCGACTGGTTGCGGCACTTTGCCGGGTTGGGCATGCGGCGACGGTAACCCGCGGGCCGGTCCGGCAGTCCTGTGAGATTGCCGACGGTCACCGGGAACAGCCTGCTGCGCGATAACCGCCGCCGCGTTCGCCAGTGGATAGCGAAAGTGATTGGTCCGCAACGCATCACCGAGATAATCATGGGACCGGTGACGTGCAGAGCGTTAGACGTGACACGCTGAAAACGGGCTCTTCGCAGATGAGGGTGTAGTGATGGTAGGCGCGTCGTTGCCGGGATAGGGGTCGAGGTCTTCCGAAAATGAGGGTTCCTACACACCTCACCCGAAAGACCTCGACGTGCCT
>JALHRH010000489.1 GCA_022841565.1 Mycobacterium sp. | reverse complement strand
GCAAGATTCCGGCCACCTCTGAGATCAGATTGACCACATGGGGCCGGTTACCGAAGTCCGCGCACAGCGCCTCAGAGAATTCGTCGACATTCTCGGTCAGCAAGAGGATCAGCCGATCGATCCGGTCTCTGCGCAGCGCCGCTGGCGGCGGGCCGCACCGAAGAAAGTCGCTTCGTTGTGCGTCGAGCAAGGCGCGCATGCCCGCATTCTCGCTGTGGTCAGCGACGGCTGAACGGCCCTGCCGATCGTCGGACATGGGGCTGGTTCCCAACTGGGTGACCACTCACAACCTCCGTGCTGGGCAGAATGACGGGCGATTCGGGATGCCGCTCAACCAGACGGTGTGACGGTGAGCTCGAGGCGGTCAGGCAATTCGACAGGGACGATCGCGCATCCGCGAGCGTCGGCGGTGACGGTCCGGTCCCGACCGTCACCGCTGACGTGATAGCGCCTCCCCGGGTCGAGCCGGGCCAGCGTAAGATCCTGCGCCGCAACGGAACCGCCGGGCCGCAGCACGAGGCGCAGGGTTTGGCCGTCGTTGCGCGCGGACGCAACCTGAACGTCCGGGTACTTGACTCGCGCCAGTTGGGGCCCATGGCTAACGCAGTCAGCCGGTGGGTCGATGACCAGCGATCGCCAGCAGTCCCGGAACCCGGTGCGGTCCTGGGCAATCCAGGCGTTCCACAAGGTCGACACACCCTTGAAGTACAGCGCGCCGTTCTGGCGCACCGGCGTCAGCCTGCGCTGCAATTCGTCGCGGGCGGCTGCCACCGCTTCTTGGTCTCCCATCTCCGTGGCACCGTTGACCAGAGCGGCCACGTCGCTGACGACGCTGGGCCGGTAGTTGCCGAAGTCGACACCCATCGGCGGCGGTTTGACCCGCAACCCATGCTCGTCTCGGAAGAACTCTTCTTCGCGAGAGATCGCCCAATACCGTTGGGCCACATCGGGAAAAAGCGCGTTGATCAGCTGGGGGACAACCGCGTTGGGCATGGGAAAGGGGACCGCGAATCCGGTGTGGCTGCTGCGCAGCGAGACCATACTCCCGTCCGGGTTGGTGAACTCGGTGTCGAGTCGCAAGCGGAACATGTCCCGGATGTCGTCCCAGTGGCTGGTTCCGAACACACGGTCATAGGAGCGCACAGCCATTGCGCCGCGCAGGTTGCAGGCCGGGTAGATCCAGTTCGGCTCGCATGGCCACAGGGTGAAGTGCCGGGTGCGGAAGTTTCGCATCACTTGCTCAATCAGGCTGTGCCCATCGTGGCGAAACACTTTGCGGTCATTGAGCCGAAACGTCAGCGCACCTTCATGATTCCAGCGATGATCACCCGTGGCGGCGGCCAAGTTATGCACCTGCAATGCGAGGTAGCCGGTCAGCATGATGTTGTCGTCCTTAGCCGGGTTTGCGTCCAAAGACAATCGCCCCCAAGCATTTTCCCACCGCCAGTAGCTCCACACCAGGCGTTCGAGATACTTTTCGACTAGCCGGTTCTGAGCCTCGTGGGAGTAGCCGCTGAAGGCTGGCGTGTAGTGGAAGGAAACCTGCGCGAGTGCATATCCCAGCTGGTTGATCTGATAGCGGATTGCCGACGTCTGGAACTGGTCGATCTTATCGAAGTTGCTGAAATCGATGGCATTTTGCAGCGCCCGATCAAAGATGTAACGGAGGCCGGCCAATGCATCCGCATCAAGTTCACGGTCGTTTGCCGCGGGCGCACCGGCCGCGCGTTCCCGGAGCGCGGCCACCTTCGCCGGCAGGTAGGCGGCGCGCTCCGCGCGAGTCCGCGCAAGACGGACCCGCGCAATGGTTCGCCACACAAACAGCAGTCCGACGGCTACGCCGGCAAGCACGACGGCAACACCGATGCCGTAGTTCGAGACGTGACCATTGGACAGAACCGCCGCGACCGCGGCCGCAGTCAGCCAGAGCAATGGCGGGAAGGTATTGGCTCCCGCACCGAACCAGGCCACCAGCGATGCGGCGAACAGCACTAGCGTGACGAGCGTTAGCACCCAGTGCCAGCCGCCGAGCGCGAGGAATCCCGCTCCGGGATACCACAATCCGACGCCGAATACCTGCCAGCCGGGACTTCCTAGCCACACCAGCACTGCGCCGAGTGTGACAATGGCAGCGTAAACAACTGAGGTACGCAGCAGCCGACGCCGGGTGAGCGGACCCAACGCAGCGGGCGGCAGGTCGGCGGGACGCGTGGCAGTGGCGGGCTTGGTCACTTCAACCTCACTGAGTCGCGGGCGAATTTTGGATGTAGCGTCGGTACCTGCGCCGCCAGCCGGATCAGTACGGGGACGGTGACGAGCAGATCGACGAGGAGTGCAACCGCCCCGGCGGTCCGCTGGTCCAGCATCGGATCCATACCGGCCGGTCGCGTCCCGTGGCTGGCGAACAACACGTGGGGGCTCAGCAAGAGGACCAGACCGATGATCGCCATGGCTTCTTGTGACGCCAGCGCCGAGGCCAGGCGACGCGCGGCACCCGCTGCGGAAGGATCTGCCAGAACCGCCAGCCAGATCAGCGCGCCGGTACCACCCACCGCGAGCAGCGCGCATGCCTGCAGCACCGCAGACGTCGTGATCCCGGCGTGCACGCTCGGCAGGTGGATGACAGTCACTGTCACGACACCTGCCGCAGCGGTCGCCGGAGCGAGGTGGCCCAGAGCTTCACCGACTGCCGTGCCGCGCCATCGGCGCCGAATGCCCAACACGATCAAGATGGGTGCGACAACAGCCAGCAACTCGAGTTGAGTCATGAAGACGAAATGCGAAGACTGCGCGCCCTTCAGCACGGGCGGGCTGACCGCCGCGGCTGCTGTCGCACCACCTGCAAGGACCGCCAGCGCGCGACGGGTGATTCGGCCGTCCATGAGAGTGCTGGCCGCGCCGACGGCGGCTAAGCCGATCACCACCGGCACCGTCCACTGCCA
>JALHRH010000488.1 GCA_022841565.1 Mycobacterium sp. | reverse complement strand
CGACATCAACGGGATCGTCGGAGAGGATTCACCAGCGTAATCGGGCGAAGCTCGACCGCAGCTGCGCCGCCGAGCTAGAGCATCTCCCACTCCCGAGCGTCACGCTAGCGTGGCACTCAACACCGAGCGTCACACCAGCGTGGCGCGCCGCGCCGGCGATGATGTCGTGGCAACCCAGCCCAAGGTCGTCAAAGTTGCCACTACATAGACCAACCCCGCCCACGCCAGGTACCACGGCCGGCTAATCACCCAGATGGTCGGCTGCGCGAAGCTCAGCAGCCACGGCACGCCGATCACGGTGAGCACCAGCCATCCCCAGCCAAGGACCCGCGCCCCCAGACGATGCCGTAGCGGCCCCTGGATCAGCCAGACCATCAATGGGACCAACCAGACCCAGTGGTGCGTCCAAGAAATCGGTGAGAGCAGCAGGCCGAACAATTCGACCACCAGCAGCCTGCCCAAAGCGTCGGAGCTGTCCAGTGCCCGCCACGCCAGCACTGCGACGACGGCCGTGATCACCAGCGCGGCCAGCACCAGCGGACCGTAGCCGGCGTCGTATCCCAGAATGCGCGAAATCGCGCCTCGCCAGGACTGATTGAACGAGGTGGCGATCGGCCCGACCCGATGCGCGTCGCCCAGCAAGTCGGTGAAGTAGTAACGGGCCTGATCGCCGACCACGAACAGCGACACCCCGATGGTGCACAGGAAAACCGCGAGCGAGAACAGCGCCGCCGACCACCGTCGCGCGCACACCAGATAGATGCCCACGACCGCGGGGGTCAGCTTGACGGCGGCAGCCAGCCCCACCAACGTCCCCGACAACCACCACCGGGTGGTGTAGACCGCCCACAGCACTGCTAGCACCAGGAACACGTTGATTTGTCCGTAGTCGAAGTTGCTGCGCAGCGGCTCGATCCAGATGGTGACCGCGGTCCACAACATCGCGGCCCGCCGGTTTGCGACGACCCCGATCAACCGTTGGCTGACCCGCACCACGCCGTACAACGCCGCGATGATGGCGACCTGCCACAGGAACGCCAGCACCCCGAACGGCACCAGGTGCAGCGGGTAGAGGACCACTGCAGCAAACGGCGGATAGGTGAACGGCAGCGGGAAGTCCGGGGTCTGGTCGGCGTAGACGTAGCTGTACAGGGTGCCCGGATGGGCCAGGGCGGCGGCGCCGCCGACGTAAACGTGCAGATCGACGAAGTTGGCGCCATGCGGCGCCAAGTAGGTCCAGGCGAATCGCGCGGCGACGCTGAGCGCAAACAGTGGCAGCGCCAACGCCTGCAGCGAGACGCTGGGCCGCTGGGTGGTGCCTGCCGCCACAGCGGCCGAAGTGGTGTCTATCGGCCCGACTTTACCGACGCCTTGACCGACGACTCGATGAACGATGCCGCGCCGGGCCCTTCATAACGGTGCGAACACGATTCCCAGGTGGCCGGTCACCGCTGCCGCTCGTATCGGTAACGATCCCATAAATGCCACACGTGTCACTTGAGTCACTTCTGTACCAGGATAGCTTCGGCTCAGGTCCTTGTGGTGGACCAGTCATCCAACAACCAGGGAGAGTCATGCCAACCATCTGGACTTACGTCCGAGCCGCCGCCGTTCTGGTCGGCTCGTCCGCCGCGCTACTGACCGGCGGCATCGCCCACGCCGACCCCGTGCCCGCTCCGGCGCAGCCCAACATTCCTGAGCAACTGATTGCATCGGCAGCCAACGCCCCCCAGATTCTGCAGAATCTGGCAACGGCCCTCGGTGCCACGCCTCCGGCACCCCAGGGTGTGCTGCGCGCACCGGACCCGGCGCCCGCCGCTCCGGGTGGGTTGAACCTGCCTTCAGTGGTGCCCGGGGCGGCCGCTCCGGTCCCCGCTACCGCGCCGGCGGCCACACCGTCCATTCCGGGCGTGAACGCTCCGCTCCCCGGTCTCACCGCCCCAGCCGCTCCCGCCGCACCAGCCCCGGCGTCAGTCCCGTCGATTCCCGGGGTGAACGCGCCGCTCCCCGGTCTCACCGCCCCAGCCGCTCCCGCCGCTCCCGCCCCGGCGTCAGTCCCGTCGATTCCCGGGGTGAACGCGCCAATCCCGGGTCTCACCGCCCCGGCCGCTCCAGCGGCGCCCACCCCGGCTTCGCTGCCGATCCCCGGGGTGAACACACCGATCCCGGGCATCACCGCTCCGGTGGCGCCCGCTGTGCCCGCAACCCCGACGGCGTCGCTACCCGGGCTGGCGACGGCGATTCCAGGGCTCGCCCAAGCCGCACTGCCTGCTCTGACTGCAGGAATCCCGGGACTCTCGGGTGCCGGCGCCGCCGGCGCGCCAGCGGCGAGCGGTCCGCAGACGTTGCTCGCCGCGCTGCCCTGAGTCCAGTAGTCACCGACGGCTGACCTACCACCAACGAACCGGGAGAACACCGTGGCAAGCACTTGGAGTCTGTCCAAAGGTTTGGCCGCAGTCGTAGTCACTTCGGCTGCCGCGCTCACGCTTAGTCCGAGCGCGGCAGCCGATCCGGCGACACCGCCGCCCAACCCCGCTGCACAGCTACCAGGGCTGCCGGCGTTGACCGAGTTGAGTCCGATAATCCAGCAGGCAGCCGGTAATCCGGCACAAGCAACGCAGCTACTGATGGCCGCGGCGCAGGCGTTCACCCACAATCCGACGGCCCCCAATGAGGCCAAGAACGTCGCCTCGTCGGTCAATCAGTTCGTCGCCGACCCGTCCGTCGGCACACCCCATCTGAGCGCACCGGCGCCGGTGGCCGGTGCCACCCCGCCAGAAGCGGGGCCGGTGCCGCACGTGCCACCGCCCGGTATCGAACCCGGCACGCTCCCGCATCTGCCGACGGGCATCGACCCGAACCACGCGGCGGGTCCCGCGCCGGACGCAGTCCCCACGGTGGTCCATCCCCGGCCGGTCGCACCGCCGCCTCCCGGCCCGGAG
>JALHRH010000487.1 GCA_022841565.1 Mycobacterium sp. | reverse complement strand
GCACTATTCGATCAGCTCAGTTCGCTGGGTCAACGGGCTGATGGGCCGGCTGGCCTGGCTCTTCGTCGGACCGGTGGTCGCCTTCCCGGCATTCGGGTACATCCACATTCAGCATCACCGTCATTCCAACGACGACGATCAGGACCCGGATACCTTCGCCTCGCACGGCTCGCTGTGGCTGCTGCCGCTCCGCTGGTCGATGGTGGAGTACTACTACCTCAAGTACTACTTGCCGCGCGCCCGCAGCCGCCCGGTCGTCGAGTTCGCCGAGACGGGGCTGATGTTCACCCTCACCGTCACCGGACTAGGCGTCGCGATCATGACCGGAAACTTCTGGATCCTGGCCGTCGTGTTCCTCATCCCGCAGCGCATCGGACTCACGTTTCTGGCGTGGTGGTTCGACTGGCTGCCGCACCACGGTCTGGAAGACACGCAGCGCACCAACCGCTACCGGGCGACCCGCAACCGCGTCGGCGCCGAATGGTTGTTCACTCCGGTGTTGCTGTCGCAGAACTACCACCTGGTGCATCACCTGCACCCCTCGGTGCCCTTCTACCGGTACCTGCGCACCTGGAAGCGCAACGAAGAGGCCTATCTGGAGCGCAACGCCGCGATCAACACGGTCTTTGGCCAGCGCCTGAACCCGGATGAGTACCGGGAGTGGAAGGAACTCAACGGCCGGCTCGCCAAGCTGCTGCCGGTGCGCATGCCGACCAGATCCAGCTCGCCGCACGGCGTTTTGCACCGTGTTCCGGTGGCCTCCGTCGACCCGATAACCGCCGACAGCACCCTGGTCACCTTTGCCGTGCCCGAGGACTTGCAGGACGCGTTCCGGTTCGAGCCGGGCCAGCACGTCACGGTGCGCACCGACCTGGGCGGCGAGGGTGTTCGCCGCAACTACTCGATCTGCGCGCCGGCGACGCGCGCACAGTTGCGCATCGCGGTCAAACACCTTCCGGGCGGCGCCTTTTCGACGTTCGTGGCCGATCAGCTGCGGGCCGGTGACGTGCTTGAGCTGATGACCCCGACGGGCCGGTTCGGCACCCCACTGCATCCGCTGAACCGCAAGCACTACGTCGGTCTGGTCGCCGGCAGCGGGATCACGCCGGTGCTGTCGATCCTGGCGACGACGTTGGAGATCGAGACGGAAAGCCGATTCACGCTGATTTACGGCAACCGCACCAAGGAATCGACCATGTTTCGCGCCGAACTCGACCGTCTCGAGTCGCGCTACGCCGATCGCCTGGAAATCCTGCACGTGCTCTCCGGCGAGTCGCTGCACACCCCGGAACTGCGCGGCCGGATCGACCGCGACAAGCTCAACCGATGGCTGACCGGGAATCTGCGGCCGGATGCCGTGGACGAGTGGTTCATCTGCGGCCCGATAGAGATGACGACCACGGTGCGCGATACCTTGCTGGAGCACCGGGTGGACGCCGAGCGCATTCACCTCGAGCTCTTCCACGGCTTCGAAACTTCGGCTGAGGCCTCGCATTCGTACGAGAGCGCGACCGTGACGTTCACCCTGTCCGGTAAACAGTGGACCTACGATCTGACCCCCGGCGACTCGATCCTCGAAGGTGCGCTGCAAGTCCGTGAGGACGCGCCCTACGCCTGCATGGGCGGCGCGTGCGGAACATGTCGGGCAAAGCTGATCGAGGGCAACGTGGAGATGGACCACAACTTCGCGCTCGGTCAGGCCGAACTGGACGCCGGCTACATCCTGACCTGCCAGTCCCACCCGACGACACCGTTCGTGTCGGTCGACTACGACAGCTGACCCGTCCCGCCCCCGCCTCCCCCCCTCGGGCCGAGCGTGAACCTCACGACGCGACTCGCCGATTGACCGTCGTGCGATTCACATTCGGCGGCTTGGGCCGCACAAATACGGCCCGCACCGGTTTCCCGGTGCGGGCCGCGTGGCTGTCGGTACACCCTCCGACGGCTTTAAGGTAGGCCATACTAAATTATTTGGCAACTCAAACTTTCGCTATCGTCGAGGCGCAGCCTTCCCACAAGCGAAAGGACACGCCTCGATGGCGATCTACCAATTGCCCGACCTGACCTATGACTACGGCGCTCTCGAGCCCGCGATCAGCGGCGAAATAATGGAGCTTCACCACGACAAGCACCACGCCGCCTACGTCAAAGGCGCCAACTCGACCGCGGAGCAACTCGCCGAAGCCCGCGCTCAGCGTTCACTGGGCCAGCTGCCCGGCCTGGAACGGGCGATGGCGTTCCACCTGGCTGGTCACGCACTGCACTCGATCTTCTGGACGAACCTGTCGCCGGATGGCGGCGACCGCCCGGACGGCGAGTTGGCAACGGCCATCGATGAATTCTTCGGCGACTTTGACGCGTTCCGCGCCGAACTGACCGCCGCGACCGGCACCGTGCAGGGGTCCGGCTGGGGCGCGCTGGCGTGGGATCCGATCGGCCGTCGTCTCGTTGTGCACCAGATCCACGACCACCACATCAGCGTCGCGATCACCAGCACTCCCCTGTTGGTATTCGACGCCTGGGAGCACGCCTTCTACCTGCAGTACCGCAACGTCAAGACCGACTATGTGGAACAACTGTGGTCGCTGGTCAACTGGGCCGATGTCGCCGCCCGCTTCGATGCGGCCCGCACCGGCCGGCTCACCGGTCTGGACGCGCCCTAGCCACGCCCTAGCCATCCGCTTCCTGCCGAGGGTGAATCTCGCGACGCGACGCGCCGATCGAGCGTCGGGAGATTCACCCTCGGCGATCACCAGCGCCATCCCGCCGCCTGCATCGCCGCCACCACGCGGGCGATGAACGTCCCCTGCCGGTATCGCAGCAGTTCGCTGGTGACCCTGATAATGGTCCAGCCCAGATCCACTAACGCGGTGTGCCTGTCGATATCGCGGGTGCGCTGTTCGGGATCCGTCCAGTGCTGGGGGCCGTCGTATTCAATGCCGACGCGCAA
>JALHRH010000486.1 GCA_022841565.1 Mycobacterium sp. | reverse complement strand
CGTGAACTCGTCAATCGCGACCGGTCGGCCGTCGGCGGCAGCGGAGAGCACCCGCGCCAAATCGCATCGGAACCGCTCGCCGTTGCTTAGCGCCCGGTACGGCTTGATCCACGCCGGCGGCGAGCCGAAGCCGACCGCCGTCAACAACCGCGCGACCTCGATCGGCGTTAGCGCCGGATCGAATCCATCCAGCACCGATCGGTCGCGCGGCCAGCGGGGGTGTTGCGCCCTCGCCCCCAGCCACGCGCGGGCTAGCGTCGTCTTGCCGCTGCCGCTCGGGCCGACGATCAGCCCGATCCGCCACTCGGCCCGCAAATCCGGCAGTTCAACCTCAAACTCTGCCCTCGCGCGGTCCGGCAGCGGCAGATCAAACATCGCCGCTACCTCCCGCACGCGCGGAGACGCCGCCACGGAACAGTCCAGCGCGTACCGGAACGGGGTGGGGGTCGGTTGCGGCAACATGCTTTCGCAGGGCAAAGGACTATCTGCGGGTGGTGGTCGATGGAAGGAACGGATTGGCGGCCCCGCGGCGACGCCGGCAAGGCTTGCGCCGGCCAGAAAAGGCGCGGCGCAAGCTGCAAACAGCCGGTTTTCTCGGCCCTACCGCTGGGGTACAGCCTTCAGCCTTACCGATGGACCAGAACGCGGTTGCGAACGATGATCCTCCGCGCCGGCACGCGAACCGGCCGCCGGCGCGCGATATGCGCTTGCACCGGCACGGCCACGACCGCCGGCGCCGACAGGATCGCCAAGGGACTGGTCTGGACGGTGAGCGGAACGGCCAGCGCGGTCACACTGCCATCGACCGGAACCTGGACGACGGCAAATCCGGCCTGACCAAGCGGCAGCCCCGCGACGCCGAACGGAGCTTGAACCGCCGCCAGTGCGGACGGCGCGCAGTGGCCAGCATGGGCTGCCTCTGGCAGACCCGCGACGGCCGGTAGAACCGCAATCAACGTGGAACAAGCGCGCGCACAAATCGACATGGCAGACTCCTGAAAAGAGAGGAACGGGACCCAATTCGAGCATGAGAATCGTCAACGCTTGGCAGCTAGCGCGAGTCGGTCGCCGGCGGGGCCGGCGCAGCGGCCTGAGGCGTCGCTTGGCCCTTGTCTCGCGGCTCGCTCAACTCCAACACCACGGCCCGGATTTCTTCTTCGCTGAGCCGCGAATGCGTGGGCGGGGGCATTCGTTGACTCAGCACCTCGCGGATGGCGGCCAACCTCGTGGCCGACGAAAGCCCCCCCGGATCAACCAGCGACAAATCGTGCTGCGGACTCTCCTCCCCGTGGCATTGACCACACTTCCGCGCTAGCCACCCGCCCCGCGGCGGATCGGCGGAATTCGGCGGTGCGGAATCTTCGCTCACGCTTGGCGTGGCTCGCGGGGGGCGGGGCGTCGAGCGGGCTGGGTAGGCCGCAACGGGGCCGAAGTCCGCCAGTCCATACCAGTACGGCGCAAAAGGAGCGACCGGCACGGCGACGGGAACGGCAAATGGAGCAGCAACCAAGACCTGCCGCGATACAACCGCTCCGCCGCCACAGCCGGCCAACGGGGCGGCGCAAGCGGCTTTTACGGCGATCGCAAACACCGCCAGTAGATTAAACCCCAAGCACAACCGCCGACAAACCAAAACGTTGCGAAACAACCTGGTCATGAACAGGCTCCCAAAAAATCTCTCGATTGAAACGCCACATCGCGACCCCTATCGCGCGGGAGGCGCGAGCAGCGACGCCCGATACCGCTCCGCCAGCACCGCCCCCTCCGCAAACGAACTCTCCCACTGTCCCCGCAAGACCTCCCCGCCGCGGGCGACCAGCAACACAATCGGATCGCGAGATGTGGAAAGCGCCGGCGAAAGCTGATCCGGCGCAAGACCCAGTTCCCGCGCCGCTTGGGCCGGTGTCACCGGCGAATAGGCAAACTCCCGCACGGTCCGGGCCAGCGCATCGGCCAAGTCTGGCGGCCGCATGCCGGCAGTGGCCCGTTGGACCGCTTGGGAATACGTCTCACGGTCGAACGCCATCTGCCGTTGCAGGCGCGGCTCGTCGTAAAACTCCGCGGCCCGCCGCACGACCGATCGATCGAAGCCCCGCAGCTCGATCCCCTCCGCCAAAAGGCGGGTTTGGTCGTCGCGAAATGGCCGCAGCCCCCCCTCCACATGGCAGCGAATGCAAGACAGCAAAGGCTCAACGATGCCTGGCCCGTGCGGGTCGCTGTCGTCCTTGGCGATCCGATCGGGAACGCTCTCCTGCCGCTTTCCGGCGCGATCGAACAGCGCCGTGATCCACAATCCGTTGCCGCGCAGCGCGAACCACTCGCTGGCGTCGAACTCCATTTCCAACCCCCCAACGCTGACCGGACGGCGAAACGGGTCCCGCGCGGCGTCGACTTGCAACGTGTCGAGCGTCGAATAGGCCCCTCCGAACGGTCCCTGCTGCCAGACGACCCGCCGCGGTTTGCGCGTTACGCCGCTGACAATCAAGTTCGCTCCGGCATTGGCACGCAGCCGTTCGATTCTCCCCGGATCGACTCCCAGCGATCGGAGAAACTCCGCCTCGGTCGTTTCTACGCCCGCAAAGTCGTAGTACCGTGGCGGCACACTGGCCACCGCGACAAACTGGTCGGCCCGCAATAGCGCGCCAACCGACCCGGTGAGCGCGCGGAGCTGTACGGCGTTCTCCAGCCCCACCCAACCACCGTCCACCGTCACGGTCTGCCGCTTCAGGATGGCACGCGGCTGTCGCAGCGCCGCGGTACGCATCGCGGCGCGGCTGCCAGCCGTCATCACCGATGTCCCGGACGGCGAAGCGACCAACACTTCGGTCCGCAGATGCCAAAACGGATCCGCTATCGCGATTTGTTCCCACGCCGCGGCCCACTCCCGCGCGTCGTCGGCGGTGGGGGCGTACCGGCGCAGATCGATCCGCAAGAGCGTGCCCCGTTCCCCCTCCACGCGG
>JALHRH010000485.1 GCA_022841565.1 Mycobacterium sp. | reverse complement strand
GATGGGTGACGTCGCCATGATGGCCATGCCAGTGGTTGCCACGCCGCCACCCTCGGCAGAGCACCTGCAGGCGATGGCACGCGACCAGTTCACCATCGATCACGGACGGATCGACGCCACGGGCGCGCCGACCCGGTCGGTCCGCACGATGCTCCGCGTTGGGGCACTGGTCGACTACACGTTATCCAGCGACGACCACTACCAGGAATGCGCCGAATGTTGGGTGGATGTGCAGTCGCAACGTCAGCTCCCAACCCACGTCAGTCGGCGGCTCGCCGCCTTGGCGTCGGTGCCGAAGGACGGTTCGCCGTTGCCCACCGGCCTGACCTCCGCGATCGGACTTGCGGACCGGATTATTGGGCAATACGCCCAGCGGCGACGATCCGAACTCGGTGATGACACCGACAAGGCGCGCGACGCCGAGCTGGACCGCATCGAAGCCTACTACCGCGATGCGCTCGCGCGGATCGAGCGGCGGCGCGACCAAGCACCTGCCGATCGTCGGGAGCTGCTTGATGCACGCGCCGAAAGCGTGCGCAGCGAGCAGGCCCGGCGGATCGGCGAGACGCGGGAGAAATACCGGGCGCGCCACGCGATCCAGCCCTATCGGCTGCACCTCTACGAAGTGCCGGCATGGAGGTTGCCGGTCGACGTCCGCCGCGGCGACCGCCGTTACCCACTAATGCTCGATTGGCTCATCCCGCTCAACCGCTTCGCCGACAGCGCCTGCCCACACTGCAGCTCCGATGAGCGACTCGTCGCAACGAAGACCGGGCTTCGGTGCGTCAGCTGCGTCCCCCGCCAGACCGTCCGGCCCGCGCCCGAGCCTCCGAGACTTCCGGCTGACCCGAAGGTCCGGCCGGAAGCGAAGCCGAAACAGGCTGTCACACCACCGCCGATACCGCGGCAGCACCCGTCGCCGCTACGGACCGATCCCCGCCCCGCGCCGCACATGTTGCCGAAACTCGGCGACAAGCTGACCGCGAGGGTGTGGGAAGCGGTGGCCCGCAACGACCGGCGGCTGGCGCGCATGTGCGCGCCGGATTCGCCTGCGGCGGCGGCGATTCGCCTGTACGGGCCATCGGGTGCGGCCTGGGCGGTCGGAGTCCCGCCGACCGAGCTCCTGGTGGCCGTCGCGGGCAGCACCACGATGGCATCGTCGGGCAGTCGTCATGCGTCCAGCGGCTACGTCGATACCGCGGCGGGACATCGCTTTCCGTTCCTGCTTAGGTGGCAAGCGCCGGGGGGTACCGGACAGATCGACGAGATCCTGCCCTACGACCGGCCATTCGAGCCAGCGCACCTGCGCCGAGGGGTGCTGGGACCCGGCCGGGGTGTGCACGCGCCGCCGGCGCCCCATGTCCCGCTCGGCCCGGTCGGCGAACTGCTCTGGCGGCGCGTGATTCCTACGTTTGGCCTGCCCGGCGTGCTGCGCTGCCTCGCCGCGCTGTGGCGGCTGCCCGACGAGGAGGCCTTTCGTGATTCGCACGGCCCCGCGGCGGTCGCGGCCGGAATCGAACGAATGGTCTGCCAACGAGCGAACCTGACAACCGGCCGCTTCGCGGATATTGCTGCCGCTTACCGCCTCGCGGAAGCCGACCTGCGCGCCGCCGACGCCGACCTGCAGAAGTGCCTGCGGCTCGGCCCGCAGCGGTGGTGGTAGCAACTTCCCCCATCAGGAGCTGCCGAGGAAAACCACTCGTCGAGCAGTGCGTAATCCGCGTCATTGGATATCCGTCAGGCGATGAGCTTCCGGTGTCGGTGTGTTGCTCGTTGCGGCTGTCAAGTTTTCGGCTTTGCTGCATGCACGAGAGGCAGCTCGGTAGGTGGCGGCTTCACGCTGGGTGACAGGGAAGCCTGCGCCGAACGTCGCTCCCCGCCGAACTAGCGCCAAGCGCGTGAGAGCAGCGATCGGTGCGTTGGGATGCACTGTGCCCTCGCTGAATCAGCGAACGCGATCGCCGACACGAACATCTGGTGGTCACTTAGGGGCAGCAGCTCACCGCGCGGTTGCTGAATGCGCAGGTTCGTCTACGCCAGAACGCGTCGCAGGTGACTGAGTCCCGGGCAGTACGTAACCGGCGCCGATGGGTGTTCCCTATCACGATGCAAACGCAGAATTTCCAAGCCTGAGACACAATAGCGTCAGCGCGCACCAAAGTCCCATGTCAGATTTCCGCGGTGAGACACCGGCGAACCTAGTTCGCAATTGGCCAGTCTCAACTTTTCATTAGGGCGTTGACCTGCGGGTATCGACCCATAAGGCTGCCGAGAATGGCTGGGGTCACCAATGCCGTCACATTCTATAGGGCCGAATCTCCCGAATCTCCGGAAGATAAGCGGCCGCATTTAGGGCGGCTGCACGCCGCCAACTCGGTGCAGCGCATCGGTGACGCTGATTTCCGCGCGCTGTGCAGATGGTGCCCGCTCGAACGCGCATCCGGTGCGCCCCATCGAAAGTCTCACCCAGCTGGCACGGGTAGAGGTCAACTCGCAGTAGGAGGCGGCAGATGTCGTTTGTGATCGCAACACCGGAAGCCATCGCGGCGGCGGCTTCGGATTTGGCCGGCCTGGGTTCGGCGATCGAGACGGCGAGTGCTGCCGCGGCGGTCAACACGACAGGGTTGCTGGCCGCGGGCGCTGATGAGGTGTCGACCGCGATCGCGGCGCTCTTCGACGCGCACGCTCTGGCTTATCGGACAGTCAGCGCACAGGCGGCGATGTTTCATGACCGGTTAGTTCAGGCGGTGTATGCGGGTGCGGGCGCGTACGCGTCCGCCGAGGCAGCCGCCGCCTCGCCCCTACAGAACCTGCTCACCACGATCAACGCACCCGTGCTGGCAGCTACCGGGCGTCCGCTGATCGGCAACGGCGCCAACGGGGCGCCGGGGACGGGGGCCAATGGCGGGCCGGGCGGGTGGTTGCTCGGCAATGGCGGGTCCGGCGGGTCGGGTACAACCGGCGGGGCCGGCGGGCCCGGGGGGGCCGGCGGGCC
>JALHRH010000484.1 GCA_022841565.1 Mycobacterium sp. | reverse complement strand
GTGCTGCGGATGGTGAATTGTGTGGCCGACATGGCCTCGGTAGCGTGTGCCCATGGCCGATTCCGCGCTGCAGCAGCAACTCGATGAGGTGCGCTCTCTGCTCAGCCGCGCACGAGAGCTGTTCGGCGACAATCCGATCGAGCCGCCCACCGATATCGCGCCCGACCCCGAGACCGCCCGGACCTGGCTGCTCTAAGGCGGTTAGTGGCTGCGGTGCCGCAGCCTGTGTTCGAGCAACTTCTCAATCGCAGCATCGAGATCGGCGGCCGTCGGCACCTCGGCGGAGGGGGTGTGTCCGGCTGCAACAATCTCGTCGCGCACTTCCAGCAGCGCCTTGAGGCACGAGACGTCGGCGGTGAGCAGGATGCCCTCGGCCAGGGTCTCGGCGTCGGTCTCCATCGCCGCCTCTCCGAGCGCGACACTGTGCAGATAGCCGCCGCGGCAGGACCGCACCAGGATATGGCCGCTGGGGTGCACGGTGTCGAAGGCGGGATTGGCGTCAGTCATGAATGTCGAAAGCTGTCATCCGTCGAGAATGCCGCCGAGTTTGTCGGCTGCCTCATGTTCATGCTGCTCCCAGAGTGCCGCTGAGGTGTGCAGGTTCTCGGCGATGGCGGCGTGGTCGTCGGCCTGCTGCTCGTAGCACTGCCGCCGCAGTTCGAGCAGCTCACGTCCGGCGTCGCGCAGTTCGCTGAAGATCGGCCCCAGGGAGTCCAGGCTTTCCTGGATCGCCGCGTGCGAAGCGGGCAGGGCGCGCAGCTGGTCGGAGGTCTGCTGGTGATGGGCAGCGGCGTCGCGCAAGTGCGCCGGCACCACATGGATTCGATCTGCCATCCGCGGTCCTTTCTCCTTAAGCCGTCGCAATGGCCGACGGCCGGGTTGGCATCGGCGCCTCGGTAGCCGGTGCTGTTGCCTGGGTCTTCGCCGGCGGGTGCTCCCAGCCTAGGAAGCTGGGCCCGGTCACGGTTGAAATGTGTTGGATCTGGCCGTCGAGCAGCGCCTTGCTGCGTCCAAGGGCGAGCGCGTGCCGATCGGTGAACATGCCGATGTCGCCCGGTTCGACCCGGGACGGGTCGAGGGGAGCGCTGACCGCGGTGCCCGGCGGCGGGATCGTCATGCCCTGCTGCTGGAACGCATCGGCGATCGGAGTGCCGCCAGCCGCGGCCTTGATCGCCGCGGCGAGTTCCGGGCTGGCGGCCGTGACCGTCTCGCCGGTGGGCAGCGTCACCGTCGTCGGACCCGACTCCGGCGATTCGGGTTGACCCGACGCGGGGTCGCGACGCTCGTCCTCCCGGCGCTCATCGTCCTGGCGGTCGCGCTTGTTCTCCTCGCCAGCCGATTCCCGGTCAAGCGGGTCATCGTCGAACAGCCCCTCGTTCAGCGACCTCGGGTCCCGGCCGCTGCCGCCGATCGGCAGGTTCGGTAGCGAAAACCCGGTCGGTGTGCCCATCGCGGGCATCGCCGCCCCTGCGGGAGGCGCCGCACCACCTGCGCTCGGTGCATTCGGGGGGGCGGGCGATACCGCCGCGGGCCCGGGGCTGGGTGCAGCCGCCAGCAACCCGGGGTCATCGAGCGGCAGCGAGTCGAGCCACGGGTCCGATCCGGCGCTCGGTATCGGTTGTTGGTCGCCGCCGCGCCCGCTCGACGATGTCACTGCCGGCATCGGCCGGCGGTCTGGGGACGTTTCCGACGCGTTCTTCGACGCGTTGTACAGCGACGTCCAGGCCGCCATCAAGGCTGATTTCGACGTGTCGTCAAGACTCGCGGTGGCCACCACCTCGCGAATATCCCTGAGCTTGCCGATCAGCATCCGCTGGAAATCCCGCGCGCCGGCCGGGGTGTCCAGATCTGACCGCGTTGCGACGGCCGTCTCGATCTCGCGCTGCAGCCTGTTGAGCGCGTCCCGACCGGCGACAGTCGTCAGGTGAGCGTTGAGAATTGCCGAGACCACCTGCAGGTCGAGCTGAGATGTCACGGAATTTTGGTGTGCCAGAGCGGCTTCCGCATCTGCGATGGCTTTGGCCGCGTCACCGTCGGCGCGATCCGGCGGTGCCGGGGCCGACGGGACGAACAAGTCCGGGTGCTGCCGACGGATCTTGGCCAGGATATCGGCGAGCTGCGGCCCGGTCGTCAAGGGCGATACCGCGGCGATCCGTTCGTCGGGCGTCAACCCCGCCATCCATGCCAGCGGGTCGCCGGTGCGCTCCTGAATGAGTCGCATCGTGTCCGCGAGGTCCTGATACGTCGTCACGACCCCTCCATGCCGCGGGACAGTACCCAGTCATGGTCCCCGCGACAATTCACCGTGTGGATGGATCGGCGTACTGTGCTCGCAAACCGTGCAGCACCGCGCCGCTGGCGCGGCTCAAGTCGTGGGCGGCGGTCACGATGGCGGTGATGTCCCGCTGTTTGGCCAGCAGGAACCGCTGAAATTCCCGCCCACTCAGCGGCGTATCGACCGCATGCTCGCGCGCACGCCGGATTTCCGCCGCGATCGTGTCGAGCCGGCGAACGCTGTCCCGCACGGCCTCGTGTGCGCCGGCGAGCGTTTCGGTCAACACCCGGTCGGCCTCGGCGGCGCTGTGATGCCTGACGGCCAGCGCGGCCTGGCGGGCAGCGATCGCCGCTATCGAGGATCCGGCTTGGTCCGACATCATTCCAACCTTCTGCTACCAGGGTCGCCGGATTGCCACGCTCGCGCCCATCCGGCTGATCCGCACGGATGCACCCGAATAGGGAGCTTCGACCACCAGGTTGTTGCCGATCGCCATTTGCACGTGCCCGGCATGCGGGAAGACGAGGTCGCCGGGTTGCACCTGCGACCGCGGTACCGGAGCTCCGTCGTTGATCTGTTGATAGGTCGTTCGGTCGAGGTGCACCCCGGCCTGCGCGTACGCCCACTGGACCAAGCCGGAGCAGTCGAACTGGTTGGGTCCGGTGGCACCCCAGACATAGGGGCGGCCAAGCCGGGACAGCGCAGCGCGTACGGCAGCGCCGGCGCGGCCGTGCCCCGACGGCA
>JALHRH010000483.1 GCA_022841565.1 Mycobacterium sp. | reverse complement strand
AATTCGGCCGCGGAGTCGTCTGCAGGCGCTGAGGCGATCGGCGCCTCGCCCCTATTGGCGCTGCTGGCGTAATCAACGCACACCGTCCCGGAGTTGCTGAACCGTCCGCTGATCGGCAACGGTGCCATCGCCGCAGGGTGGCAGTTCACGCTTCGGCGGTGGCGGATTGCCGCAACGTCGATAGGCGGAGGTGGAATCGGAGGCGCGCGGCGGTCAACTGTTCTGGCAGCACTGAATCAGCAGTCGTTGTCTAATCCAGCCTGCCGTATCCGCTTCGACTGCAATGAGATTCCGTGACATCCCCGATCCGCGCAATAAACCGAACAGCCGCTTGATTCCGACCGCCGTGTCAACGAGACCACGCGTGATCCCCTAAGCTGCCCCCTATGGGCCACGACTGGTTGCTCGTGGAGACGCTTGGGGTCGAACCTGCCGTCGTAGCGCAGGGACGACAACTCAAGAATCTCGTTCCGATCACCACCTTCCTGCGGCGTAGTCCGTACCTTTCGGCCGTCAAAACGGCGATTGCCGAATCGGTGCAGACCGGCCAGTCGCTGACCAGCATCACCCCCAAGAGCGACCGCGTCATCCGCACCGAGCCCGTGACGATGTCGGACGGCCGCATGCACGGGGTGCACGTATGGACCGGGCCGATCGACGAGGAGCCGCCTGAGCGCCCTGTCGTGGGCCCGCTAAAATGGGATCTGACCTGTGGAGTGGCCACCGACACCCCCGAGTCGCTGGCCAACAGCGGCAAGAACGCCGAGGCCGAGGTCACCTACGGCAGAGCCTTCGCCGAAGACCTGCCGTCTCGCGAACTCAATCCCAATGAAACCAAAGTCCTGGCCATGGCAGTAAGGGCTGAGCCGGGACAAACACTATGTAGCACATGGGATCTCACTGATTGGCAGGGCAACCCGATCCGGATCGGCTTCACCGCACGCAGCGCGACGGAACCGGGACCTGACGGCCGTGACCATTTGGTTGCTCGCGCAATGAACTGGCGCGCCGACCGCAAAGGCCCACCGGTAATCTCCGACGACCTGGCACAGCGAATACTCAACGGCCTGGCGCAGGCCGGTGTGCATCGGGCCCTCGTCGACCTCAAGAACTGGACACTGCTGAAATGGCTGGACGAGCCCTGCTCGTTTTACGACTGGCGGGGCAACGGCGCCAAGCCGCGGGTGCACCCCCATGACGAAAACGTTTTGCACTCCATGACAAAGGAATTGGCCCACGGTGCGACCAGTCGGGTGCTGCGACTGCCCGGATATGACTCCGAGTGGGTGCCGGTGCACGTCACTGTCAACCGGTTGGAGCTCGAACCCGAAACTTTCGCTGGGCTGGTCTCGCTTCGGTTGCCGACTGACGAAGAAGTGGCTGCCGTCGGCCTATGCGGACCAAGCGACCCGAGCTGACCCGCGCACCGAAGACGATGCCCGGCTACCGTGAGAGATCACTCCGCCAACCTGCATGGTTGTGCCCCGACTTCCGATACCGTGCTTGCCGGGCCGGCGGCGACTGAACCGCTTCGGCCAGACGGAGGTGTCGGGTGTCGTTCCTGAGCGCAGCCCCGGACCTACTCACCTCGGCGGCGACGGACCTGTCCCGTCTCGCATCGGTCATCAGCGCAGCCAATGCGGCAGCAGCTGGCTCAATTAGCACGCTGCTAGTTGCGGCCGAAGATGAGGTATCGGCCAGCCGCGGCAACATTGTTCTCCTCTTACGCAATGACCTATCAGGCGGCGGACGCTCAGGCGGCGACGTTTCACGACCACTTCGTTCGTGGGCTGACCACTGGGCAGCTTCATACGCGAGCGCTGAGGCCAGCGCCGGTCACAACCTGTTGAGCTCCATCAATCTGTTGAGTTCCATCAATGCCCCGGCTCAGGCATTGTTGGCCGACCGCTGATCGGCAACGGCAGCAACGCTGCAGCAGGCACCGGGCGGAGCGGCGGGCCCGGAGGGATCTTGATGGGCAACGGCGGAGCCGGCGGCTCCGGCGCACCAGGCCAAGATCAGGGCGGGCCTGCTCGGCAACGGGGGCAACGGCGGTGCCGGTGGTATCACCGCGGCCGTCGGCAGCACCGGTGGTGACGGCGGCAACGGCGGTGACGCGTGGTTGATCGGCAACGGCGGCAACGGCGGCGATGGCGGGCCCGCCACCAACCCCGGATACGTGGGCGTCGGAGGTGCGGGCGGCCGACTGCTGGGCCAAGGCGGGTGAGCCGATCGACATACCAGTAACGCGACTTGGTCCTACGGACCGGTCTAGTCGTCCGAATCATCCTGGGGCACGACCCGCGGCTGATCGTCGAGATCCAGGCTTGCCGACCGCCCCAATGCGCGCTAAGCGCTCATGCGAGGCGGCGATTCTATGTAAACCACCATTCGAGTTGCACGAATAGGTCTAGCTTGGTATAAGGCCGATTCTTCACGGGGCCAGATAGGTCGCAGATCGGTACGACATCCAAGCATGTCGCATCCCGGAGGTGCCAAATGGCGTTCTTGATCACGATTCCCGACGTACTCGAGACAGCGGCAACGAGCTTGGCCGGAGTAGGGTCCGCGGTAAACGCGGCCAACAGCGCTGCAGCTGCCCAGACAACGGCGGTGCTGGCCGCCGCCCAAGATGAGGTGTCGGTCGCCGTCGCTGCGCTCTTCGGAGCGCACGGGCTGGCCTATCAGTCCATCGGTGCGCAGGCCGCGGCGTTTCACCAGCAATTTTTGCAGACCCTGACCGCCAGTGCGGCCTCCTATGCGACGGCGGAGTCCGCCGCCGCCCAGCCGTTCCAGAGCGTGGTCGACGTGATCAACGCCCAATTCGTGGCCCAGACCGGGCGACCGCTGATCGGCAATGGCACCAACGGGGCCCCGGGGACGGGACAAAGTGGGACGCCCGGTGGGTGGTTGTTGGGTAATGGCGGGGCGGGTGGGTCCGGAACCTCCGCGGCGGGCGCCGACGGCGGTCCCGGCGGCGCAGGCGGGGCCGCCGGAGTGTTCGGTAGCGGCGGGGCCGGCGGG
>JALHRH010000482.1 GCA_022841565.1 Mycobacterium sp. | reverse complement strand
GTGACCGCGCTCGCGGAACTGCACGCGATCGACCTCGACGCACATCGTGAGCTCGGCGAGCTCGGGCGCCCCGATGGATTCATTGCACGACAGATTGCCGGCTGGAACCGGCGGGCGCTCAATGCGTTCGACGGATCGCCGCCGACGACGGTCGAGCACATCGTGTCCTGGCTGGGCACCGTTGCACCCGAACCCTCGATCAAACCCACGGTGCTGCACAACGATTTCAAGTTCGACAACGTGATCTTCGACGCGACGGGCGCCGCCGCCGCCGTGATCGATTGGGACATGTCGACGCTCGGAGATCCACTTTTCGATCTCGGCGTTACGCTGTCCTACTGGGCGCAAGCCGACGACGCGGACGTCATCCGCGATCTCGGATTGGCTCCGTCACTGCAGCCGGGTTTCCCGGACCGAACAGCGCTCGCGGCGAAGTACTTCGCCGCGGCAGGACGCGAACCGGTGCCGGTGGGGTTCTACCTGGCGTTAGGCCGACTCCGGCTCGCCATCGCCTGGCAGCAGTTGTTCGTGCTGCATCAACGCGGGGCGCTCGTCGGCCCGAAGTACGCTGCGTTCCACCGCATTGCGATATCCGTCTTGGCAGTGACCGCCGATTCTCTTTCGACAGAACACCTCTGATACCCACTACCCCATAGGAAGAGGATGGCTCCGTGATCGACTTCTCCGTACCCCCGGAATTGACGACACTCGGCGAACGGGTCCGCAACTTCGTCATCGACACGATCATCCCCTACGAGCGCGATCCGCGACTGACCCAGCACGGCCCCAACGACGAGTTGCGGCAGGAGCTCGTCGAATTGGCCCGCACCGAAGGCCTGCTGACCCCGCAGGCGTCCCCGCGATTCGGCGGCAAGGGCATTTCGCACATCGAGCAGTCGGTGATCTACGAGGCGGCCGGATGGTCCACGCTCGGGCCCGTCGCGATGAACTGCGCTGCGCCCGACGAGGGGAACATGTTCCTCCTCGACAAGTTGACGACCGACGAGCAGGCCGAAGTCTTCCTGAAACCCGTTCTCGACGGCACCGCCCGATCCGTGTTTGCGATGACCGAGCCCGGCGGGGCCGGTTCGGATCCGTCGCAACTGCTCACCGAGGCGCGCCGCGACGGCGACTCTTATGTCATCAACGGCCGCAAGTGGCTCATCACGGGCGCCAATGGCGCGGGCACCTGGATCGTCATGGCCAACGTGGTCGACGCCGGAAACCTCAGCGGACCCACGTTATTCCTGGCCAAGGGCGATGACCCCGGCTCTGGAGGCATCGTCATCGAGCGAGTGATGAACTCCATGGACCGCAACTACGTCGAAGGGCACGGCGTGGTCGTCTTCGACGACCTGCGGGTGCCCGCGGCGAACGTGCTCGGCGAAGTCGGCCAGGCGATGCGGTACGCGCAGATGCGGTTGGCCCCGGCGCGTCTCACGCACGCCATGCGGTGGTTGGGCGCCGCCTCGCGTGCCCAGTACATCGCCTTGGCGCATGCGAAGACCCGAACGGCTTTCGGCGGCCCGATCATCGACCACCAGGGCGTCGGATTCATGCTGGCGGACAACGAGATTGCGCTCACCCAGTGCCGCTTGGCGATCTGGTACACGGCCTGGGTTCTGGACCAGGGGCACAAGGGGCGGCACGAGAGTTCGATCAGCAAGGCCTTCGTGTCCGAGGAGCTCTTCAAGGTTGTCGACCGCTGCATACAGGTCCTGGGTGGAATCGGCGTCACCGACGAAACACCGATCGAGATGATCTTCCGGGACATCCGTGGATTCCGGCTCTACGACGGGCCCACCGAGGTCCACAAGTACGCGATCATCCGGCGGATGAACCACGTCGGGTCGGCGGCGGCGCGCGTGCCGGGATCTGACACCGTGTGAGCCGTGACCAGCGGACCCGATACGGGCGTCGTTATCGCCCCTTGAGTTTCCGGGACAAGTTCAGCCACGAACGTCGCGGCTGGGTCGCTTCGACCTCGCGGATCTGTGGGTAGTGGGCCTGCACGCTGCGAGTTATCACCTCACCGAGAGTGCGGCCGCTCAGCGGGCAGCCCAGGCAGGCTCCGCTCAGCTCGACGGTGAGCACGCCGTCGTGCACCGAGTGCACCGTGATCGCACCGCCATGCGACGCGGCGATCGGTGTCACCTCACGCGCCAGAATCTCGTTGATGCCCTCGCGCAACTCCTGTTCGCTGACGTCGGAGGCTTGATCAGACAGCGCGTCGAACAGTGCCGAGCGCACGCGAGGTCCGTCCACCTCCCAGGATCGGTTGCCGCCCAACCACGTCCGTACCTCGCCAGGGCCGATCTCGGCCCGTTCCAGCACACCGTCGTCGATCAGCGCGGTCAGCTGCGCTGGGACACCTGACAATTGGCGTGTGCCGGTCAACCACCGGATCAGGCGGGGGTCGTTGGTGGTCTGCGGATGCAGCAGCGGGACCGGCGCGATCATCCCGTCAGCCACCCGGTAAGGTGCCGGGCGGCGAACGCCGCCGTCCAGGCAAGCACGAACATGTATCCCCACGCCACCAGCGGCCAGCGCCACGAGTTGGTCTCGCGGCGCAGGGTGGCGATCGTGGACATGCATTGCAGGGCGTACGCGAAGAACATCAGCAGGGCCACGATCGTCGGCGCAGTGAATACCAGTTCACCGTGGTGCGGGCCGGAGGTGAATACCGCCGAGTGGGTGGCGGATATCAGATCGCCCGATTCCCCGGTGGCGAAGATCTGGCCCAACGTGGCCACGAACACCTCGCGGGCGGCCATTGCCCCGATCAACCCAACGCAGACGCGCCAGTCGAAACCCAGTGGCGCGAAAACGGGTTCGAGAACTTTGCCCAGGCCGGCGGCGAACGAATGGTTGACGACGTAGGCGGTGGCGGCGGCGTGGTCCATGCCGGCGGTCTCCGCGGTACGTGCCGGCAGGTTAAGCAGAAACCACAACACGACCGAGGTGCCCAGAATGATGGTTCCGGCCTTGCGCAGGAACACCTTTGCCGAATCCCAGACAGTCATCAGCACTGACTTGGCCGACG
>JALHRH010000481.1 GCA_022841565.1 Mycobacterium sp. | reverse complement strand
CCCCGCCATCGCCGAGCAGCCAGCCCCCCGCCCCCCCGTTGGCACCCGTGCCCGGGGCGCCGTTGGCGCCATTGCCGATCAGCGGGCGCCCGGTCAACGCCAACACCGGCCCATTGATCGGAGCCAGCAGACTCTCGCCCAGCGCATGCAGATCCCCGCTCTGCAGCGCCGACAGATTCACCGCCTCGGCGCTGGCATACGCACCCGCACCCGCGCTCAACCCCGCCACCAACTGCTGCTCGAACACCGCCGCCTGCGCATCCAGCGCCACAAAGGTCCGCGCGTAATTACCGAACAGCCGCGCGATCGCCGCCGACACCTCATCAGCCGCCGCCGCCACCACCGACGTGGTCGACGGCGCCCACGACGCCGTCGCCTTCCTGACCGCCTCCCCGATCCCGCTCAAATCCGCCGACGCCGCGGCCAACGCCTCAGGTGCTGCGATCACAAAAGTCGACACTTGCGGCTCCCGTCATTGGGCGACACGAACGGCTAAATATATTTCACCTGGCCCCGAATGTGAATGGAGCCACGCAGAGCAAACGCGCTACGGCAAGCTGGCGAAATCGCGCAAGGACTCGATCTGTTGCGGGTCCAACGAGGGCCGCACCTTTTCGCGCGCGGCTGCCAGGTCGGCGGCGGTGACATCGGCGGCGTCGATGGACCGGCGCATCGCGGTCAGTGCGGCCTCGCGCAGCAGAGCCACGCAGTCCGCGGCGCTGTAGCCGTCCAGTCCGGCGGCGACCGCGTCCAGGTCGACGTCGGAACTCAGCGGAATGGATTTGCCTGCGGTGCGCAGGATTTCGCGGCGGGCAGCGGCGTCGGGCGGTTCGACGAACACCAATCGTTCCAGCCGGCCCGGGCGCAGCAGCGCCGGGTCGATCAAGTCGGGTCGGTTGGTTGCGCCCAGCACGACGACGTCGCGCAGCGGGTCGATGCCGTCCAGCTCGGTCAGCAGCGCGGCGACCACGCGGTCGGTCACGCCGGAGTCGAAGCTCTGCCCACGCCGGGGCGCCAGCGCGTCCACCTCGTCGAGAAACACCAACGACGGCGCGGAATCACGGGCCCGCCGGAACAATTCACGCACCGCCTTCTCCGAGGAGCCCACCCACTTGTCCATCAGCTCAGAACCCTTGACGGCGTGCACGCTCAGCTGTCCGGTGCTGGCCAGCGCGCGGACCACGAAGGTCTTGCCGCAGCCCGGTGGGCCGTAGAGCAGCACCCCGCGCGGCGGGTCGACGCCGAGTCGGGCGAAGGTGTCCGGGTGTTGCAGCGGCCACAGCACCGACTCGGTCAGTGCCTGCTTGGCCTCGGCCATGTCGCCGACGTCGGCGAGGGTGACGCTGCCGACGTTGATCTCCTCGCTGCCCGACCGGGACAACGGCCTGATCACTGACAGCGCGCCGACCAGGTCGTCCTGACTCAGTTTGGGGGGTTGGCCGTCGGTGCTGGCCCGCGAGGCTGCCCGCAGCGCTGCCTCGCGCATCAGTGCCGCCAAGTCGGCGACCACGAAACCTGGTGTCCGCGCGGCGATGACGTCGAGATCGAGGTCGGCGGTGGGCACCCTTTTCAGCAGTGCCTCCAACAGCGCCCTGCGGGTCGCCGCATCGGGCAACGGCAGCCCCAGCTCGCGGTCGCACAACTCGGGCGAGCGCAGCCGGGCATCAATCTGGTCGGGCCGCGCAGAGGTCGCGATCAACGCGACACCGTCGGTGGCTACCGCCTTGCGTAGGTCGGTGAGGATGAGCGCGGCCACCGGTTCGGGTTTTTCCGGGAGCAGGGCGTCGACGTCGGTGATCAGCAGCACCCCGCCGCCGGAACCGACCTTCGTTACCGCTGTCGACACGGCCCGCAGCCGGTCTTCGGCGGCCAGTGCGCCGACGGCCGGGCCGTCGAGTTGCACTAACCTGCGCCCGGCGCACACCGCCCGCACCAGCGTCACCTTGCCGACACCGGCCGGGCCCGACACCAGCACACCGAGATTGGTGCCGGCACCCAAACTCTGCAGCAGGTGCGGCTCGTCGAGCGCGAGCTTGAGCCACTCGGTGAGCTTGCCGGCCTGTGGCTGCGCCCCCTTGAGCTCTTCAACCTGCATCTCCGGGGTCGAGACGTCGACGGCCGGGGTGATGCGGGACATGTCAGGAGTGGCCGCGCCCCAGGTGACCAGCGAGTTCGGTTGGACGCTCACCGGCCCGTCCGGGTCTACGCCAATGACCGTCAGCAGCTCGGAGGTCCAGCTGATCCCCACCGACGAGGCCAACGCGCGGGTGGCGGCCGACGTCGACGTGCCGGGTCCCAGGTCGCGCGGCAACAACGACACCGCGTCGCCGACCGTCATCACCTTGCCCAGCAGGGCCTGTCGCAGCGTGGCCGGCGACAACGACTGGGTGGCCAGCGTCGAACCACTCAACGTCACCTTGCGCGCTCCGTAGACGGTCACCGCGCTGACCAGCACCTCGGTGCCCTCCCGCAGGCCGGCATTGGACAACGTGACGTCGTCCAGCAGCACGATGCCGATGGGAATGTCCCCGCTGGCCATGCCCGCCACGGCTGCGGTGGTGCGCGACCCGGTGAGCGACACCGCATCCCACTCGCGGATGCCCAGCGCCACGATGGTGCTGGGATGCAGGCGCACCACGCCGCGACGTGAGTCGACGGCCGAGGTGTTCAGCCGGGCGGTCAGGGCGAGTTGATTGCGGCGGGTCACGTCACCTGCCCGGTTTGCGCAGCCCGAGCCGCGCCATGGACCGTCGGTGCGGCGCTGCCCGTCGGGTCGCGCGCCGGGCGGCGCGTCGTTGCTTGTTGTCGTCTTCCCACGCCTCAGGGTGTTTGGCCAGCCAGCGCTTGCTGCGCACCGCGAACGGGATGTGGCACACGTAGGAGATGATGATCACCCAGATCAGGACATAGGGCGCCAGCACCGCCGCCGCGGCGGCGATCGCCAGCACCGCCAGCAGCGGAGCGGCCCAATTCGGCGGCACCGCCAGCGTGTGGAACTTCTTCATCGGGAGGGCGCTGACCATCAGCAGCGAGGTCCCGGTGATCCAGAAGCCCAGGAACCAGACCGAGGTCC
>JALHRH010000480.1 GCA_022841565.1 Mycobacterium sp. | reverse complement strand
GGCGCAGAGTGTGATCGACATGCTGGAAATGCGCGCGTAGCCGCCGGGACGGTTGCGGGTGGCACAATCCTGGCATGCGGATGTCGGCCAAGGCGGAGTACGCGGTGCGGGCGATGGTCCAGCTCGCCACCGTTCCCACCGGCACGCTGGTCAAGACCGACGATTTGGCCCAGGCGCAGGGCATCCCGCCCCAGTTTCTCGTCGACATCCTGACCAACCTGCGAACCGACCGATTGGTGCGCAGCCACCGGGGACGGGAAGGCGGATACGAACTCGCACGTCCGGGAACCGAGATCAGCATCGCCGACGTGTTGCGCTGTATCGACGGGCCATTGGCCAGCGTCCGTGACATCGGACTCGGTGACCTACCCTATGCCGGACCCACCGTGGCGTTGACCGACGTGTGGCGGGCCTTGCGCGCCAGCATGCGGTCGGTGCTGGAAAAAACGACCGTGGCCGACGTCGCCAACGGCAGCCTGCCTGAGCATGTGGCGCAGATGGCCGACGACTATCGCGATCAGGAGAGCCGACGCCACGGCGCCACGCGCAGTTAGCCATCCTGCCCCTCTTTGCGACGAGCGCCCGCGTTTTGCCAGCGACACGCCGCTGCGGCTGTCAGTTTGCGGGCCCTCGTGCAACCACCAGCTATTTCGGCGCCGTCAGCTCCAGGGCGATGTTGTCCGGGTCGCGGAACTCTAAAATGTAGGACGGCCCGATGTCTTTGATCGGCTCGCGTGCAATTCCCAACTCGTCGAGATGTTCTGCCGCCAAATCCAATTCGGCTTTATTGCCGACCCGGAAGGCGATGTGGTCCAGCCCGGTGCGGTTCTCGTCGAAGCGGTCATCGGCCACCGGCCGCAGGCCCAGCAACCCGCCGCCCATGTCGTAGATCACGCCGCCGAACAGGAAGCCCAGCCGGCGCCGGGTCGCCTCATCGGCGTTGTCGGGCGCCTCGATGAGCGCCGGCCAGTCGAACACGCTCTCGTAGAACCGCCGCGACCGTTCGATGTCGGTGACGGTCAGCCGGACATGCGCAATTGACGTGCTCGTTAAGCCCATCCGACCCATGCTGCCAGAATCAGCTATGTGCAGATAGGTATGACCATGCCCGTGATGGAGCCCGACCTGGACGCGGCGCTGCTGCGGCAGTGGGCGCAGGCGATCGACGAGGGTCCGTTCTCGTCGCTGTGTTGGGGCGAGCGCATCGCCTTCGACAATCCGGACAGCCTGACGCTGCTGGGTGCGATATCCGCCTGGACACAACGGGTGCGACTGGTGACGACGGTGATCGTGCCGCAGCTGCACGACCCGGTGATGCTGGCCAAGGGCCTGGCCACCGGCGACATGCTCAGCGGCGGACGCCTGACGGTGGGAATCGGTGTCGGCGGCCGGCACGAGGATTACAACGCCGTGGGTGCCGACCCCAAGACGCAGACCATCCGCGGCATGGCCGAACGGGTCGCGGTCATGAAACGCGTGTGGGCCGGGGAGAAGACCACCGACTCGGTGCGGCCGGTCGGACCTTCTCCCGTGCAGGCCGGCGGCCCGCCGCTGCACGTCGGCACCATCGGTCCCAAGACCGTCCGCAGCGCCGCGGCGTGGGCCGACGGAATGGCCGGAACCACCTTGGACCTTGACGTCGCCAAGCAGAACGAGTTATTCGACGTGGCGCGCACAGCCTGGGAAGAGGCCGGGAAACCGGCGCCCCACCTGGCCACCTCGTTCTGGTTCGCGTTCGGCCCGGCCGACGAAGCCCGGACCCAGGTGCATCGTCACCTGCGGCGGTACATGAATTGGATCCCGGCAGAGTACGTCGACGCGATGGCACCGGTGACCGGCTGGGCGGGCACCGAGGATGAACTGGTGGCGGTGTTGCGCAGGTTCGCCGACATCGGTACGCACGAAGTGCAGCTCATCCCCACCAGCTCGGACATCGAGCAGCTGCGTCGTGCCGCCGACGTGGTCGCCGCGTTGTAGTCAGCCCGCGCGCACGCTGGCCGCGGAGTGCCCGGTCGGTCGACCCTTACCCAGGGTCGCTAGCAGTTCGCGGTACGGGCCCACTAGGTACACGGTGTCGCCGCCCTCCAGCCGTGCGTCGCGGCGCGGGTGCAGCTTCACCTGCCCGTCGGGCCCGGTGATAGCGATGACGCGCGTTTGCGTGGACAGGTCGTGCATGGGCTTGCCGTCTAGCTCGCTGCCCGAGGCGACACACATGCCGCCCACCATGAACGAGCGTTGCCCGACGGAGAACGTCCCCAGTACCTGCAGTCCCATGGCGGCGCCGATGAACCAGGGCGCGGCCAGATCGACCGTCGAGCGGACGTTGTCGAATCCGAACCGCTGCGCGACCGCCGAACCCAGCGACCGGTCGTACACCCGCAGCACCAGCGGAACGTCCTTGCGGTGCGGCTTGCGCTGCGAGCGGGCGCTTAGCATCTCCCGCAACACGATGCCGACCTCGATGTTGACCATGTCGTCTTGGGTCAGGACGGCTACCGCGCGCGCCTTATCGATCCCCGCATTCTCCAGCGTCTGGCGCAGCGTCGCGTCGCCGAAGATCACCGGCACGTCGAGTTCGGCCGCCGAAGCCAGGTACCGGTTGTTCTCGTCGAGTTCGATGACGGCGACGTCGCGCCCGGCCGCGGTCAGGTCGCTGACCACGCGGCTACCGAAGGAACCCAGCCCGACGACGATGATGTGGTTGCGCATGTGGCGCACCCGGGAGCGCCCGGCCGAGCGGACGAACCGGCGCGACAACAGCAGGTCGGCGACAAAGGCCACCAGCAGCGCCGTGGTGGTCACACCGGCGAACATCAACATGATGCTGAACAGCCGCAGCCAGATCGGCTGGTTGAAGAAGTTGAAGTCGCCATAGCCCACCGTCGCGATCGTTTCGGTGGTGAAATACAACGCGTCGATCCAACCCATGCCCGGCATCTGGTAGCAGAAGCGCAGCACTACCGTCGACCCCACCAGCAGGGCCAGCGCCGCCCCCAGCGCCCGGAAGAACATCGGGTTCACTTCGTCGCGTAGGGTGCGCGCGGCGTCCATGCCACGGTGTATCCGAGGCCGGCCGGAGCGATTCGGCACCGGCC
>JALHRH010000479.1 GCA_022841565.1 Mycobacterium sp. | reverse complement strand
CCGCCCGCGCCGCCGGCGCCGCCGTGGCCGATCATCCCGGCCGCTCCGCCGGCACCGCCGGTCACCCCGGCGGTGGTGCTGCTGCCGCCGGTTCCGCCGTTGCCGTATAACAGTCCCCCGAGCCCGCCGGGCTGGCCCGGCGCGCCATTAGCGCCGTCGCCGATCAACGGCCGTCCCAGCAATGTCTGGGTGGGCGCGTTGATCAGGCTGAGTAGAGCCTGCTGCGTGTTGGCAGCCTCCGCGGTCGCATACGAACCCCCCGCAGCGGCCAAGACGTTCACGAACTGGTCGTGAACCGCTGCCACGTGCACGCCCAGCATCTGATAGTTCCGGGCGTATGAGCGGAAAAGCGCCGCAACGGCGTTGGACACCTCGTCGGCGCCAGCGGCCAGCACCATGGTCGTGGGGGTGGCCGCGGCCGCACCAGCCTCGTTGATCGCCGAGCCGATACCGGCCAAATCGGAAGCCGCTGCCACCAGCGTCGCGGGTGTCACGAGCACGAAAGACATCACATGCCTCCCGGCACGTAGTACGCCCCACCAGCCCGCGTTGGACTCGACGAGCATGAGCGTATCGTCCACCGGCCAGCAAAAGTCCGAAACGCCGAAAGGGCGCCCCCTGACGCAAGTTGATCGGCGGCCAGGAAGACCAGCTGATCGACATCGCGCTGGAAATCAAGCGCGAGCAAGAAAACCGCGAGTTCATTACGCCTTAACGACGCCGCCAATGTGGCGGCGACACTCGCCGGTTATTTCCACGGATGTGGCGAAAACGGGTTGGTCCGCTTCGTCTTGTTCTACGGTTTCACGATGGGGGACCCGGCTGGGAAAGGGCGCGTGTCATGAACTACGCAATATTGCCGCCGGAGATCAATTCGTTGCGGATGTTTTCGGGGGCGGGTGCTGCGCCGATGCTTGCCGCGGCGGTGGCCTGGGAGGGGTTGGCGTCGGAGTTAGGGACCGCGGCGTCGTCGTTTACGTCGGTGACCTCGGGCTTGGCGGGTCAGTGGTGGCAGGGTGCGGCGTCGGCGGCGATGAGTGCGGCGGCGGCGCCCTATGTCGGGTTTTTGACCGCGGCGGCGGCTCAGGCGGCGGGCGCGGCGGCCCAGGCCAAAGCGGTGACCAGTGCGTTTGAGGCCGCACGGGTGGCGATGGTGCATCCATCGCTGGTGGCGGCCAACCGCACGGCGTTGGTGCGGTTGGTGTTGTCGAATGTCTTCGGGTTCAACGCGCCGGCCATCGCGGCTGCTGAGGGTTTGTATGAGCAGATGTGGGCTGCGGATGTGGCGGCGATGGTGGGCTACCACGGGGGCGCATCATCGGCGGCTGCGCAGTTGCCGTTGCCGGCGAGCCTGCAGCAGTTCCTCAACGGCCTGCCCAACCTGGGTGTGGGCAACATCGGCAACGCCAACGTGGGCAACGGTAACAAGGGCAGCGGCAATATCGGTAACGGAAACAGCGGCGGCACCAACCTGGGTGGCGGCAACCTCGGCGACCGAAATATCGGCAGCGGCAACATCGGCAGCGACAACGTGGGTGCTGGAAACGTCCGCAATGGGAACATCGGCTTCGGAAATTTCGGCGATGTCCTCAACGGTGGCCGTAACGTGGGCATCGGCAACCGCGGCAACGACAACGTCGGACTGGGGAACACCGGCAACTTCAACAACGGGGTCGGAAACTCCGGGGCCGGAAATGTCGGCGCCGGCAACAGTGGCAGCAACCACCAGGGGCTCGGAAACAGCGGTACCGGTAACCGGGGCTTCGGTAATACCGGCATCGGGAATGTAGGTTTCGGGAATACCGGCAACAACAACATCGGTATCGGGCTCACCGGCAATAATCAGGTGGGTATCGGTGGGCTGAATTCGGGCAACAACAACATCGGCTTGTTCAACTCGGGCAACA
Organism: Mycobacterium sp.; assembly: GCA_022841565.1. Taxonomy (GTDB): domain Bacteria; phylum Actinomycetota; class Actinomycetes; order Mycobacteriales; family Mycobacteriaceae; genus Mycobacterium. The sequence continues at coordinate 1,197 of JALHRH010000479.1, read as the reverse complement.
ATAACGTCGGCTTCTTCAATTCTGGCAACGGAAACTTCGGCATCGGCAACTCGGGTGACGCAAACGTGGGCATCGCAAACTCAGGCTCTGCCATAGGTCCCTTCGTGGCGGGCCATAACACCGGTTTCGGCAACTCCGGTGGGCTCAACACGGGCTTCGGCAACGGCGGTGGCGGGAACACCGGTGCGGGCAACGGTGGCCTAGCAAACTTTGGTTTGGGGAACGCGGGCAGCGTGAACGCGGGCAGCTTCAACGCGGGCAACCTCAACACCGGCAGCTTCAACTCGGGCACCCTCAACACCGGCTGGGAAAACGCGGGCAACCTGAACACCGGCTGGGCGAACTCGGGTTCCATCAATACCGGCTTGTTCAACGCGGGCAACGTCAACACCGCCGTGGGCGCGATCGGCAATGGTCAGGGCACGGTCTCCGGCTTCGGTAACACCGGCACGGTTAGTTCGGGCTTCTTCAACACGGGCACGAGCACCTCGGGTATCCAAAATGGCGGCACCAACTCCTCGGGGCTGCAGAACGCGGCCGCATCAAGCGCGGCGGGCTGGGGCAACCGGGGAATTAACAACGCGGGTTTCGGAAACTCCGGTATGATAAGCAGCGGTTTCTACAACTCGGGCGCGCGCACCTCGGGTGGCTTCAACACCACTGCCGACAGGTCCGGCTTCGGACAATAAACGCTGAGCAGACCGGTACGGCGACGTTCGTCGCTTAGCGGCTGGAATTCCCGGTGAAAGCGTAATAGCCGGCCATGCCCGCCGAATGCCTGTTGGATCGCAAGGGGTGTACGGGAGCTCCCCCAGGCACCCGGCGCGCCGGTCCGAGCACTATGGCGTGCCGATCCACCAGCTGTTGCACCGGGCTGGCCAACGCAAGTTGATCGGCGGCCAGGAAGACCAGCTGATCGATGTCGCGCTGGAAATCAAGCGCGAGCAAGAAAGCCGCGAGTTCATTACGCCTTAACGGCGGCGTCAATGTGGCGGCGACACTCGCCGGTTATTTCCACGGATTTGGTTGAAATGGGGTTGGTCGACTTCGCAGCGTCCTAACATTTCACCGTGGGGGGCCCGGGCTGGGAAAGGACGGGTGTCATGAACTACGCAATATTGCCGCCGGAGATCAATTCGTTGCGGATGTTTTCGGGGGCGGGTGCTGCGCCGATGCTTGCCGCGGCGGTGGCCTGGG
>JALHRH010000478.1 GCA_022841565.1 Mycobacterium sp. | reverse complement strand
TCTCCGAGCGCGAGGGCGCCAAGGTGATCATCTACGACGACGAGTACACCAAGGCGGTCAGCAAGGCCGAGCCGGAGTTGGGCATGCTGCGGGCGCTGGGCACCAACCCGGACAGCGACAAGGACTCGGGCAGCCAGGACGAGACGCTGGCCGACCTGATCAAGCGCAGCAGCAAAGAGCCCGCGCCCAAGGCCAGCAAGCACGCGTCGATCATCATCCTGACCAGCGGGACCACCGGAACCCCGAAGGGGGCCAACCGCAGCACCCCGCCGACGCTGGCGCCGGTCGGTGGCATCCTGTCGCACGTCCCGTTCAAGGCCAACGAGATCACCTCACTGCCCGCGCCTATGTTCCACGCGCTGGGTTACCTGCACGCCACGATCGCCATGTTCCTGGGCTCGACGCTGGTGCTGCGCCGCAAATTCAAGCCGCCGCTGGTGCTCGAGGACCTGGAGAAGCACAAGGTGACTGCCATGGTCGTGGTGCCGGTGATGCTGTCGCGCCTGCTGGACGCGATCGAGAAGATGGACCGCAAGCCCGATCTGTCGCACTTGAAGATCATCTTCGTGTCCGGCTCACAACTGGGTGCCGAATTGGCGACGCGCGCACTTAAAGACTTCGGTCCCGTCATCTACAACATGTACGGCTCCACCGAGATCGCCTTCGCCACCATCGCCGGACCCAAAGACCTGGAAAAGAACGCGGCCACCGTCGGCCCGGTCGTCAAGGGCGTCAAGGTCAAGATCCTCGACGACAACGGCAAGGAGAAGCCGCAGGGCGAGGTCGGGCGAATCTTCGTCGGCAATGCCTTCCCGTTCGAGGGGTACACCGGCGGCGGTCACAAGCAGATCATCGACGGCTTGATGTCCTCCGGCGACGTCGGCTATTTCGACGAGCACGGCCTGCTGTACGTCAGTGGGCGCGATGACGAGATGATCGTGTCCGGCGGCGAGAACGTGTTCCCGGCCGAGGTCGAGGATCTGATCAGCGGGCACGAAGCCGTAGTGGAGGCCACCGCGATCGGGGTCGAGGACAAGGAGTGGGGTCAACGGCTGCGCGCCTTCGTGGTGAAGAAAGAGGGCGCCGACCTCGACGAAGACACCGTCAAGCACTACGTGCGCGACCATCTCGCTCGGTACAAGGTGCCGCGCGAGGTCATTTTCCTCGACGAGCTGCCGCGCAACCCCACCGGCAAGATCCTCAAGCGCGAGCTGCGCGAGATGGATGTCGACGATAAGGACGAGGTCGCGGACAAGGCCAAGGACCTGGCCCAGGAGTCGGGTAAGGGCAAATCCGAGTAGACGCAACGAGATTGCCGTCAGGGTCGCGATTCGCTCGTGATCGCGACCGCGGCGGCAATCTCGGCGCAACGGGTCTAGGGGTCTAGGGGTCGCGGGGCAGGCCCAGTAGCCGCTCGGCGATGATGTTGAGCTGCACCTCCGAGGTGCCGCCGTAGATGGTGGTGGCCCGGCTGGACAGCAGGTAGTCGCCCCACTTGCCCGGTAAGGTGTCGGGGTCACCGATCACCCCGTCCGTGCCGAAGGACGACACCGCGAACTCGGCGTAGCCCTGGCCGGTGCGCATCGCGAGCAGTTTGGAGATCGCGGCCGAGGGCATCGGGTCGCCGCCGGCGAGCGTCAGCAGCGTGGAACGCAGGTTCAGCACCTTGGCGGCGTGACCCTCAGCGATCAACTGGCCGGCGCGGTGCCGGGCGACCTGATCGAAATGGCCGTCCCGCACGAACTCGACGAACTGCGACAGGGTGGCCAAGAAATTCAGGTCGCTGCCGCCGATCGAAACCCGTTCGGCGGTAAGGGTATTGCGGCTCACCTCCCAGCCACGGTTCACCTCTCCCAACACATACTGGTCGGGCACGAACACGTCGTCGATATAGACGGTGTTGAAGAACTCCTGCCCCGTGAGTTCCTTGAGCGGCTTGACCGTCACGCCTTCGCTTTTCATGTCGAGCAGGAAGTAGGTGATGCCGTCATGTTTTGGAGCGTTCGGCTCCGTTCTGGCCAGCAGCGCACCCCACTGCGAGTACTGCGCGACCGTGGTCCAGATCTTCTGGCCGGTGATCCGCCACCCGCCGTCCACCTTGGTCGCTTTGGTGGACAGGCCGGCCAGGTCGGATCCGGCACCGGGCTCGGAAAACAATTGGCACCAGACCATTTCGCCGCGGAAGGTCGGCGGCAGAAAGCGCTGTTTCTGCTCCTCGGTGCCGAACGCGACAATGGACGGGATGATCCACGCGGCGATGCCTATCTGCGGCCGTTTGACCCGCCCGCTGGCGAACTCCTGGGCGATGATGACCTGTTCGACGGGGCTCGATGCCCGACCCCACGGCTTGGGAAGGTAGGGGAGCACCCACCCGGCCTCGGCGATCGCGACCTTGCGCGACTCGCGGTCCATTTCCTTGAAGGCGGCCACCTCGGCTCGGATCTCGGTCCTAAGCTGCTCGGTGTCGGGATCCAAATCGATGTCCACCGCGCGCATCCCGGTGGTGGTGGCGGTGTGCACCACCCGTTGTGGGTATTCCGAGCTACGGCCGAAACAGGCGGCCAGCATCAGTGCCCGGCGGTAGTACACGCCTGCGTCGTGCTCCCAGGTGAAGCCGATGCCGCCATGCACCTGAATGCAGTCCTGGGTGCAGCGTTGGGCCGCGGCCGGCGCCAGCGTCGCCGCCACCGCCGCCGCGAACGCCAGGTGCTCACTGCCTTCATCCACTGCGCGCGCGGCATCCCACACCGCGGCGGTGGCCCGCTCGGTGTCGGCGATCATCTCGGCGCACTTGTGCTTGATGGCCTGGAACTGACCGATGGGCCGGCCAAACTGTTCGCGAATCTTGGCGTAGGCCGCCGCGGTGTCGGTGGCCCAGCGCGCCACGCCCACCGCCTCGGCCGACAGCAGCGTGGTCATCAGCGCGTGGGCGGTGGTCATGCTCAGGTTGGCCAGCACCACGTCGTCGCCCACCTCGACGGCGTTGGCACAGATGTCGGCGATGGGCCGCAGCGGGTCGATGCTTCGCGCCGGTGTGATGTCGAGCTGCTCAGAGCGCAGCACCACCCACTCTTCCCCGCTGTCGATGGCTACCGGCAGCACCAGGATGGCGGCCTGTGCGGCCGCGGGCACCGCGC
>JALHRH010000477.1 GCA_022841565.1 Mycobacterium sp. | reverse complement strand
CGATCTATGAAGGGTCGCATGAGCCTTTGGCCAGCGGGATGGCGATGCAGATGGACGTCATTCCGGGGCACGCCGTCTATGGGTCCACCCGGATGGAGGATGGCTATGTGATCGCGGATGCGGGGCTGCGGGCTGATCTTGCGGCCCGCTTTCCGAACGTGGCGCGGCGGTGCGAGGCGCGGGTCCGGTTCATGACCGAGGTGATCGGAATGGAGGTGCCGGAGAGCCTGCTGCCCTTGTCCGATACTTGCGGGATCGTGGCGCCGTTCCTGCTCGATCCGGCGCAGGTGGTGGTGTGTTGAGAGCCTGTCCACGGTGGGACATTTTTTAACTAATTGATTTGCAATGTTTTTCTATTTCGCGTTAACCCGTTGTTAATGGGTTGAGCCGGGTATCGCACTGACCTGGCTACATACGGGACCAAGATCGAACATCCGTTCGGGGATTCTGCGCAACAGTGATTTGCGAACCAAATCGGGCGCGATAGGACAGCAGCGGGTCACCTGATACGGTGCACACGTGGCGCTTCGGGTTGCATGGGAAAAGTTCGTGGTAAGGCCGTTTCTGCGTTGGGTGTTTGCGACTGTCCTGAGTCTCGGTGGACCGGTCTGGGCGACATCGCTCTGGTTTGCGCGCGGCCACCATGCGTTGCCGAGACTGAAACGCCCGCGGTCGTTCTCGGAAAAGATCTGCGCGATGAAGTTGTACGACGACCACGCGGACAAGATCGCGCCGTCCGACAAGGTTCTGGTGAAGCACCTTGTGCAGAAGCGCCTTGGCGAGGGGTTTGCCATCCCGACCCTGTGGAGCGGCAAGGTGCTGCCGCCGTTGGCGGAGCGGAACTGGCCAGTTCCCTTTGTGATCAAGGCGAACCACGGCAGTGCGATGAACTATTTCGTGCGGAGCGAGGCCGATCTTGACTGGCCCCGGATCGAGCGGTTGGCCGCCGAATGGTTGGCGCAGGACTGGCCGGTGGCGCTTTGCGAAGAGTGGTACAACAAGATTGATCGACAGTTGTTGATCGAGCCGATGCTTTCCATCGGCGATGCCGAAGTGCCGGATTACAAGGTGTTTGTCTTTTCCGGTCGGGCGCTCTTGGTGTAGATGGATACCGACCGGTTCACCAACCACCGGCAGAGCTATTTCGACAGGGCCTGGAAACGGGTCGAGGTTCAGGTCAACGGTTTTCCAGCGACGCTGAACCCACCGCGTCCGGCGCGTCTGGATGAAATGCTCAAGGCGGCGGAACGCATCGGAGCAGACTACGATTTCGTGCGGGTCGATCTATACGATCTGCCGGACGGGCTGAAGTTCGGCGAGATGACGTTTGCGCCCCATTCGGGGTTTGCTCCGTTCAGGCCCAGACGCTTCGATTTCATCTTTGGCACGCTTTGGGACGAGGCGAAGGCCGCGCGACGGAGCGGGGGCCTGAGCGACGAACGGGTGAACGCGCTGTTGCACGGCGTGGCTGGTTCACCCGGGCCGCTAGCGAGCGATGCAGTTTTGCAGGCACGCTGACTTGGTCGAGCCGGCCGATTGATGAGGGCCTTTGGTCAATCCGCCGCTGCGAAGTGGGCGATCTGGTCGGCGTGAGCTTTCTGAAATGCCGGGCGGGCGGTGGCACGGGCGATGTAGTCGCGGGCTGCGGGGTAGGGCGCGAGGTCGCCGGTACGGTCCATCAGGCGCAGGACGTCGGACATGGCGATATCGGCGACGGTGAAGGGACCGGCGAGCCAGTTGGATTTCGCCAGTACGGTTTCGACGTTCTGGAGGCGGCTTGCCAGCCATTTCTCGAAGAAGCCGACGATGTGGTTTTCGCCGATCGGATTTGGAGGGGGCTGGTTCATGAACCTGAAGATCGACCAGGGGACGGTCACCACCTCCATCGAGTTCAGGGCGGCGAAGAGCCAGGTCGTCACCTCGGCGCGGGCCTTGGGGGTGGCGGGCATCAGGGTGGGGCTGAGTTCTGCGAGGTGGAGCAGGATCGCACCTGATTCAAAGAGCGTGAGGTCACCGTCGGTCAGCCAAGGAACCTGGCCAAAGGGCTGGTGGGCGTAGTGGTCGGGTCCGCGGTCGCGGAAGGGCGTGGTGGCGACGGTGTAGGGCAGGCCCGCCTCCTCCAGCGCCCAGCGGATGCGCAGGTCGCGGACATAACCGCGCGGCCAGTCGGGAACCCAGTCGTAGGTGGTGAGGGTGAGGGTCATGGCATGTCTTTCAGGTAAAGGGCGAGGCGGGTGAAGAGGCCGGCCCAGCCGCGTTCGTGGGCGGGGCCGGCGTCGTCGGGCAAATGCGCGTGGGTAAGGGTGAGGTGGGTGCCGCCGTCGCGGGGCGTGAGGCGGATGGTAACGAGGGAGGTGGCTTCGGGTCGACCGGGCCATTCCCATGTGAAGGCGAGTTTCCGGTCGGGGACGACCTCGCGGTAGAGGCCGGTGGGGTGGTGTTCGCTGCCGTCGGTCAGGCGAAATCCGATGGCGAAGCGCCCGCCGGGGCGAAGGTCGGCGCGGGCGTAAAGCGTGGTGCCGGCGGCGGGCACCCACCAGCGCAGCATCTGGTCCGGGAGCGTGAGTGCGGCGAAAACGCGTGCCGGGGTGGCGTCGAGTTGCCGGGTGAAGCTGAGGCTGACGGTCATTCGGGGGTGCTTTCGACGAAAGTGGCGAGGCTGTCGAGGCTATCGGTCCAGTAGCGCTGGTAGTGTTCGAGCCATTCCATCGCGTCGCGCATCGGAGCGGCGGCGAGGTGGACGGTGACGGTGCGGCCGGTCTTGGTGCGGGTGATGAGGCCCGCGTCGGAGAGGACGTCGAGGTGCTTCATCAGGCCGGGAAGCTTGAGCGAAAGGGGCTGGGCAAGATCACTGACCGATTGGCCGGGATGGTCGGCAAGGCGGCTCAGGACGTGCCGCCGGGTGGGGTCGGCGAGGGCCGCGAAGACGCGGGAGATCTGGGGGGAATCATACTTTACCATATGGTGAAGTATTGACGCAGGCAGGACCGTTGTCAAGCAGGGTGTCGGCTTTTAGAGCAGCCCCGCCATGCGGGCGCCGGTCAGGAGATCGGAGGCGAGGTGGTGGGCCCAGCGGCCCTTGCTTGGCACGACGTCGGGAACCTGCACGACGATGCAGCCGGCGCGGTGGGCGGCTTCGGC
>JALHRH010000476.1 GCA_022841565.1 Mycobacterium sp. | reverse complement strand
GGGCGGTCCAGCCCAAGCCCGGTGACGATGCGCGCCGCGTCAGCGGCGCGCATCAGCCTCTCAAAGCCGCCACCATGGATTGAATCGCAACGGACTGACCGTGTCGATGCGCTGCCCGGGCACCGGCACCGCCACCTGAACACCTTCCGGCTCAGCAGCTTTGAGCACCCGCTCGACCGGCTCCGCCCACGGATGTGGAGCCAGCCGGAAGGTGCCCCAGTGGATCGGTATCAGCAACCCTGAACCCGAGTCGGTAACGTCCAGGTGCCCACGGACCGCCTCCTCGGGATTCATGTGGATGTCGGGCCATGCCGTGTTGTAGGCGCCGATCGGCATCAGCGTCAGGTCGAACGGCCCGTGGTCGGAACCGATCTGAGCGAAGCTTTTGGTGTAGCCAGTGTCGCCACCGAAATATGCGCGGTGACGTGGGCCGATGAAGGCCCATGACGCCCACAGCGTGTTGTTGCGGCTGAAGAACCGCCCGGAAAAGTGCCTGGCCGGCATGCAAACAATGGTCAGCTCGTCCACCTGCGCGCTCTGATTCCAGTCGAGTTCGACGATCCGCGGCTCGGGTACTCCCCACGACCGCAGGTGCGCACCCACCCCTAGTGGCACGAAGAACGGCGCTCGCTGCATGCGGGCCAACGCCCGCACGGTGTCGATGTCGAGATGGTCGTAGTGGTCGTGACTGATCACCACCGCGTCCACCGCCGGCAACCCCTCAAGCAGCACGGGCGGTGGATGCAACCGGTGCGGACCCACGATGTCCGAGGGCGAACACCGGTCACTCCACACCGGATCGGTCAGTACGCGATAGCCGTCGATCTCCACCAAAGCCGTCGAGTGCCCGAACCAGCTCACCGCCAGTTCCGCCGGTTCGCCCTGGTAGATCGAGGGCGACGCCAACGGGATCGGCCCCGCGGGCAAGCTGGCGCCACGGTTCCCGATCAGCTCCCACGCAATCTGCCGCATCTCCTCGCGGTTCATTACGTACAGCGACCCCGGGTCAAGGTTGACGAACACCCCGTCGCGGTAGTTCGGCGAGCCTTCCGAGACGGCCTCAATCGCAACCGAATCGGCGCCCAGCGCTGCCGGCGTGCCGTGCAGCGCCCGCAACACCCAGCCGCCCGCCACCAGCGAAGCGGTACCGCCAGCCAGTCGCAGCGCCCGGCGCATCATGACAGTTACGCCCCCTGAAAGTTCGGCGGTCGCTTCTCGATCCGAGCGACCTGCGCCTCGATTACGTCTTGGCTCGCCCACGCCCTGTCGAAGAGCTCCTTGTGCTCGGGCCACGGTTGCTCGATCGATCCGTCGTCATTGAGTACCCGCTTGGCGTGCTGGATCGCCAGTGGCGCCAGGCCAGAAATCTCGGCGGCCCATTCCTGGGCGTCTGCCAGGCTCCCGATTCGGTTGGCCATCCCCGTCTGCAGCGCCACGTCGGCGGTCAACTTCTCCGCGGTCAGCAGCATCGCCCGGGCCCGTCCGTGACCGACCAGCGAGGACAGCCGACGGATGCTCCAGTTGTCCAGCGCCAGGCCGTATTTCGATGTCGGAAACTGAAAGAACGCATCCGGTGCGACGACGCGCAGGTCGCATTGCATGGCCAGCTGCAGGCCGGCGCCGATGGCGGGGCCGTTGATGGCGCCAATGACGGCGACGGGAACCAAGTCCATGATCCGGTGCAGTTCGACGAGCCGGTCGGGGTAGTCGGCGGCGAATGCGTCCCCGGACAGGTCGGCTCCGGCGCAGAACGCGGTGCCCTGGCCCGTCAGCACGACGGCCCGGGTCTCCCCGTCGCCGGCCTTGAGCAGGGCCTCCCGCAGTTCCTCGACGAGCTGGGAGTTCAGGGCGTTGCGCCGCTCGGGCCGTTGCAGCTCGATGGTCAGCACGGCTTCGCTCTGGGTAATACCGATCATGGGGGCCAGGATATATAGCCTCGTCCCTGTGAGCAGGATCACGACCGAGGAGCTGCGCGACGCGGTGCTCGACGAGGGGTCCTTCGTCAGCTGGGATATCGAGCCGGTGCTAGTGCCGCTCTCCGACAGCTACGCGTGCGAGCTGTCCGACGCTCGCACCACCAGCGGCCGCGACGAGTCGGTATCGACCGGCGAAGGGCGCGTCTTTGGACGGCGGGTCGCGGTGGTGGCCTGTAACTTCAGCTTCCTCGCCGGCTCGATCGGCGTGGCCGCGGCCGAACGGATCACCACAGCCGTGGAACGCGCGACTGCCGAGGAGCTGCCGCTGCTGGCATCGCCGTGCTCCGGCGGCACCCGCATGCAGGAGGGCACGGTCGCGTTCTTGCAGATGGTGAAGATCGCCGCGGCCGTCAAGTTGCACCGGCAGGCGCATCTCCCCTACCTGGTCTACCTGCGCCATCCGACCACCGGCGGCGTCTTTGCGTCCTGGGGCTCGCTGGGCCACGTCACGGTGGCCGAGCCGGGCGCCCTGATCGGGTTCCTCGGTCCACGCGTGTACGAGCTGCTCTACCACCAACCATTTCCGACCGGCGTCCAGACCGCGGAAAACCTGCAGCGCTACGGGGTGATCGACGGTGTGGTTGAGCTGGGTCGACTGCGGCCGACCCTGCACCGCGCGCTGACAGTCATCGCGGATGCTCCCAAGCCGCCGCCAACACCTGCACCCGCTGAGCCGATCCCGGACGTCCCCGTATGGGACTCGGTGTGCGCGTCGCGACGCCCGGACCGCCCAGATGTGCGGTATCTGCTGCGCCACGGCGCCACGGATCGGGTGCTGTTGTCAGGCACCGGTCACGGCGAGGCCGCGACGACGCTGCTGGCGCTGGCCCGGTTCGAAGGTCAGCCGGTGGTGGTGTTGGGTCAGCAGCGGGTGGTTGGCGGGATTGTGGGGCCCGGTTCGCTGCGTGAGGCCCGGCGTGGCATGGCGTTGGCGGCCGAACTTCGCCTGCCCCTGGTGCTGGTGATCGACACGGCCGGTCCGGCATTGTCGGCCGACGCCGAGCAGGGCGGGCTGGCCGGCCAGATCGCCCAGTGCCTGGCCGAGCTCGTCACCCTGGATACGCCCACGGTGTCGGTGCTGCTGGGCCAGGGCAGCGGCGGACCGGCGCTGGCGATGGTGCCCGCGGACCGGGTACTGGCGGCACTGCACGGCTGGTTGGCGCCATTACCACCGG
>JALHRH010000475.1 GCA_022841565.1 Mycobacterium sp. | reverse complement strand
GCCTGAAACACCACCGAGGTGGTGAGCAGGTTGTCCCAGATCAGCACGCCCCCGCGGATGATGCTGGTGGCCATCACGGTGTGGCCGATCACGACGCCGATCAGGGCGGTGATGCGGATGACGTCGATTGCGCGATCACGGTCGGATGGGGTTTGTGCGTCCAGTTCGGTGGGGCTGGGAAAGCCCATCAGAGTGGTCATCCAAGCAGCCTTGCCGCCCTGATGTCTGCCGCGCGTGCGTAGTTCTACTCGACTCGCTGCGCAGGTCTACCGGCCGAACTATTCGGCACCGCTATCGCCCGCCTCGCCATGCTCGAAACCCTCGACAGCTTTCCGCCTCACATGGGCGCGGCTTGCTGGGTCAGGGTGAAGAAGAGGTAAGCGATGCAGAAAAGGAAGTTCAGGGCGACCAGGATCAGGCCCGCGCAGATGAGCGCGTGCCGGCAGCGGCGCTGCAGGTATGTCGTTCTGGCGGCCTTTTTGTCCCGCAGGTATTGAGTGGCGATCAGTGCAAAATTGACGTCGGTTAATTCCTGGTCTGCTACCGGTGAGCCAGTGACCAATTGCTGCAGGCGGGTCGGCGGGATGTCTACGCCGACGAGCGCGAAGCGCCGGCTCAGCCGGCGCGCCTGCCTGCGGCCAAGATATTGCCCTCGCATCTGTAGCTGGTGCGAGAGTCTCCGTCGTTCGTCGCCCCAAGGGTTCGACGGGGTCGTCACAAGCGGGAAGTCTATGTCCTGCGTCACATTCTGGGGAACATAACGGAATTCATTTCTTCGCAGATTTCGGCGCGGAGGGGTTACCGCAGCTGTTCGGTGGGTACCGCGTAACGCTGCTGGTAGGCGCTCACCCGCTGCCGAACTTCGTCGGCCACCAGGCCGGTGTCCGCCTAGGTGTAGCGACCGCGCCCGCCGTCGCCGGGATGAGCTGCCAGGAAGTCCCGCATCCGCTGCTCGGTGTCCGGACGCAGTTCGCGGCCCAGCTTTCGATAGATGCCGCCGATCGTGGCCGAGGGGTCGTTGATGAAGTCCGCGTAGTGGATGTCGATCACCTGCTCGGCGGGAACTTTGCCGCTGTCGCGCAGCGCCATCTCGCGGTCGAGTCCCACGGCGATCTCCTCGTAGGACTGGGCCGCGCACTCGGCGATATCGGATTCGTCGCTGGCCATCCGACGTAGGTGGTGGGCCAGCGCGGCGATCGATGAGATGACGTTGAGCGGATCCCGGTGGGTTTGCACGATCAACGCATCGGGGTACTCGGCGAGCAGGGTATCGAGTTGCCACAGGTGCGCCGGGGACTTCAACAGCCATTGCCCGGAGACTCCGGATTGTAAGTGCTGCAGAAAGATTCGATGGAAGCGGTAGGCGCCGGCGTGGTCGGCCTCATACAGCAGCCAACGGTAGTAGCTCGGCAGCCGGTACTGCACCGAGAAGATCATGCTGGTGAACGCGCTTGCGGTGATGCGGACACATTCTTGGCCGACCAGCGCGCCCATTGGGTGAAACGCCATGAACCCGGGAATGATCTGCTCGGACATTTCGATGGTGGCCTGCGCGGCCGCGATACGCGGATCGTTGTGGTAGGTCTGGGGTTGGGGCACCGGACATGGGGCGTCGACCTCCCAGGTCAGCGGCGCACGCAGGTCGGGATCCTGAGCGAGCAGATCGTAGAGGATCGTCGTTCCGGTGCGGGGTTGGCCGACGATGACGATTGGCGTATCGATGCCCCTGGCGGCGACCTCGGGATGTTCCTTGCGCCAGGCGATCACGTCGAGCCGGTTCTTCAGGGCGCGCATCAGATCGAGGTAGGCGACCTCGACGCCGATAGGCGACAGGCGTGCCTCGTTGACAAGACCGTCGGCGACCAGTTCGAGTCCGTGCCGCCAGCCGCCATTGCTGAAGTCGTCCCCAAAGTCGGTGTTGCCGGTTTCCTCGCATGCGGTGGCGATGAGCCGTTCCGGGGCGAACCGTTCCCGCAGTGTCACGGGTGGTCTCCGTTCTTCCGCACCGACACCGTGACGTCCGGCGGGGACGGGTTGTCCAGCCAGCGCAGGACGACGAAGCCCCGGTGGCGGCCACCGGTGTCGAGCCAGTGGCCGAATCCGAAGTCATGTGCCGAGATTGCGATGCGCACCCGCCCGTGTGGGTCGGGTCGGACGCCGCGGCTGGTGACCGAGCTGTGCCGGCGGCGTGGATCGAGGCACTCGTGCCAGATGCTTTCCAGCGTGACGTTCCAATACCTGGTGTCGGGTGGTTCAAGGTCGAGCACCAACGCCTCATCGGGTTCGAGGCGGAATGCACCGATCATGTACAGGTTGTCCGGGGTGGTGTCGGCCGAGCCAAGATCGGCTGCCTGCGCGGTTAGCAGCGTATTGGGCGCGTCGAGGAGCTCGGGCTTGATGGTTCGGTGCAGCGTGACGAGCTTCATGAGTGTCCAGGCCATCGCGGTGAACTGCGCGGCCAGCTCGCTCTCGGTCAGTGGCGACACCGGGTCGGGGTCGAGGGCTTCGATCCGCAGCGTGGCAAGCCGTTCGGCGGTACGGTCGCCGACGTACTCCCGGACCACCAGGGACGACGCATCCGCGGGTATCTGCAGCCAGTGAGCCCCGTCGTTCGACGGCGGGTCGGCGGACAGCGTGATCGCGAAGTCGTCTGCGCCCAACTCGGTGTCGCTCAGATAACCGGCCATGCGCCGCGGCGTCAGCCCGGTGCCGGCGAGAATCTGGAAACCGAGATAGGCGCTGGTGCCGCGGGTGCCGGTGACCCGGTAGCTGCGGTCGCCACGGATCATCGCCAGGTAGGAGTTGCCGTCGGGATTGGGGCCACCGATCATCCGGTTAGGCGTAGACATATCGAAGAACGACGGCTGCGCTGTATCGGCTTCGACGGACAGCTGCGAGCACAGCGAGGACACCCGGGCGATCACTCGCAGGCCCTCCAGCAGCTCGCGCTCGGATTCGGCATCCTCGGTTACGACGTTGGTCGCGGTGACGAGCATCTGCTGGAAGAACTGCCACGCTGAGAGCGCCTCCGGCGCCTCGACTTGAGCCATAGTCTCATAATTAGACTATGTCTCAACCGTTGGCCAGTACTTCGCGCGAATCGCTTTCCGAACGGAGGCGCGCCGCGACGCGTCAACGGGTCGCGGCAGCCGCCGCGCAGTTGGT
>JALHRH010000474.1 GCA_022841565.1 Mycobacterium sp. | reverse complement strand
GGCATATACCCGGTGAGAACCACAATGAGGCGGTCGACCTCCTGGTAAAGCAGAACACAGCCTAGCCAAGTACCTCCGCACGCTGTTGGGGATGAAGTCAAAGGTCGCGTACACGCACCAGTCGGTAAGTTCGGACGACCTCAAGTAGGCGAGCCGAGCCGAATCGAGTTTGGTCGAGGGCGCGCGCCGCGTCGCGCAAACCGCCGGCGGCGGGGTGGGCTAACGCAGGGCTAACGCAGGGCTAACGCTGGGCTACGCGGGTCGCCTTTTGCGCCGACCAGTCGTTGCGACGACGGTGGTACCAGCCATCGCCGGCCCGATCGGGGACCACCAGCCGCCCGGCGACCACGACGAGCAGCGACGCCGAGGCCACCTCGATTGAACCGGAGAAAGCTTTAGAAGGACACAAGAATTCCCCAAGGCCCGTACCACAGACTTCATTTCGCACGCAACAACCCGCCCACACCGAAGTGACCAAGCAGGCCAACATGAGCACTCTCCGAATGATCGACCTGCACGGAGAACACGTCGCGTACCGCGACGACGGCACCGGTGAGGTGCTGCTGTTAATCCACGGCATGGGCGGCAACTCGAACAACTGGCGCGCGATCATCCCGACCTTGGCCAAGAAATACCGCGTCATCGCACCGGACCTGCTCGGCCACGGCCAGACGGCCAAGCCGCGTGGCGACTACTCGCTGGGCGCGTTCGCGGTGTGGTTGCGGGATTTCCTTGACGCTCTTGGCATTCCGCGGGTCACGGTCATCGGCCACTCCTTGGGTGGCGGCATCGCGCTGCAGTTCGCCCACCAGCACCGCGACTACTGCGAGCGGCTGATCCTGATCAGCAGTGGCGGCCTCGGCAACGAGGTGAACCGGACGCTGCGGCTGGTTTCGCTGCCCGGGTCGGGCATGCTCTTGCAGCTGGCGTCGTCGAAGCCGATCCTCAAGGCCCGGATGACCTTGTCGGCACGAGGCAACCGCTCGGACCTCGGCCACCACTGGGAAGCGCACGCCGCGCTGTCGAACCGGGAGAACCGGCAGGCATTCCTGCGCACGCTGCGGGCCGTCGTCGACGGCCACGGACAGGCGGTCTGCGCACTGAACCGCCTGCACTTCAACGCGGACAGGCCGGTGCTGATCATCACCGGCGATCAGGACCCCGTGATACCGGTCGCCCACGCGTACGCCGCCCACCAGGCGATGCCGCACAGCCGGCTGCACATCATTCCCGGCGTCACGCACCATCCCCACACCGAGAGCACCGAGACCGTGGCCCGCCTCATCGACGACTTTATCGGGGCTGACGCTGAGCACACGGACGCGAAGGCCGTGTCGCTGCCCGACTGGTCGGCACCGCGGCGCATCCGCCGACGACGCTCGCGGCGGCACTGGCAGGCGATGCCTGCGGCCGACGAATCCTTTTGTGGCTCAACGACTCCCGGGTACCAACCGGCGAAAGCAGGACGTGTGTGAAAGATATGACTTCACTCTGAGTTTCCCCAGACCCAGCCCCCTGGCTTCACTTAGCGGCTTCAATTTGTTCGCAAGGGCTAGTGACGTTCTTTTGAGGGAGAGCTGTGGACGACGAGGGCACGCCGTTCGGCCGATACCGGCTGATCGAGCTGATTGGCCGCGGGGGTATGGGCGAGGTGTGGCGGGCCTACGACACCGAAACCCAGCGCGTGGTCGCCGTGAAGGTCCTGTCGGCGAATCTGGCCAGCGACCCGAGCTTTGTGCAGCGTTTTCGACGGGAGGCCTTGGCCGCAGCGGGCCTCAACGACCCGCACGTCATACCGATCCACCATTTCGGTGAAATCGACGGCCGACTCTACGTCGACATGCGGCTCATCAATGGCCGCGACCTGCAGAGCATCATCGCCGAAGGCCCTATGGAGCCCGCGCGCGCAGTGGCGATCATCGAGCAGATCGCCTCCGCGCTGCACGCCGCGCATCAAATAGGGCTGGTGCACCGCGACGTCAAACCCTCCAACATCCTGGTCACCCCCCGTGACTTCGCCTACCTGATCGATTTCGGCATCGCCAGTGCGGCGGGGGAATCGCGGATGACAGGCACCGGCAGTGTGATCGGCACCTGGGCCTACATGGCGCCGGAGCGACTGAGCAGCGGGCAGGGTGACCCTCGCAGCGACACGTACGCCCTCGCGGGGGTCTTGCACGAGTGCTTGACCGGCAGCCAACCGTTCCCGGGAGACAGCATCGAACAACAAATTGGTGGGCATCTGGGGTTGCCGGCGCCTCGGCCGTCGGCTCTTCGCCGCGGCCTGCCGGTGCAACTGGACGGGGTGATCGCGATCGGGATGGCCAAGAACCCAGACCATCGCTATTCCACTCCGACCGAACTGGCGGCGGCCGCCCGCGCGGCGATCAGCCAGCCATCGCCAGCGTCCGGTCCGGCGCGCGGCCCCGACCCAGCCCAGTCCGAAACCCACCGGGTGCCGATTCCGCCGAGCACGCCGCGGAACTACTATCCGGCGGCGGCCAGCGGCGGCGTCTCCCCGACCGACGCGACCCAGTACCGTCAGTACGGCCCGGCGGGCGGTTCGGATATGCCCCCGAGCCCACCCGCGGGCCCTCTCCCGCCCGCTGCCGGCCGAGCACGACCCGTGCCGACCGCTGCCCAACCGGATCCCAAACGGCGCCGGGTCATCCTGGCCAGCAGCATTGCTGCGCTGATCGTGGTGATCGCCCTTATCGCGGGGTTTGCCTTGATCCCAGACGACAAGACGACAGGCCCCAATGCACCTACGGCAAATTCTGGGCCGCTCACGGGCGCCTACACCGCTACCTTCGGCCCAAGCATCGGCTTGTCCGGTAAGCCCGAGCCTGGTACGGACCCGCCCGGTCAGGAGACGTGGAAGATGCGGTCGGTGTGCGGCGCGAAGGGGTGCGTGGCCACCGCATCGAGAAGCGCTGGGAACTTCAAGCATCCGACGAATTTGGTATTCGACGACATCAACGGACGTTGGATCGCTGTCGTGCTCGATGTCGAACGATGCGGCAATGAAGATATCGAAGAGTGGCACTGGGTCTACCTGCTACCGCGGCCGGACGGCAGCATGGCCGGCGAATGGATCGATGATTCCGTGAAGTGCTACAGCAAACGAAGTGTGACTTTCACCCGCACCGGCGACGCTGACGTTGCCGGCTTGCCCGACCCCGCCAGCTTGCCG
>JALHRH010000473.1 GCA_022841565.1 Mycobacterium sp. | reverse complement strand
CCGAGGCGGCATGGTTCGACGCCGACGCCGACGCCGACGCCGAGACACCGGGAGTTCGGCGCGGAGCGGTCTTCGGGACCCATTGGCACGGCTTGCTCGACAACGACGATTTCCGTCGCACATTCTTGACTTGCGTTGCCGAGGCCGCCGGCCGAGCCGCATTTGTTGTCGCCGACGACGTGAACGTCGGCGCTCGCCGCGACGCCCAGCTCGACCTGGTTGCCGATCTGCTGGCCGTGCACCTGGACGTCGACGCGGTGTTCGGGCTGCTCGCCGGCCCCCCACCACGGCGACCGTATCTTGCCAGCGAGCTGCGTCGTTAGGTTGGGCCTGAAGGCAGCTCCGAGGCTCCCGGACGCCCCTTCCGAACTGGTCAATATCGGCATCGGGCTGTTCGGCTTACCCACCCCGGGCCGCTCAACGTCGGCAATCTCGCTTTCTACGTCGCCAACTCATCATCGAACTGCTGATGGGTCCGGTGGCGGGCGTGAAAACCAGAACTCTTGGGCGTAGTTTGGCTGAGTGCCCAGGATGATGACCACGCTCGACGGGTTTTCTGCCCAGGTGGGAGTTGCCGGTCCGGATAAAGGTGTCGTGGTGGTGATAGTCGGCGCAACTCAACGCGCGGTTTCGGCCTACGACGCGATCTGCGAGCGCCTGCATACCGCGTCGCTTCGAACCGTCGTGATCGGTGCTGACCCTCGGTTGACCGCCAAATCGGTGATCGGCATCCTCGACTCTCTCGGGATCGCCTGGGCCGTGGTGGTCGGTGATCGCGACGGAGCAGAACTCGCCTGGGAATTGGCCGCGACGAGATTGGGCCGGTTCGCGGGTCTAGTCGCTATCGACCGCGGACACCCGAGCGTGGCTGATGCCAACGGTGTGGTTCGCGACGGTCATTGTCCGCCAGTGGAGATCGGTACCACGGTTTTGGTGAGTTCGGCCGCTGCGCGCAGCGTAGCCCGCGACAGTCAGCGGCTGGTCTACTCCGATTATCGCGTCGTGGACCTAACCGGGCGCCGCAACGCACAAGAGTCTACGGCCCAGTTGGCCACCGAGATAGTGTTGCGCACCAGTGCCTGGTAGGCGCTGCATGCGGACGGCCTTGCGTGACACCGGACTTGGAGGGTTAGTCAAGTGCCTCAAAACTTTTCGCGTCCTTTGGTGGGCCGATGACACGCCCTGACTCGGCCTTCGGGCTGACCGAACTCAGGCAACTGGTCGGTACCGGTGACATCGACACCGTCATCGTCGCGTTCACCGACATGCAGGGCCGGCTGGTCGGCAAGCGGATGGCCGGCCAGTTCTTTGTCGATGAGGTGGCCGCGCACGGCGCCGAGTGCTGCAGCTATCTGGTGGCCGTCGACGTCGACTTGAACACGGTGCCCGGATACGCCATGTCGAGTTGGGAAACCGGCTACGGCGACATGGTGATGACGCCGGACCTATCCACCTTGCGGCCTGTTCCGTGGCTGCCCGCCACGGCGCTGGTGCTCGCGGATCTGTCGTGGGCTGACGGCAGCCCGGTGGCGGTCTCGCCCCGCGCGGTCCTGCGCCGCCAGCTGGACCGGCTGGCGCGGCGCGGACTGGTCGCCGACGTCGCCACCGAGCTGGAGTTCATCGTGTTCGATCAGTCCTACCGTCAGGCGTGGGCCGGCGGCTACCGGAATTTGACGCCGGCCAGCGACTACAACATCGACTACGCGATCATGGCCTCCTCCCGCATGGAGGGGCTGCTGCGCGACATTCGGCTGGGCATGCAGGGTGCGGGACTGCGGGTCGAGGCCATCAAGGGTGAATGCAACAACGGCCAGCAGGAAATCGGCTTCCGCTACAACGAGGCGCTGGTCACCTGCGACAACCACGCCATCTACAAGAACGGCGCCAAGGAGATCGCCGACCAGCACGGTAAAAGCCTGACATTCATGGCCAAATACGACGAGCGCGAGGGTAATAGCTGTCACGTTCACCTGTCGCTGCGCGGCACGGACGGCAGCGCGACGTTCGCCGACGGCGACGGGGGGATGTCGGCGACGTTTCGCGGCTTCCTCGCCGGCCTGCTGGCTACGGTGCGCGAATTCACGTTGTTTTTTGCGCCGAATATCAACTCCTACAAGCGGTTTGCCGACGGCAGCTTCGCCCCGACGGCGGTGGCCTGGGGGTTGGACAACCGCACCTGTGCGCTGCGGGTGGTTGGGCATGGACGCAGCATCCGGGTGGAATGCCGGGTGCCCGGCGGTGACGTCAACCAGTACCTCGCGGTGGCCGCGCTCATCGCGGGCGGGCTGTACGGTATCGATCAGGGCCTCGAGCTCGGCGAACCCTACCCTGGTAACGCGTACCAAGCGCACGACGTCGAACGGCTACCCGCCACGCTGGCTGAGGCTGCCGCGCTGTTCGGGGATTCGGCGCTGGCGCGAGAGGCCTTTGGCGACGACGTCGTCGCGCATTACCTGAACAACGCACGCGTCGAACTGAACGCGTTCAACGCGGCAGTCACCGATTGGGAGAGGATCCGTGGGTTCGAACGCCTGTAGTACACCCGTGGTGGGCCTGTCGATGTATCTCGAGCAGGTGCGCACCGGAATCTGGGATATCCCCGCGGCGTATCTGCCTGCCGACTACTTCGAAGGGGTAATGCTGGCCGGTGGCATACCGATGCTGCTGCCGCCGCAGACCGTGGACACCGACACGGTGAACCGGGTGCTGGACCGTCTGGACGCACTGGTGATCACCGGGGGATACGACTTGGACCCCGCGGTCTACGGCCAGCAACCACACCCGAGTACCGACGAGCCCCGAACCGACCGCGACGCGTGGGAGTTCGCGCTGTTGCGTACTGCGCTGGACCGGCAGCTGCCGGTGCTGGGTATCTGTCGGGGCGCCCAACTGCTCAATGTCGCGTTCGGCGGCACGTTGCACCAGCATCTGCCCGAGGTGATCGGCCACTGCGGCCATCGCGCCGGCAACGGAGTATTCAGCAGACGGCCGGTGCGCACCGTGCCCGGAACCAAGGTGGCGGCGCTGATCGGCGAGACCGCCGACGTGCCGTGCTACCACCACCAGGCCATCGCCACGGTCGGCGACGCGCTGGTGGTCGGCGCGTGGGACGTCGACGGCGTGGTCGAGGCGGTGGAGCTGCCTGGGGACGCGTTTGCCGTTGCGGTGCAATGGCATCCGGAGAAGTCGCTGGACGATCTGCGACTGTTCA
>JALHRH010000472.1 GCA_022841565.1 Mycobacterium sp. | reverse complement strand
ACTGCGCCGCTGACCCAACAGATTCCGTCACTGGGCCTGGTGGTGTTGGCCGAGGTGTGGAAGACGACACCGTTCATGGCGCTGTTGCTGCTGGCCGGGTTGGCGCTGGTGCCCGAGGACCTGTTGAAGGCGGCACAGGTCGACGGTGCGGGTGCGTGGCGGCGGCTGACCGGGATCACCCTCCCGATCATCAAGCCGGCGGTCGTGGTGGCGTTGCTGTTCCGGACTTTGGACGCGTTCCGGATCTTCGACAACATCTACGTGCTGACCGCCGGTGCCAACAACACCGGTTCGGTGTCGATCCTGGGCTACGACAACCTGTTCAAGGGCTTCAACCTGGGCCTGGGTTCCGCGATCAGTGTGCTGATCTTCCTGTGTGTTGGCATCATTGCGCTCGTCTTCATCAAGCTGTTCGGCGCATCAGCGCCCGGGGGTGATGTCGATGTCCGGTGATCCCGTTCGGCGCGCCACATTCTGGGTTGCGGTCGACATCCTGGTGGTGGGGTACGCGTTGCTGCCGGTGCTGTGGATCCTCAGCCTGTCGCTCAAGCCGACGTCAATGGTCAAGGACGGCAAGCTGATTCCATCATCGATGAGCCTGGATAATTATCGTGGCATTTTCCGCGGTGATTTCTTCAGTACAGCGCTGATCAACTCGATCGGAATCGGGTTGACCACCACCGTAATCGCGGTGGTGTTGGGCGCGATTGCCGCGTATGCGGTGGCGCGGCTGAGCTTCCCCGGTAAGCGCATGATGATCGGGATGACGCTGTTGATCACGATGTTTCCCGCAATCTCATTGGTGACACCGTTATTCGACATCGAACGCGCGGTCGGTTTGTTCGACACCTGGCCGGGGCTGATCCTGCCGTACATCACTTTCGCGCTGCCGCTGGCGATCTACACGCTGTCGGCGTTCTTCCGCGAAATCCCTTTGGATCTGGAGAAGGCGGCCAAGATGGACGGCGCTACGCCCGCTCAAGCGTTCGTCAAAGTGATTGTGCCGCTTGCGGCCCCAGGTTTGGTGACGGCGGCGATCCTGGTGTTCATCTTCGCCTGGAACGATCTGCTGCTGGCCTTGTCGCTAACCGCGACCAAGGCTGCGATCACCGCGCCGGTGGCGATCGCGAACTTCACCGGTAGTTCGCAATTCGAAGAGCCGACCGGGTCGATAGCCGCAGGCGCGATGGTGATCACGATTCCGATCATCATCTTTGTTCTCATCTTTCAACGACGCATCGTCGCCGGGTTGACCTCTGGGGCCGTGAAGGGATAGCGCGATGGCCGAGATTGTGCTGGAACACGTGAACAAGAGTTACCCCGACGGTCACACGGCGGTGCAGGATCTCAGCATCGCTATCGCCGACGGCGAGTTTCTGATCCTGGTCGGGCCCTCCGGCTGCGGTAAGACCACCACACTGAACATGATTGCCGGGCTTGAGGATATCTCGTCGGGGGAGTTGCGCATCGGTGGCGAGCGGGTCAACGAGAAAGCGCCTAAGGACCGCGACATCGCGATGGTATTCCAGTCCTATGCCCTGTATCCGCACATGACGGTGCGGCAGAACATCGCGTTTCCGCTGACGCTGGCCAAGATGAAGAAGGCGGACATCGCGCAGAAGGTCGAGGAAACGGCGAAGATCCTGGATCTGACCGCACTCTTGGATCGCCGCCCCTCGCAACTGTCCGGTGGTCAGCGCCAACGGGTGGCGATGGGCAGGGCAATCGTGCGTCATCCCAAGGCCTTTTTGATGGACGAGCCGCTGTCCAACCTAGACGCCAAGCTGCGGGTGCAGATGCGTGGTGAGATCGCGCGCCTGCAGAAGCGACTGGGCACCACCACCGTCTATGTCACCCATGACCAGACCGAGGCGATGACGCTGGGGGATCGGGTGGTGGTGATGCATGGGGGCGTCGCACAGCAGATCGGCACGCCCACGGAGCTTTACGAGCGGCCCGCGAATCTGTTTGTGGCCGGCTTCATCGGTTCGCCGGCGATGAACTTCTTCCCGGCCACGCTGACGTCGTTCGGCCTGACCCTGTCTTTTGGTGAGGTGACGTTGACGCCGGAGGTGCAGCAGGTCATCGCCGGGCACCCCAAACCGGACAACGTCATCGTTGGGCTGCGGCCCGAGCACCTACAGGATGCGGCGTTGATCGACGGATACCAGCGGATCAGTTCGCTGATCTTCGAGGTCAGCGTCGACCTGGTCGAATCACTGGGTTCCGATAAGTACGTGTACTTCACCACCGCGGGTCCGCAGGTGCACTCGGCTCGATTGGACGAGGTCGCTGCCGAATCTGCCGTCAACGAGAACGTGTTCGTGGCAAGGGTTCCCACCGAGTCGAAGGCTGCGATCGGCCAGCCGATCGAGTTGGCCTTCGACCCGGTCAAGCTCGCCGTATTCGACGCCGACTCCGGTGTCAACCTGACGGTGCCCGCCGGGAAGTGATTCTCGATCGCGTCCGCGCGCATCTGTGCAGACACCTCGACACCGAGCCCGACTCGGCGAGCGTGACGTTTCTGGGAGCCGAACCCATCGAGGTGCTGCGATTCCGGGATCAAGCGGTGGCGCACTACGCGTCGCTGGGGTGCTCGCGGTATCCGATGACCGACCCGACCAAGCAGGTCGCCGATCACCTGCGCGGCCCGCGCGCCGAAGTGGTTCTGGCCCTGCGTGATCCGGGACCGATCACCGGGCTGGTCCGCACTATGGCGGTGCTGGCGGCCACGCCGGCGGTCGACGGTGTGGTGCTGGTGCCCGATGCGCTGATCGACCTCGGCGCGCCGTTGTGGTCGGGTGCCCCATTCACCGCAGTGTTGTTGGGGCAGAGCGCCGTTCCCGATTTGCCGCTGGAGCCCCCCCGCGATCCCGTACGGTTTCTGTCCGCGACACCCATTACCGCCAACGAGGCGGCCTGGGTGCGGCTCAAGGGAGCCGAGGCCATGCGGCAGGCTTGGCTGACCGACGGCGTGGATGTGCGGGACCCGATTCGGCCGGCGGCGCAACCGAATCCGTAGCGCCGAGGGTGAATCTCACGACGCGACGCGCCGCCGGGGCGTCGTGCAATTCACACTCGCGGGGGCGGTTGGAGGCTTAGCCTCGATCCACGGATGAATTGATTCCGCGTGGGGGGTGTCGGAATGAGGAAAGTGCCCTCTGAGCTGGGATGATTGATGTTGTCAAGGCATTAACCAAACCCATTTCGGAAA
>JALHRH010000471.1 GCA_022841565.1 Mycobacterium sp. | reverse complement strand
AACCGGTCCGTCACAGCATCGAGCGCATCGAAGACCTCCACGATCTCCTCACGCGAACTCGCTACCATACCCCAATTCTACGAAGGACCACCGACAAGCACCGGCGCCCAAGCCCGACACTTCAAGCAATGCAGCATAATTCGCTCACAGCGAACACGCCGCTAACTTGCCCGGCAGCGGCACACACAGCAGGAAGACATCCTGGGTGCGGCGGACCCCTCTTCGAGCATCACCCAACCGCGGGACGGCAAGACGACCATGGGTGCGCCGATTCCAGTTGCGCGGCAACGCGAATCAGCACGTCCTCCCGTCCGTATGCGGCGGCGAGCTGGATACCTATGGGCAACCCGTCGGCATTGCGGTGCAACGGAAGGCTGATTGCCGGCTGGCCGCTCATGTTGAACGGCGGTGTGAATGCCGCGAACTCGCCGCCGCGGCGCATCGGCGCGGTCGGATGTTCGGGATCGTTCTCGAATTCCGTCAGCGCCGGCGGCGGTTCCGACACCGTCGGAGTCAGCAGCAGGTCCCAGCCGTCGGCCCACCACTGTTGCAACGAACGGCGGAACGCATACACCGCGTTCTCTGCCGCGGCATAGTCCACGGCGGTCACGTGCTGGGCCCGCTCGATCAGCACCCAGTTGACCGGCTCGATGTCCTCGGCCGTCACCTCGCGACCGAGCGTCTCACCGAAGCCACGGGCTGCCATCGCCATCTGGGTGGCCCATAGCGCCATGAACTTCTCCTGCAAGGTGGGATCTGCGAGGCACGACGGCCAGGCCGGCTCGACAATGTGCCCCAGGCTCTCCAGCATCGATCCCGCCGCGCGCACCGCCGACACACAGTCCTCATGCACAAACCCGCCGCGCGGATGGACATCGAGCAATCCGATGCGCAACCGTCCCGGATCGGCGCCCAATTCCTGCAGGTACGGCCGCGCCGGTGCGGGCGCGATCACCGTGTCGCCGACGCCGGGGCCACGCACCGCGTCCAGCAGGCCGGCGGTGTCGCGCACGGTGCGGCTGACGCACAATTCGACGCCGAGCCCCACTTCGGCGCGTTTCGGCCCCACCGTGATGCGGCCCTGGCTCGGCTTGAGCCCCACCAACCCGCAGCACGACGCCGGGATGCGGATGCTGCCGCCGCCGTCCGAAGCGTTGGCGAACGGGACCATCCCTACTGCTACGGCGGCGGCCGCCCCGCCACTGGACCCGCCCGGCGTCCGGTCCAGCGCCCAGGGGTTGCACGTGGGCCCCCATGCCAGCGGTTGGGTGGTCGGCAGGCTCCCCATCTCGGGGCTGTTCGTCCGTCCGGCGATCACCAGCCCGGCAGCCTTGAAGCGCGATACCAGCGTGGTATCGGCGGTGTCGATCGTGCGCGCCTCCTTGAGCGCCACATTGCCGTTGGACAGGGTCTGCCCGGCGAAGCTGGTGTAGAGGTCCTTGAGCAGAAACGGCACCCCGCGGAACGGACCGTCGGGCAAGCCGGGGCCGCCGGCGACCGACCGGGCGTGCTCGAACCACTCGATGACCACCGCGTTCAGCGACGGGTTGGATTGCTCGATGCGTTCAATGGCAGCTTCCAGCAGCTCGCTCGGCGTCACCTGGCCCCGGGCCACCAGCGCCGCCTGGTCCGTGGCGTCCATCCAGCGTGTCTCCTCGGAGAACCCAGTCATGGCATTCGGTCTACCACGAGACCTCAGGCTTCATGCGACATGTGCGCCGAGTTCGGTTCGCTCGAATCGCAGCACGCAGCGCACCCCTCTAGGCTCAAGGGACACCGGACTTAGCGGGGGGAACGCTGATGACTGTGCTGAACAGGCTGTCCACAAGCAAACATTTGCCGGCAATCGTGGCCGCTGCTGCGGTGCTCGCCGGATGCTCCACTTCGGCGACGGTGACGCCGCCCGCAGCACCAACCACGCACAACACCATCACGCCGCCACCCAATGCGGTTGCCCCCCCACCGCCACCTATCAGTCCGCTGGCCAAGGACTGGAAAACCTACGGCGATACCGTCTACTTCGGCTGTCCCTCCGAATTCGCGGGCGGCAAATCCGCGCTCGAAGATATCCGGCCCAAAATCCTCGATCCGAAAACCGCGGATTTGATCATGCCGGCGGTGCCCGTGGTTGCCGCGGGGGAAACCGTCACCGGCGCGATGTGCGCACTGTCCAACACCGTCAGCGACATGAAGGTCGTCTACGTCGTGACAACCGGCAAACCCGGCCAGCCACCCCATCCGGATAAGGCCACCGCGTACTTGTTCGATCTCAAATCCAGTCAGCCGCTGGCAACCAAGGATCTGCTCCCGCCCACGCCCGAACTCACACTCGCCCCGGCCAAGGACTGGCGGCTTGCTTCGACCACCACCGGCGCGGCATGGGTCAACGCATTCACCGGGGTTCCGTCAGCACCAAAGACCGTCATCGTGTCCAACGCCGATTTGACCCCCCTGTGGGATGACCCGCAACAGGGCCGTGTCTGGCAGGATGTCCGTTCCTTCCAGCGCGGCTCTGGCGCCGAATTGCGGTTACCTACCGGCGAATCCGTCTACCAGGACAACGACGTTGCCACCGTCGACGCTGAATTATCGGACGGGCCAGATAAACTCGTGCAGATCACCCACTGGGATTCGCACACCCCGCCGGTGATGTCCACCGCATTTTACGACCTGACATCCCGGTCCCTGCTCAAACTGGGTGACATCGAACGGATCTCCGGTGGAGGCCTAGCCACAACCCTGTCGGACGGAAAGCTCTTCGTCGACGGGCGCGGCTCGGCGAGTTCTCAGTTCGGCTACGGCGTGTGGAATCTGCGCACCCAGCATTGGGATCTGCTGACGGCCCGGGACGAGGCCAAGAACCAGCCGATTTCGAAGTTGGCGTTCTTCGGCGACCACCTGTACGTCGCGAGTTCCCGCGGCACGTTCACGGTGGTCGCACTGCCCGGCACCAACCCGGTCGCAACGAACTGGTCCGATCGGCCGTTCGGACGGATAGCCGGCTGGACCCTGGTTTGCCGCGGCGAAACCGCTCCCGAGCAGAAAGGGGACTGCCGGGAGATCCTGCTGGTGCGTGACACCGAGGGCCGCTATCCGGGTCCCTGGTTCTGAGCCATGAAGGCGTCAACCAGCTCGAGGTCGTAGCACCCGGCGTCGGTGCCAACTCCGCCCGCGACCTGCGCGGCGACGGCACATCCCAGGCGTGCCGACCGGGTCAGGTCGCGTCCGAAAGCTCGC
>JALHRH010000470.1 GCA_022841565.1 Mycobacterium sp. | reverse complement strand
CGCAACCGATTCACCGGCAGACGCAGAAATATCGGTTGGTCGATGCTGCCACAGGCGAATTCGAGCACGGCTACGTGCGGGTGGCCGACATGGTGACCCGGCAGCCCTGGGCCGACGATGTCCCGGTCCAGGTAGAGGTCTAACCCCCTCACGCCGCCGGTCGCCGAGCGTCACGCCAGCGTGGCAGTGGGCGCCGAGCGTCACGCCAGTGTGACGCTCGGCGAACCCCCGGCCCGCCGGTCGCCGAGCGTCACGCCAGCGTGGCAGTGGGCGCCGAGCGTCACGCCAGTGTGACGCTCGGCGAACCCCCGGCCCCCGTTACCCCTCGGCCCGCACCTGCCGCGCGGCGGCGACCATGTTGCGCAGCGACGCGGTCACCTCATCGACGTTGCGGGTCTTCAGGCCGCAGTCCGGATTCACCCAAAGCCGTTCTGCTGGAACAGCTTTCACCGCAGCCCGCAGTGCGGCCGCCATTTCATCGGTGTTCGGCACCCGCGGGGAATGGATGTCGTAGACACCCGGGCCCACGCTGTTGGAAAAGCCGATCGCGTTCAGGTCGTCGAGCACTTCCATGTGTGAGCGCGCCGCCTCGATGGACGTGACATCGGCGTCCAGGTCGGCGATCGCGCCAATCACCTCACCGAACTCCGAGTAGCACAGGTGGGTGTGGATCTGGGTCGAGTCGGCGACCCCGGAGGTGGCCAACCGGAAAGACCCTACCGCCCAACGCAAGTAGGCGTCCTGGTGGGCCCGCCGCAGCGGCAGCAACTCCCGCAGCGCCGGCTCGTCGACCTGGATGACCGCGATACCGGCGGACTGCAGATCCACCGCCTCGTCGCGAATGGCGAGCGCCACCTGGTTGGCGGTGTCGGCCAGTGGCTGGTCGTCGCGGACGAAGGACCATGCCAGGATGGTGACCGGTCCGGTCAGCATGCCCTTCACCGGCTTGTCGGTCAGCGACTGCGCGTAGGTGATCCAGTCCACGGTCATGGGGTGGGTGCGAACGACGTCGCCGAACAGGATCGGCGGACGCACACAGCGGCTGCCGTAGGACTGCACCCAGCCGTTGTGCGTGGCGAAGAATCCCTCCAGCTGCTCGGCGAAGTACTGCACCATGTCGTTGCGCTCCGGCTCGCCGTGCACCAACACGTCGATGCCCAGCTGCTCCTGCAGCTCGATGACGTCGGCGATCTCCTGCTTCATCCGTCGCTCGTACTCGGCCTGGTCGATCTCGCCGGAGCGCAAGGCCGCCCGGGCGATGCGGATCGCCGAGGTCTGCGGGTGGGAACCGATCGTCGTGGTCGGCAGCGGGGGCAGGTGCAGCCGCGCGTCCTGTCTGCTCCGGCGCGCTGCGGGGTCGCCCCGGTGCGCACCCGAGGCGACGATCGAGTCGATGCGGGCCCGAACCTGCCCGTTGCGCAGGCGCGGATCGCGTTTGCGGGACGCGACGGCGGCGTTGGATGCCGCGATCTCGTCGGCGACGGTCTCCCGTCCCTCGTGCAGGGCCCGCGCCAAAACCACGACTTCGCTTACCTTTTCGGCACCGAACGCCAGCCAGCTGCGCAACGCGTCATCCAGGTCCGTCTCCGGCTCCAGCGAGTACGGTACGTGCATGGTGGAGCACGACGTCGAAACCGCAACGGAGGCAGCCGAACCCAGCAGGGTCGCCAACTTGCCCAAAGCCGACTCGAGGTCGGTGCGCCAGATGTTGCGCCCGTCCACGACGCCGGCCACCAGCGTCTTGCCGGCCAGATCGGGCGCCCCAAATATGGAGCCGACAGCCGTGCCGGCACCGGCGACCAGGTCGACACCGATCGCCTCGACCGGCGTGCGGGCCAGTCCCGCCAGGGCGGCGCCGGGGTCGCCGAAGTAGGTGGCGACATACATGGCGGGCCGGTTGCTCACCGCGCCCAGCGCGGTGTACACCGCCTCGGCCAGTGCCGGCGCGTCGGGGGAGATGTCGGTGACCAGCGCCGGCTCGTCGAACTGCACCCACTGAGCACCGTTGTCAGCCAGCAGCGACAACAGCTCGGAGTAGATCGGCACCAGCTCCTTGAGGCGTTCGATCGGTGCGCGCCCGCCGTTGACGGCCTTGCTCAGCAACAGGAAGGTGACCGGCCCGATGACGACAGGGCGGGCCGGAATCCCTTGTTCGAGAGCATCTTTCAGCTCAGTGAGCACCTTGTCCGGGTTCAGCGAGAACCGGGTCGCTGGCTCGATCTCGGGAACCAGGTAGTGGTAGTTGGTGTCGAACCACTTCGTCATCTCCAGCGGCGCAACGTCGTCGTTGCCACGCGCGGCGACGAAGTACCGATCGAGCTCGTCGGAAATCCCGTTGACCCGGGCCGGCAGCGCACCGAGTAGCACGGCGGTGTCGAGCATCTGGTCGTAGTAGGAGAAGGTGTTCACCGGCACCGAGTCCAGGCCGGCTTCGGCCAGGCCCGACCAGGTGTCGCGGCGCAGCACAGCGGCCACGTTCTCCAGTTCTGATCGGCTGGTGCGTCCGGCCCAATATCCCTCGGTGGCACGTTTGAGTTCACGGCGCGGTCCGATGCGCGGCGAGCCGATAATGGTTGCGGTGAACTTCTGAAAATTTGGTGCGGTCACGAGCTGGTCCTTCAATCGACGGTGTGGTCACCGCCCGCGGACGCGCAGCCGATCCGGCACGGCGGTTGAACACCTGAATGCATAACCACAACCGGTAAGGCCAAACGCCCATTCCACGAGGCGATGTGCCGCCGGACGCGGCGCGTCCGGCACAGCTGGCAGGTCTTCGGACTTCGCAGGCGCGCACCCAGGGGGTGCTCCTAGTGGCCGTCGCTTCCCAGTCGTGATGACCAGTGCTGATAGACGGCGGTCGTTCCTGCTTACCGCTGCGGGACAGTCCCGGATTTCCACCGGGTTCCCTCTCGCGTCGCTTCGTTGCTTCGCTCGATGCCGGCGCCAGGTGGCGCTAGCAGACCAGTTGCATCGTCCAGATTACTTCGCGCCGCCCTCGGCGGCTTGATCACCCCGCCAGCGCAGCGCCTGGAGCGCCACCGCGATTTGGACGATGTTGTCTTCCAGCGGCAGCGGGAGGAGTTTTCGCGCGGTCTCGAGCCGATGCAAGAAGGTGTTGCGGTGGGTGTGCAGGCTCTTTGCGGCCTGTGAGGCGTTGCACTGATTGTTGATGTAGGTCACTACCGTCTCGTGCAGCACCGGGCTGGCGAACTCGAGGTCGCCGAGCGTAGTTGTGATGAATTCAGCTGCGCCGTAGGT
>JALHRH010000469.1 GCA_022841565.1 Mycobacterium sp. | reverse complement strand
CCGACGACAACCACGGGGCCAAGACGCACATCGAAAAACGTTGGGGTACATGGTTTCTCAACGTCGCATCGCTGAGTCGCTATCACATGCCGCTGACCACCCTGCCGATCAGCAGGTTGCTGACCTTTGTGCCCGACAGCAGTGAGGTACGGGTGCAGTGCTATCTGCACACCGACCAGTACGCTCCGCAGGGCTGGTACCCGCCAGCGGAGCAGACGATCACCCTGCCCCGACCCTTCCAGTGGCTGGCCTGATATCGAAGTGCGCCGGATCCGGCGCGGTGAGCATGGACGTTAAGGTCGCCCGGTCCCACGGCCACAGATCGATCGCATTGGAGTCGGTGAGATACCACGAGTTGCAGCCGGTGTTCCAAACGGTCGGCGTCATCGCTTCGGCTACATCGGCATTGAACTCGTCGGTCGCTTCCTCGGTCACCTCGATCGAGGACGCCGCTCCGTCGCGCAGCAGCTCCAGGAATTGCGCGATGTAGTGGGACGTCCGCTCCGCCGAGTACTGCAGCGAGATGGATCCGGTGGGGGAGTTGGGACCCAACACGGTGAACAGGTTGGGGAACCCCGGAATTGCCGTCATTCGGTAGGCCCGTGGTCCGCCGGACCACGCCTTATCGATAGTCAGGCCGTCGCGTCCGGTGATCTCCATCGGCCGCATGTAGTTGTGCGCCTGGAATCCGGTGGCCAGCACGATGACATCGGCGGGCCGGTGGCGGCCGTCGGCCGTCTGGATCCCGGTCGGGGTCACCTCGGTGATCCGGTCGGTTACCAGCTCGGTGTTCCCGGATTGGATTGCGCGGTAGTACGTTCCGGAGACCACCTGCCGTTTACACAGCGGCTGGTAGTCCGGGGTCAACCTCTGTCGCAACGCTTCATCGCGCACCTGCAGGCGAAGGCACAGCCGGGCATACCTTTGCACCATGCTGCGCCGCCAGGATGGGCGAGTGGTGACGTCGGCGAGAATTCCCGACGCCCACAACAGCGTTCGGTACAGCCGGTCGTGACCGGTGGGAAACTTTCGCAGTGCTGCACCCACAGCGGCACTCTGCCGCAGCGACATTGGCGCCCACAGAATCCACTGCGGCGAGCGGACGTAGTGGGCGATCGAGGCGGCGCCGGGTTGCAGCGCGGACACGATTTGCACGCCGGTGGAGCCGGTCCCGATTACCGCGATGCGCTTGCCGTCGGTTTCGACGGCGTCGTCCCAGCGCGCGGTGTGCACGACGGCGCCGGAGAATTCGTCGATTCCGGGAATGTCGGGTACGGCCGGATGATGCAGGACCCCGGTCGCGCAGACGACCACGTCTGTCTCGATCGTGTCACCGGCCGCCGTACTCAGCGTCCAGCTGCCGGTGTCCTCATTCCATTGTGCGGCAATGACTTCGGTGTTCAATCGGATCCGGTCGCCGAGCCCGAGTGAGTCCACCACGCCGCGGTGGTAGCGCTGAATGTCGGCCCCCTCCGCCCAGATGTGCGACCAGTCGGCTTTAGGTGCCCAGCCGAATTGGTAGAGCTGCGAGGGTACGTCGCAGCGCAGACCCGGGTACCTGTTCCAATGCCACACGCCGCCTACGTCAGAGGCTTTCTCCAGCACCGTGACATCGGAAAAGCCCCGCTTGGCGAAGACGTGCAGTGCGGTGATCCCGGCGAGACCGGCGCCGATGATCACCACGCGTGGTTCGCGCATCATGCATCGACCTCGCGGTCGGCCAGGGCTTGCCGCACGGTGTGCGGTGCGGTGGTCATTGCCGCTTCGAATGCCGCCCGCCGACGATTGCGGTTCATGAAGTTGGCCCCGAGGCCGGCGAGGTCGGCAACCCCCGGCACGATCGGGACCACGCGTTGACCCCGGCCCCGCACGGTGGCGATCTCGGTCCACAGTCCAGCCGACATCGGCCGTCGTAGAAACCGGTCCTCCATGACGCCGCCCAATCCGGGCACCCGCACCCCGGGTTCGGACGCCATCGGCGCGATGACATAGATGACGTCGGCGTCCTCGGGACCGACGAGATCCACCGATGCTGTCGATGCCGCCGCGCCGTCGACGTAAGTGCGCGCGGCGATGGTCACCGGCGGCATCCAGCCGGGAATGGCCCAGGAAGCGCGAAGTGCTTCCCCGACTGTCGCTTTCGGCGATCCGGGCGCGCCGAACGCGACGCGCTGACCACGCTGGACGTCGTAGGCGACCATCCGGGCATCCGGGTGCGCCAGCCAGCCCGCCGGCGTGCCAAAGCCGTCGGCCAGCCGCTGCAGCCATCCGGCTTCGCCGCGGCCGGTCGGCGCGATACCGGCGAGGCCGGCCAAGCCGGATCGGGATCGCAGCAATACCGGATTGAGCAAGCGGGGCCGCGGCAGCGGCGGGAGGCCGGGCGGGGTGTCTCGGATGTGGCGGCGCAGCCTGTCGTCGCTAGCCTGCTCGCGATGCATGGCGACCAGGTCGGCGATCTTGGCGCCGCCGCCGAGCATGGTCACGATCTCGGCGCCGGCTGACGTCCCTTGCAGGACGTCCGCCTCGGCGGGTTCACTTCCGGTCTGTTCGGCCAGCGCGTGCAGCGCGGCGACGATCCAGGCGCCACCGATCGTGCCGCCACAGCCGATGACCAGTGCCGTTTTCGCGGCCGTCTTTGTCACGGATCTCCTCGTATACGGGCTGACCTACGCTCGCGCCGGCAACCTGCGTTCGATGATCGTCAGCGCACGCTCTGCCCAGCGGATGTTTTCTTGCTCGAAAGATATGCCACGCAGCAACGTCAGGTACGGGCCGATCCGGTCGGCCTGGGCCACGAACTCTTCCTCGGTGCGGCCGCCGAGTAGCCGCGCCCGCAGCCGTTCGTAGCGTTCGAGCTTGGCCAATGCCCATTGCAGCCGTTCGGCGATGGAGTCGCGAACGGCGCGGGTGTCACCGGCATCGGCCGCAGCGACCTTGATCATCAGGTCGTCGCGCATGGTCGAAGGCTTGGGTGCTCTGGCGGTGAACTCGCGGATGGCGTCGCGGCCCGCCTCGGTCAGCGAGAACATCCGCTTGTTGGGCCGGCGTTCCTGGTGGACGATCCGTGCTTGGATCAGGCCTTGCACCGCCAGCCGGTCGAGTTCCCGATAGAGCTGTTGCGGGGTGGCCATCCAGAAGTTGGCCACCGAGGCATCGAATTCCTTGGCCAGGTCATACCCCGAGTACTCACGCTCGAGAAGTGCGGTCAGCACGGCGTCACGCAGCGACATCCCCGGATCGTACAACTCGCTCAACGATGCACCTATTCAATAAAGTGATTATTTAC
>JALHRH010000468.1 GCA_022841565.1 Mycobacterium sp. | reverse complement strand
GTATGTGTGCGTCCCGGACACCGATTCGACCGAACTGGCGGAGTCACTGGGCTTTCGGCTGCACCATCACCGCCGGTATCTCTATCGCCGATCAGATTAGGAGACGATCCATGCCCGAGGGCACTCTGCGGCTGGCCACCTGGAACGTGAACTCGATCCGCACCCGATTGGATCGCGTCGTCGACTGGCTCGACCGCGCCGAGGTCGACGTGCTGGCCATGCAGGAAACCAAGTGCGCGGACACCCAATTCCCCGCCCTGCCACTGATCGAACGCGGCTACGAGGTGGCACATGTCGGCTTCAACCAGTGGAACGGTGTGGCTATCGCGTCCCGCGTCGGCCTCGAGGATGTGCAGGTCGGGTTCGAGGGCCAACCGAGTTGGACTAGCAAGCCCGACATCGCCGGTGACCGAGCTGCGGCGCGCGAAGCCCGTGCCGTCGGGGCCACCTGCGGTGGCGTGCGGGTGTGGAGTCTGTACGTGCCCAACGGTCGCGCGCTTGACGACCCGCACTACACCTACAAGTTGAATTGGCTTGCCGCGCTTCGCGATACGGCCGAGGGCTGGTTGCGTGCGGATCCGTGCGCGCCGATCGCGCTGGTCGGAGACTGGAACATCGCGCCCACCGACGAAGACGTCTGGAGCACCGAGTTCTTCGAGGGCTGCACGCACGTGTCCACCCCGGAGCGGCAGGCGTTCAATGCGATCATCGACGCCCAATTCGCCGATCTGGTAAGGCCTTTCACCCCCGGGCCGGGGGTCTACACCTACTGGGACTACACCCAGCTGCGCTTCCCGAAGAAGCAGGGCATGCGGATCGACTTCATCCTGGGCTCGCCGGCGTTGGCCGACCGGGTGGTGGACGCGCAGATCGTCCGGGAGGAACGCAAAGGCAAGGCGCCCAGCGATCACGCACCAGTATTGGTGGACCTTCGTACCGCCTGAATCTCTGGTCATGTGGGCTGCATGGGGGTATACAAATTGGAGAAACTAGCCAGGGAGGCATCATGGGTGTCGTCGATCGAGCGGTGCGGGGAGTGGGTCAAACGGTGAGTCGCGCCGCGACGGCCACAACGTCCGCCGCCGGAGCCGTCGGAGGCGCAGCCGTCAACGGTATCGTCGGCGGCGTCAAGGGCGCCGCCGAAGGCATCCAGCAAGGTATCAGCACCGGCAGCAAGTCGACACCGGCGGCGGCCTTGGCTATCGGCGCGATCGGCGCGGCCGGTTTGGTTGAATGGCCGATCCTTTTAGCCGTCGGCGGCGGCGCCCTGTTGCTGCGTAGGCTGAGCCACCCGCCCGAGCCGCCAGGGCTGGCGGCTCAGCCGACGAAGGCCAAGCTCGCGCCGGTACCCGACGAGCCGCCGGCCAAGAAAACTCCCGCGAAGGCGGCGGCCAAGAAGACGGCCGGCCGCCGGGCCGGCAACAGCGACCTACGCAGCACGAACTGACGAGGCATCGATTCAGATAATCAGCCCGCTGCTCGGCGGTGCGCCGGGCGGGTGGGCACCGGCAGCGGGTCTTGCCGCTCCGTCGTCACCACCTCCAGCACGCCGGCGCGCCACAATAACGCATAAAGTTCGGTCAGCGGCCCCCTCAGCAACATGGCGAACGACGCAGCTAACGGATCGGTCGGGTGTTCTGTCGTCGTCATACTTTCGACGGTGACCGCACGAACCGGCAGGACGGCAAATCCTTCGTTACCGAAAGGCAAATGATGGCGGAAAACAAGGAGCGCCCGCGCACCTCACAGCGGGAGGCGGTGGACAAAATCCAGGCAGGACACGCCTTCGCGATAAACCTGCCAATCGTGGGGGGGGTCGCCATTCCCCCACCCGAGCAGCTGGCCTATTTCGGCGGCCTGCTAGCCCTAACGGCATTTGAGCTGCTCGACTGGCCGGTGGCCCTGGTGATCGGCACCGGACACCTGCTCGCCAGCAACCACCACAACCGCCTCCTGGAGGAGATCGGCGAAGCTTTGGAGGAAGCCGACTAGGGATCGGCCCCTTAGCGGAACCGCAGCGTCACCCGGGTTCCGCCGGGCGTGCGAACGGTCTCGGCCTCGTCGGCCAATCCCCTGATCAGGGTGAGCCCCCGGCCTCGCCACTGGCTGCGCCGGCCTGCCGAAGAATCGCCCACCCAGCGACCGGCGTCACTGACACTGATCGCCAACGCGTCTCTAAGCGGGAACGCCTCGATCGACACCGTCTTACGGGGCTCGCAACCGCTGCCGTGTTCGATCGCTTTGGTGACGGCCTGCGTCGTTGCACGCCAGAAACAGATCCGTAGGGTGCAACCCCAGGAGGGAACCGCGAAGTCAACGCCACCGACACCGCCGCCCGCAGTTCAGCCGGCCACCGATTAGGAGGGCCCAGCGGGTGCAAAGCCCAGTCGAAATCGGCGAAGCGGCGGCCCATCTCACCGCCCAGCGCAACCGCGGCGGCAAGGTCAGCCGGCAGCGGGTGCCCGCTCATCGTCCGGGCCCGGAATCCTCAGTACATCGTTGTCGCAGCGCAGCAGACATAGTCGGGTAGATATCGAAGACGCGGTCCAATTCGGTGATCCTGATCGGGTGCAGCACCTGGACGTGGTCGGCCACCACCCGCACCGCGGCACCGGCAGCTATGCCGGCCTCGTGGCAGTCGAGCACCGCGTTCAAACCGGCGCTTCCGAAGAAGTTCACCGATTGCAGGTCGACGATGAGCAATCGCGCCGGATGTCTCGCGGCGGTCTGCAGTGCTGCCGTCAAGTGCGTGATGAGCTCCTCGACGGTGCTGGAATCGACATCGCCTCTAGCTTGCAGGATTACCGCGTCAGCGCAAGACTCGTGCTCAACGCAAAGCAACTCCATCTTCACCCGCCTCAACGTGTCCAAATTTTGGGCCGGTGGTACGGCACGCGGAAGCCCGTATCCGCCGCCTGTCCCGTCCAGATATGTCGAGCGTAACCCGTCCCTACGCTGAGTTCTCAGGCATGCGTTCGTGCACGGTCAGCAACAGATGGTCGAACTGACTCTGCACCGTGGCCGGCGGACTGTCCAGTGCGCTGACCTCGTCCAGTAGCTGCTTGGCCAGCGCGCGCAGCTTGGTGTTGGTCTCCTGCGACCGCCACTGCAGCACGCGAAAGGCCTGTTCCGCACTCAGCCGGTACACGTACATCAGCACGCCCTTGGCCTGCTCGATCGCGGCGCGATTTTCGAACAAGTCCGGCAGGGCGTCATCGAGCACCTCCTGACGCGCCTCGTCGAAGCTGTTGGTGAGGTCGATGTAATGGCCGGCGGTGCCCAACACGGCACCGTTGTCATCCAGCATGCGGTCGGCCACCACGAT
>JALHRH010000467.1 GCA_022841565.1 Mycobacterium sp. | reverse complement strand
GCCGCCGCACTGTTTCGTCCAATCGTTTCGTCGCCATGCCTCGTACCCAATACTTGCCAAGTATCGGTACAACGCACGACCAGCTCAACGGTTGTCATGATTTACGGAAAGATCAATAGGAGGTCGCGTTGCACTCTAGCCTTAAGGCTCTCGGCTATGCAAGAGTAGTGTCCATCAGCCGGCATTCGGTGAAGACCGTCGTGACCAGTGCGCTACTGGTCTTCACTCCGGTGCATTCCGCAGTCGTCACTCTCGGTGATGTCGACCCCTACCCGACACTGTTCTACAACCCTGTCCTCAACTACTACGTCTCCGAGCGCTTGGCTATCGGCGACACCGGTTCCGGCAGTGTGGCCGTCAACGGTGGCAGTCTGTTGCAGCCGGGCCGAATGTGGATCGGTGGGCGGTCAACCGGGCGTGGTGAACTAACAATTTCAGGGCAGGGATCGCAAGTCGGCATTGGCTGGCCCAACAGCGGTCCGAGCGTCGACATCGGCGGATCTGGCAGCGGCACGATGTCGGTGCTGAGCGGGGGCATGTTCCTCTTTGGAGACT
The DNA here is from genome assembly GCA_022841565.1 of Mycobacterium sp. Taxonomy (GTDB): domain Bacteria; phylum Actinomycetota; class Actinomycetes; order Mycobacteriales; family Mycobacteriaceae; genus Mycobacterium. Next base: position 2,796 of record JALHRH010000467.1, on the reverse strand, counting down.
ACTCCACCGCTTGCATTGCAAACTGTTTGACGGTTGTTGGAAACGGCGCGGGCTCTGAAGGTGTGCTGAAGGTAGGCACTGGGGCGGTATTTCATACTCCGGGCCGGGTAGTCATCGGGCAGGCCTCCGTGTTTTCCCCCGCTACTGACGGGGTTCCGATCTACGGCACTCCGAGTGGCCACACCCGAGCCAGCGTGGTTGTAGAGGACGGCGGCAGGTTCTTCGCCAACTCGATCAGCGTGGCTCAGCGTGGTTTCGGCCTTGCACGCACCGGGGGCGAATCAGTCGATGGCGAAGTCGTGTTGCGCGGTACTGGCACGCAGATGACGCTGGGCTACTTGCAAGGTGGTCAAGCGTCGGACGTTGCACTACTCAGCATCGGCTCCGCTGCGAATTCGAGCGGCCGCTTCGAGGTGCTGGCTGGTGCGTCGGTTAGCCTGCAAGCAGGTGAGGAACCGGGCCCGTACCTTTCAGGCATAAACATCGGCAGCGTGGAAAGCGGTGCCGCAGGTGTACTTCGTGTCGCCGGCGCTGGCTCCGAGATCTCGCAGGCTAGCGGTACAGGCTTTCTCAACATCGGAAACGCAGTCGGAGCGCAAGGCGAACTGCAGATCTCTGGCGGCGGGCGAGTCGGTAGAGAGTTCTCCAATTTACCGTTCGCCAGCATTGGCCGACGGGGTGGCGATGGGACCTTGACCCTCAGCGGCGTCGACAATGCCGGCAACGCGTCAACGCTCTACCTGAGCGGCCAGGACCCGCGAAGTGGGGCGGGCGCGTTCTTGTACGTGGGCAGGGGTGAAGGCGGCGTGTCCAGCCACGGTACGGCCAGCATCCTGGCCGGTGGCCGCCTTGAGATTGACACTGCGCGGGCGGTGCAACCCATGGGCGGCGGGCAGCCTGGAGCGTTGATTGGAGTTGGCGACCGATCAACCGCCTCGCTGACGGTGAGCGGCCGCGACACCTTTTCGGGCCTTTCCTCCACGTTGTCGATGACGGGCGGCACAGGGGCCGCCCAGTATCTTGGCATCGGCCGTGATGGCGCCAGCGGCACCGTGACGATCAGCCAGGGTGGACGCTTGGTGCTGGACAGTCGCCACGTTTCGACGTCCACTGGCGCTGCCTACGCGCCGGGCGACGCGATGATCCTAGACATTGGACGCCGTGCCGACTTCGGCACCAGCCGTTCTACCGGCACCGTCACCGTCACAGGCGCGGGCTCCGAATTGGCGCTCGCTGGCACAACCGACCGCATCATCAACATTGGCCGCGGCAGCAACGCGCGTGGCACCCTCAACATCATCAACCGCGGCCAGGCCAGTGCTCTGGCAATGCGGGTCGGCGACGGCGCCAGCCCCAGCGGTGCGCTGGAAGCCGATGGCCGATTGACGATTGACGACGGGTTGCTCTACCTTGGCGGCGCGTTCAACGGCGGACTCTCGGCCGGCAGCGGCGCCAGCCTGTCGCTTGGCCTCAACCAGGGCTTTGGCCACGCTGCGATTTCCAACCACTCGGTGCTAACCATCGCGTCGACAGCGCCTCGCGCGGGTTGGCAACTCGGCGGCAGTGCCGGGGGTGACGGTGGCATAGGCAATGCCGTGGTGTCCGGGGGATCCGTTGTGACGTTGTTGGGCGATGAGGCCCAACTGCGTGTGGGCAGCGGCGGCCGTGCAGGCAGTGCGGGCGTCGGCCGGTTGGATGTCGTGGGCGACGGGACCCGCCTCAGTGCAAGCGGTAAGGACGCCCGAGTACTGGTCGCCGCCGGCAATCACACTGTCGGCCAACTCGTGATTGGTTTCGGCGCCGCGGTCTCGGCAAGCTCACTGGTTGGCGTAGCCCATGACGGCAATGCGGACACCAACGGACTTGGCGAGCTACTCGTCAATGGCACGTTAACAGCGCCGCGGGTTGTGATTGGCTCGACAGGCCATCTGGGTGGCAGCGGCACAGTGGTCGGCGACGTTGAAAACCGCGGTACCGTGAACCCAGGCGAGTCGCCTGGCCGGCTGACGATCGACGGCGGCTTCGACGGACGCGGGGGCACGCTTGTCATCGAAATCGAACGCGGCGCCGATGGCGGCTGGCGTTTCGACGAGTTGGTGTTTGGCGATGCGAGCCGCGTATTCTTGGAAGGAAGCAAGGTGGAGTTTGCGTTTTCCGGCGCAACCAACCCTGAGGAATTTCTGGCAGCCGGCTTGTTCGATCTGGAGACCTTCTTCTACGAACTGGACGACACGGGTCAGTTGATGTCGATTGACGCCCGGCGAAACAACTGGTTCGACAGTGTGACGTTCAGTGCGCGCGCCGACAGGTATCGCTTTGCGGACTTCATGTTCAGCGCCGATGGCGGCGCGGTGTTTTCTCTGGCCGAGGTGCCAGAGCCGGCTACGCTGGGGCTGGCCCTGCTTGGATTGCTGGTTTTTGGTACTCGACGGCGCCTACTCCGGCCTTGAGAGCGGCTAAAACCGGGGGCATGAAACTAGGCCGCCAATGCCATCTGACTGACTCGCTCCAACTTCTGATCAGGTGGATACCATCGAACGAAGTTGCGGACATCTTGCCCGTTCAGCACAGCGCAGCGAACCTGCAGTAACGTGTTGGCGCCTTCTTGGCTCCATCGCATGTGACCGTTGCGTTTCATTCGCTGGCCAATTACGTAATCGACTGCCGATTCGGCACCGGCGCTCGAGATGGGTCGCTTCTCTGCGTGACGGCGTTGGTAATTTACGAGCAGGTCGGCACTGCCGGTCAGGTATCGGATCAGGCGCCCGAGCGGGTTCTTCGCCCCGACCCAGCCGG
>JALHRH010000466.1:562-3354 GCA_022841565.1 Mycobacterium sp. | reverse complement strand
AGGCCGCCGCCAAATCCGGTCGCGGAAACACGGATCTTGTCTGCGCCGCTGGTGAAGTCGCTGATCGTATCGCCGCCTTCCGCGGCAGAGCCGTAGGCGAACATGTCGGCGCCAGTGCTACCCGTCAGTATGTCGGCTCCCAGGGCGCCGCGCAGGAGATCTGCGCCGCCGCCGCCCGACAGCGTATCGACACCGCTATTGCCGATCAGGATATCGGCGCCGGTATCGCCCGTGAGCGTACCGCCAGCCGGAAGCGCGGTCTGGACACGCGCCGTGATCGGGGCGCTTGCGCCTCCCGCTCCCGTAACCGTCAGACTGACGAGCACATTCTGGCCCGCCGCGAAGTCATGGCGCAGAGTTGCGCTCGCAACACCGCTGGCGAGGGAGACGGTCTCGTCAGCGACGCCGTCGCCGGTCCAGTCGGCCGATACGGTATGGGTTCCGCCATCAGGCGCGCTGAAGGCGACTGAGAAATCGATCGTGCGTGCCGAGATGACCGGGGATGCTGCTTTCGTGACATCGACGACAAAGATGTCGTCAAAGCCGGTTGTGTCGTTGGTCGCGAGGTTTGAAGCGCCGCTCTTGAAGGCGATGTAGCGCCCGTCAGACGAGATGGTGGCCTGGAAGCTACCGGCATCCGATTCGAGGCCCGCAGCGTCCGTCGAGATGCGGATGATGGCGCCTGTCTGCAGCGTTTTGACGAAAATGTCGACTGATCCATTCGTGTCGCCGGCAACCAGGTTGTCTTGATCGCTGTAGAAGACAACGTAGCGGCCGTCTGCAGAGATGCTGGGCTCAGTGCCGTTTGCCTGAGCGCCTGAAGCACTGGTGGAGGCGCGGGTGACCGTACCCGTCACCAGATCCTTGACGAAAACATCGGGTGCGCCGTTGGTATCGCCCGTGACCAGGTTGGACGCGCCGCTATAGAACGCTACATAACGCCCGTCTGCAGAGATGGAGCCTTCATTGCTGAAATCGTTAGCTTGCGCGTCGCCTGCGCCGGTGGAGACGCGGCTCAATACGCCGGTCTGAAGGTCCTTGACGAAGACGTCGCTTACCGCGTTGGTATCGCCCGCCACCAGGTTGGAGGCTTCGCTGGAGAACACAACATAGCGCCCATCGGCGGAGACGTAGGCCTGTGAACTGACGCCGTCTGCAGCTGCCCCGGCAAGGCCCGATGAGACGAGCGTGATTGCTCCTGTGGTGACGTTCTTGACGAAGATGTCGCTCACACCGTTTGTGTCGCCCGCGACCAGGTTGAAAGCATCGCTCTCGAACGCCACGAAGTTTCCGTCGGAAGAGATCGAAGGCTTGACGCTGCCCGCATTCGCTTCGAGGCCTGCGGCACTGGTCGAAACACGGGTGATGGTGTTCGTGACCATGTCCTTGACGAAGATGTCGCCGACGAAGTTAAGGTCATCTGCGATCAGGTTGGTGGCGTCGCTGGAGAAGGCAACGTACCGCCCATCGGAAGAAATCGCAGCCTGAGAACTTGCATCATCTGCCTCGGAGCCATCAAAGCCGGTCGAGACGCGCGTGATTTCACCGGTGTCGAGGTTCTTGACGAACACGTCGCGTATCCCGATGGAATCCCCGGCAACCAGGTTTGTGGCGTCGCTGTGGAAGACAACAAAGCGGCCGTTTCCAGAGATGGCAGAATCGCTGCTGTTGTTGTCGCCTGCCATGCCGGATGAGTCGGTAGAAACACGCGAGATAAAGTCAGCACGGGGAATCGGAGGTGCAGCCGCCAGCGACGTGATCGTCGGTGCTTCAATCACGTTTGTGACAGTGACCGCAACCGCCTGGCTGGTGGTTGCGATACCGTCGAACGCGTTAACGGTGATGTCATAGATGTTGTTGCCGCCAGCGTCCGTCGGAGCTTCGAAGTTGGGCGAAGCAACGAACGTCACGACGCCCGTGGTGCTGTTGATGGCGAACAGGGCCGCATCGGTTCCCGTGAGCGAGTAGGAGACCGTCGAGCCATCAGCATCCGTCGCAGCAGCGGTGTAGACCGTGCCTGAGCCGTTCTCGGCAAAGCTCGCCGTCGTTCCGGAGGTGATAGCCGGAGCGTTGTCGTTGGTGTTGGTGACCGTGACCGCGACCGCCTGGGAGGTCGTGGCAACGCCATCGAATGCGTTGACGGTGATGTCGTAGACGTTGTTCGTGTCAGCGTCGGTCGGGATCTCGAAGTTGGGCGAGACGTTGAACGTCACGACGCCGTTTGAGCTGTTGATCGAGAACCGGGCGGCATCAGCACCGGAGAGCGAGTAGGTGATGGTCGAGCCGTCAGCATCCGTCGCAGCAGCGGTGTAGACCGTGCCTGAGCCGTTCTCGGCAAAGCTTGCCGTTGTTCCGGAGGTGATGGCCGGCGCGTTGTCGTTGGTGTTTGTGACCGTGACCGCGACCGCCTGGGAGGTGGTTGCGACGCCGTCAAAGGCGTTGACGGTGATGTCATAGACGTTGTTGCCGCCAGCATCGGCCGGAGCTTCGAAGTCGGGCGAAGCAACGAACGTCACGACGCCCGTGGTGCTGTTGATGGCGAACAGGGCCGCATCGGTTCCCGTGAGCGAGTAGGAGACCGTCGAGCCGTCAGCATCGGTCGCAGCGGCGGTATAGACCGTGCCGGCGCCGTTCTCGGCAAAGCTCGCCGTTGTCCCGGACGTGATGGCCGGAGCGTTGTCGTTGGTGTTTGTGACCGTGACCGCGACCGCCTGGGAGGTGGTTGCGACGCCGTCAAAGGCGTTGACGGTGATGTCATAGACGTTGTTGCCGCCAGCATCGGCCGGAGCTTC
>JALHRH010000466.1:0-552 GCA_022841565.1 Mycobacterium sp. | reverse complement strand
GCGTTGTCGTTGGTGTTTGTGACCGTGACCGCGACCGCCTGGGAGGTGGTTGCGACGCCGTCAAAGGCGTTGACGGTGATGTCATAGACGTTGTTGCCGCCAGCATCGGCCGGAGCTTCGAAGTCGGGCGAAGCAACGAACGTCACGACGCCCGTGGTGCTGTTGATGGCGAACAGGGCCGCATCGGTTCCCGTGAGCGAGTAGGAGAGCGTCGAGCCGTCAGCGTCCGTCGCAGCGGCGGTATAGACCGTGCCGGCGCCGTTCTCGGCAAAGCTTGCCGTTGTTCCGGAGGTGATGACCGGAGCGTTGTCGTTGGTGTTGGTGACCGTGACCGCAACCGCCTGGGAGGTGGTGGCGACGCTGTCCGAAGCGTTGATGGTGATGTCATAGACGTTGTTGCCGCCAGCGTCGGTCGGTGCTTCGAAGTCGGGCGAGGCGACGAACGTCACGACGCCGGTCGAGGCGTTGATCGCGAACAGGGCCGCATCGGTTCCCGTGAGCGAGTAGGACACAGCCGAGCCGTCAGCATCCGTCGCAGCAGCGGTATAGACC
>JALHRH010000465.1 GCA_022841565.1 Mycobacterium sp. | reverse complement strand
CGGGCGGGAGGACCACAATGTCGTATCTCATCGCCGCACCGCACCTGATCGTGACAGCGGCGGCCGATACAGCGGGTATCAGCTCTTCGCTGACGGCGGCGAATTTGGCGGCGTTCGCTCCGACCAGCACACTGATGGCTGCCGCTGGTGACGAAGTATCGGCGGCGATCGCCTCGTTGTTCTCCTCCCACGCCCAGGAATACCAGGCGCTCGGTGCGCGGGTGGCGGCGTGGCAGGAGCAGTTTGCACAGGCATTGCGTGCCGCTAGCGGGGCGTATGCCGTCGCAGAGGCGGCCAGCGCCGACCCTCTGAACGTCGTCGTTGCCGACGTTCTAGGTGCGATCAATGCGCCCACGAACTTCCTGTTGGGGCGTCCGTTGATCGGCGACGGGGTTAACGGCACGCCCGGCACCGGGCAAGCAGGTGGGGACGGCGGGATTCTGTGGGGCAATGGCGGCAGGGGTGGGTCGGGTGGGCCGGGTCAACGTGGCGGTCGCGGCGGCGATGCCGGGTTGATCGGTAGTGGTGGCGTCGGCGGCGCCGGCGGAATCAGAGGTGGGGCCGGCGGCAACGGCGGCACCGGCGGGTGGTTATCGGGCAGTGGCGGGGCCGGCGGCACCGGCGGTGTCGGCGGAGGTGCCCTCGCCGCTGGGCCCGGTGGGATCGGCGGTAGCGCGCGGTTACTCTTCGGCGCCCCGGGCACGACCGGCAACGCCGGGACTTACTACCCGGACGTGATGTTCGCGTCTCCGGAAGAGGCCGCCCTGCTGCTGTTGACGACACCCGATGCGAACTTCCTGTTGATCGGCACCGATGGCACCAACCTGAGCAAGATCCTGGCCGACCCCCTTGGCACGCCGAACTTCCACACGTTCATGGGGCACGGCATCACCTCCGCGTCGACGATCGTCGGGCGCACCTCCGTCTCCAACCCCTCGTGGACGGCAATCCAGACCGGTGTGTGGGGCGAGACGGCCGGTGTGAGCAACAACGTCTTCACCCCCTGGACGTATGACAAATGGTCGACCGTCTACAACGTCCTCAAGAACATCTACGGCGACGAAATCAACACCACGGTCATCGCCAACGGCGAAGGGGGCATAGCCCAAATGGCCGGCGCCGGCTCCAACCCCGCCGACAGCATCGAATACATCCCCCAGCTCGCGGGCGACACGGACTGGATGGCGACGCAGAACCTGGTCGGCACCAAGTCCCGGGCCGCGATTCTGGCCGCCGATCCGACCAAAGGCAATCTCATCTTCTCGTACTACGCAGGTCTCGATCATGTCGCACATATGTATGGCGGCGATTCGCCGCAGTACGCGCTGGCCCTGCGGGACCTGGACACTATTCTCGGTTCCCAAACCGGCGGTGGTGGCCTAATGGGAGCGGTAGCCCAATGGGAGGGCATGCACGGCGAGGAATTCACCACGCTCATCGTCACCGACCACGGTCACACCGCAGGCGACGTGTTCGGCATCGGTCACGGCTTCCAATCACCCCGTGAGACAGCGACATTCCTCATGTTCGATGAGGCCGGCAATGATGTGTATGACGGGTATGTCAACAACTCCTGGCAGATCGTCAGTACGACGCCCACCATCATGGATCAATTCGGCGTCGCGCCGCTGCCGTACATGCAAGGTGCGCCATTGACGTCACCCGTCTTCGACAGCACTTACGTTGATCCGGGCGCCAACTTATTCACTGTGCTCAGTGCCGACTTTGCCGCACAAAGTTACCCCGATCCCCTGACCAATGCGTCGTTGGCGTCGCGCACGCTCGTGGCCTCGGTTCCCTACCTGGCCTACGAGCCGATAGCCAACATCGTCGAGGCGGTGCCCAGCTTCCTGCAGCTGCCGGTCTCCTGGATCGGCGCCGGCATCTACCAGTCGCTGAACATCCCGGCACAGATCTGGGTCCGGCTAACCGGCGTGACCGGCAACGACATCATCCCGCCGATTCTCAATCCCTTCCTGACCTAACCCTCGTCAATCGGCGAGATCGCGTCGCCACGGAGGCGGCGCCACCCCGATTCGACAATCTCGGTACGCTGTCAAGTCGAGTGAGGTGATCCCATTGACTTTCGACACAGTGGTCGTCAACGGTAGGTGGTTCGACGGCACCGGAGGGCCGTCGGCGATTCGCAACATCGGGATCCGCGACGGCCGCGTGGCCGCCGTCTCCCCCGCCCCGCTGGACACCAGAGGTTGCCCGAATGTCGTTTCGGCCGAAGGTAAATGGGTGATGCCGGGGATCATCGACATTCACACCCACTACGACGCCGAAGTGCTGGCGGCGCCGGCGCTATCGGAATCCGTGCGCCACGGTGTCACCACCATCGTGATGGGCTCCTGCTCGCTGTCCACCGTGCACGTCAATGCGGCCGAAGCCGCCGACCTCTTCGGCCGGGTAGAAGCGATCCCGCACGAGCACGTGGTCCGCATCGTCGGCGAGCACAAGTCGTGGACGACCCCACAGGAGTACATCGACGCGCTGGAGTCGTTGCCGCTGGGCCCCAACGTGACGGCTTTCATCGGCCACTCCGACATGCGTACGGCCGTGATGGGTCTCGATCGGGCGACCCGCAAGGACGTCACGCCCACTGCCGCCGAGCAGACCCGCATGGAACAGATGCTGAGCGCGGCGCTGGACGCCGGTTTCCTCGGAATGTCTTCGCAGCAGCTACTTTTCGATAAGATTGACGGCGACACCTGCCGGTCCCGCACGCTGCCGTCGACGTACGCTCGGGGCCGCGAACTCCGTCGCCTCAAGTCGTTGTTGCGTCGCAGTGGCCGCGTTCTGCAGTCCGGTCCTGACATCAGTCATCCGCAGAACATCGTCTCGCAGGCGCTCCAGTCTCTGGGCATCCGTCGGCCCCACCTGAAGACCAGCCTGCTCGCGGCCGCGGACATGAAGTCCGCACCCGGGGTCGTGTGGTTGACCAGCGCGCTGGCCGCCCTGGTCAACCGGCTCGGTGGTGACTTCCGCTTCCAGCACCTACCGGTGCCCTTCGAGGTGTACGCCGACGGAATCGACCTGGTGGTGTTTGAGGAATTCGGCGCCGGGGCCGCCGCATTGCACCTCAAGGACGAACTCGAGCGCAACGAACTCATGCGCAACGAGGAGTACCGCCGACAATTCCGCAAGGACTACGACACCAAGTTCGGCCCGCGCGCCTGGCACCGGGATTTCTTCGACGCCGAGATCGTCTCTTGCCCCGACGAGTCGGTGCTGGGCAAATCGTTCGGTCAGGTAGGAGTGGAACGCGGCGGCCTGCACCCCGTCGACGCGTTTCTCGACCTGGTACTCGAACATGGGACTTCGATCCGTTGGCGCACAACGATTTCCAACCATCGC
>JALHRH010000464.1 GCA_022841565.1 Mycobacterium sp. | reverse complement strand
GCCGGCCGGTGCTGATCACCGCCGCCGCACCGTCCTACGAGGTGCAGCATCGGGCGCGGGTGCGTAAATACCTGACCATCATGGCTTTTCGGATCCCGGCACTGCTGCTGGCCGCCCTGGCATACGGCGCCTGGCACAACGGTCTCCTCTCGCTGCTGATCGTGGCGGCCTCTATACCGCTGCCGTGGATAGCGGTTCTGATCGCCAACGACCGACCGCCGCGCAGCGCCGACGAGCCACGACGATTCGACCACGCCCGTCAACGCACGCCGTTGTTCCCGACCGCCGAAAGGCCTGCGCTGGAGCAGCGGCGGTATCACGAACCGCGGCCTGATACGCAGACAATCGACCCGGACGGGTCCGACTGACCGTCCCCCTTGGCGCCACTTCTCAGGACATTCTCAGGTCGGCGCCGTATTTCTGCACGTCAACGGGTGTGAGATGACGATGAGATGGGAACTCAACCGGCGGGCTTCTCGTTAACTACATGACAAGACAAGCCAATCGGGAGGGCGCAATGGCCGAACTCACTACGCGGGCCACCACTGGCCGGTTCGACGGCGATCTGGATGCTCAGAGCCCAGCTGCCGACTTGGTGCGCGTGTATCTGAACGGCATCGGAAAGACGGCGTTGCTCAACGCCGCAGACGAAGTCGAGTTGGCCAAGCGCATCGAGGCCGGGCTGTACGCCGAGCATCTGCTGGAAACCCGGAAGCGCCTCAGCGACAATCGGAAACGCGATCTGGCGGCAGTGGTTCGCGATGGCCAGTCCGCCCGTCGTCACCTGCTGGAAGCGAACCTGCGACTGGTGGTGTCACTGGCCAAGCGTTACACCGGACGCGGAATGCCGCTGCTAGACCTGATCCAGGAGGGCAACCTCGGTCTCATTCGAGCGATGGAAAAGTTCGACTACGCAAAGGGATTCAAGTTCTCCACGTACGCGACCTGGTGGATCCGGCAAGCCATCACCCGCGGGATGGCCGACCAGAGCCGCACCATTCGGCTTCCCGTCCACCTTGTTGAGCAGGTCAACAAGTTGGCGCGGATCAAACGTGAAATGCATCAGAACCTCGGGCGCGAAGCAACCGATGAGGAATTGGCCTCCGAATCCGGCATCCCGATCGAGAAGATCAACGATCTCTTGGAGCACAGTCGCGACCCGGTCAGCTTGGACATGCCGGTCGGCTCCGAGGAAGAGGCCCCGTTAGGGGACTTCATCGAAGATGCCGAAGCCATGTCCGCCGAGAACGCGGTGATCGCCGAACTGCTGCACACCGACATTCGCAGCGTGCTTGCCACGCTCGACGAACGCGAACATCAGGTGATCCGGCTGCGTTTCGGTCTAGATGATGGCCAACCGCGCACCTTGGACCAGATCGGCAAGCTGTTCGGGCTCTCACGTGAGCGGGTCCGCCAGATCGAGCGTGACGTGATGTGCAAGTTGCGCCACGGTGAGCGGGCCGACCGCCTGCGGTCGTACGCCAGCTGAGGGCGCCCAAAGTCCGTTTGGCAAACTTGGTCGAGACGGTGTGCCCGTCGCGCAAGCGCGGCGGGCATACTGCTGCGGTGGGGCGTTTTGGACGAGCCACTCGCGCGGCTGGCGAAGTAGACTCGGCGGCAACGGAGGATGCTGAATGAACGACCTGGTTGATACCACCGAGATGTACCTGCGGACGATCTACGACCTCGAAGAAGAGGGCGTGACGCCGCTGCGTGCCCGCATCGCCGAGCGCTTGGAGCAGAGTGGACCTACGGTCAGCCAGACCGTCTCCCGGATGGAACGCGACGGGTTGCTCCGTGTCGCGGGCGACCGCCACCTCGAACTCACCGACAAGGGCCGGGCACTGGCCATCTCGGTGATGCGCAAGCACCGCCTGGCCGAACGCCTTTTGGTCGATGTCATCGGGCTGCCCTGGGAAGAAGTGCACGCCGAGGCGTGCCGGTGGGAGCACGTGATGAGCGAGGACGTCGAGCGCCGCCTGGTCAAGGTGCTCAACAACCCGACGACATCCCCGTTCGGCAACCCGATTCCGGGTCTGCTGGACCTCGGCGTCGGTCCGGACTCCGGCGCCGACGAAGTCAACCTGGTCCGGTTGACCGAGCTACCGCCCGGGTCGCCGGTCGCCGTCGTGGTCCGCCAGCTCAGCGAGCACGTGCAGGGCGACATCGAGCTGATCGCCCGGCTCAAGGACGCCGGAGTGGTGCCCAATGCCCGGGTCACCGTGGAGAACGGCCAGATCGGCGGGGTGACCATCCTCATCCCCGGGCACGAGAACGTCACCCTGCCACACGAGATGGCGCACGCGGTCAAGGTCGAAAAGGTCTAGACCGCCGTCGGCGCCTAGCCCGCGCGCCTGTCGATGGACTGTTTCGGCGGCAATCGCACGCCGAGTTGCTCGGCCAGTCGGTAGCCGGTGCTGCCCAGTTCGCGAATGTCCTTGGGTCGCAAGCCTGACTGCAGTGCCCGATCCAGCATGCCAGCCATCCGATGATGCGGGTCGCAGCGAAGCGCTGCTTCCAACGACAGTCCTGCCAGCGGTCCGTCACCGCGCACGTATGCGCTGAAAGCCAGCAATACCAGCGCCTCCACCCGCCATGGCTGGGGTAACAGGCGCGCCAGCACCGCCCACAGCGACTCAGCTGCGTCGGCGTATTCCCCCACTGCCAGGGCGTACAGCGTGTCACGGACCTGGACGTCGCTCAGTGCGCAGCCCACCTCGGCCAGCTCAGCGTCAGACAGTGAGGCCCCGCCGATAATCCGCGCGGCGGCGGCCATCGCATTCTCCACATCGCGGCGGTTGCAGTCCGCGGGATCAGCGCGGTGCGCGGTTTCGCGCGTGCTTGCCGCGTGCTCGACAGCCCGCATTAGCGCCGCGCTCCGCTCCGAATCCAGTGCGATCACCGCCTGCAGGTCGGCTCGCCGTGCGTAAAGGCGGCGACCTTCCAGCACCGCGGCCACTGCCAGCGGCGAAGCCGATGGATCGTCGATCTCGCCACCGGTCCCGCATCCGTCGACGCAGTGCCAGCGCCCACCCGCGACAATCCGGTCCACCACGTACGCCGCGTAGCGCTCAATACCGCACAGCGCCAACGACTCGGTAAGTGCCTCGCACAGCTTCCGGTACTCCTGGTTGCACAGCGGACACTGCGCGCCCTCAGCGTCGACCACCACCACGATCGCCGCGTCCGGATCTGCGGCGGCGGCGAGCTCCGCCACGTCGTCCACCCGGCCAGCAAGATCGTCGGACAGGTCGGCCCGCATCACCGACCCCAAGCCACCGTCCTCAAATGTCACCAGCACCACCGATTTCTCCGGCACGAAGCCGAGGATGGCCGGTAGCGCAGCGATCAAAGTGCCTGGGCGATTCAGTTCGAAAC
>JALHRH010000463.1 GCA_022841565.1 Mycobacterium sp. | reverse complement strand
TTATTCGGCAACGGCGGCAATGGCGGCGCCGGCGCCGGCGCTGACCAGCGCGGCACCGGGGGCGCCGGGGGCCAGGGCGGCCAGCTGTTCGGTCAGGCCGGGGCCGACGGACCAGCCTAGAGATGACTTTATAGAGTGTCGAATTATGTTGTGTTGCTGAGTATTTGAATCACAGCTTCACGTTGAAATCCTGTTCCGGCAGCCCGCACGACGCTATCGCGGTGTCGCGGAAAGCGGCGGCCGAAGGCGGTAGGTATCGGTTAGTCATCCATCCGACCGCGATGGGTCGAACCAATTGTTGGTCGTCGACCGCGATCTCGACAATGTCCGGCGGGGGAGTGGCTGCCCGGGGCAGCACTCCGACCCCCAGCCGAGCCCCGATCAGACCGCGCAGCGTGGTGATGTCGGTGCCTTCAAAGGCAATGGCGGGCCTAAGGCCATGGCGCGCACACGCGTCGTCGAAGATTCTGCGCAGCGTGTGATTGCGGTCCAGCGCCACGAACTTCTGCTCGGCAAGCTCTTCGAAGCCGATCACATCTCGCTGCGCCAGCGGGTGATCCCGGTCGACGACAGCGTAGAGCTGCTGGGTAAATAGTGTGTGCCACTTCACCCCTGGAGATTCGTCGAATGTCATGGGATAGCTGAGGCAGACGTCGATAACGCCGGTGGTCAAATCGTTCACCAGTGCGGGACCGGCGCACTGGCGCAGCTCGAATCGCGCCGCCGGGTATTGATCGTGATGACGGCGGATCAGCCGCGGTACCGTTGCCACACCCAGCGACACGAGGAACCCCAGAGCCACGGTCCCCGCGTCAACGCCTGCGAGCTGGCGCACGCCTGCGACGGCGGTGTCCAAGCTGCGCTGCGAGGCCAGGCTGGTCCGCAAGAACGCTTCTCCGAACCGGTTGAGCTCGTTGGCCCGGCCGCGCCGGGTAAACAACTCAACCCCGATTTCGTGCTCGAGCATGGCGATGGCCCTGCTGACCGCCGATTGCGACACCGCAAGTCTTTCGGCAGCGTCGCGCAGCGTGCCGACCTCGGCGACCGTTTGGAAGTAACGCAGCTGATAAAGCTCCACGACCTCAGATGTTAGTTGCGCGATCGGCAAGAGTCGGCACTGAACGTTCGATTCAGTGCCACGCTGACCGATGCTGGGCGGGCGGTGTTCGTCATGATTGGCTTCCGTCAGGCGGTTTGACGCTGTGCCTCTAGAGCGGCAAGCCACGACCGGATGTCGGTGCTGTGTTCTCCGAGTCGGGGGGCTCTGGTCCGGTAGGCTACCGGCGTGTCGGACAGATCGATCGGGCTGGCGACCTGGCGGCCCAGTTGTCCGTCGTCGTCGCTGGTCTGTCGAATCGGTTGCAGCCCAAGGTGGTCCGCGTAGGCGAACGCCTCGGCGATATTGTTCACCGCACCCGCGGGAACGCCCGAATGGGTAAGCGCCGTCGTCCAATATCGAGCGGACTGCGACGCCAGGGCCCGCTCCAGCTCGGCGCGCAGTGGCGACCGATTCAGCACCCTCGCATCGTTGGTGCAGAATCGCTCATCCCGGGCGAGTTCGGTGACGCCCAGGACGTCACAGAGCCCGCCGAACTGTTTGTCGTTTCCTACTGCCAGCACGAGCATCCCGTCGCCGGTCGGATATGTGTCGTAAGGGACGATGCTGGGATGCGCGTTTCCCATCGCACGTGGGATGTCTTGCGCTAGAACGTAACCGGCTGACTGATTGGCGAGGGCGGACAACAGCGCCGACATCAAATTTATCTCCACGTGCTGGCCCCGCCCGGTGCGGTCGCGCTCCCGCAGTGCGGCCAGGATGCCGACCGTGGCGAACAAACCCGCCAGCACATCGACGGCGGCCACCCCGACCTTGGTTGGTTGGCCCGGGTCTGGACCAGTCACGCTCATCAACCCACCGAGTGCCTGGACCAGCAGGTCATAGCCGGCCAGGTGACCCCCGGCCGCGGGCCCGAAAGCGGTTATGCTGCAATACACCAGCGCAGGATTGGTCCGGCGAATAGCGGGCTCGTCCAGGCCGAATCGGGCCATTGTGCCAGGCCTGAAATTTTCCACCAGCACGTCGGCGTTGTCGGCCAAGGTCTTGGCCAGCCGCAAGTCGTCGGTGTCACGCAAGTCGAGTGCGACGCTGCGCTTATTGCGATTCACACCGAGGTAGTAGGTGCTTTCCCCGTCAAGGTACGGAGGCCCCCACGAGCGGGTGTCGTCACCGCCGTCGGGTCGCTCCACCTTCACCACATCAGCGCCCAGATCCCCCAGCATCATCGTGCAGTACGGCCCGGCCAGTACCCGCGAGAAGTCAGCGATCAACAACGGCGAAAGCGGTTGTCTGGCATCGTCGTTCACCAGGGGACCGGCCTGACGCCGGCGCTGAGATTCATGGGTGACCCGGTTCCATCTGCTTGCTCCATTCTGCTCGCCGCCCACGCTATCCGGCGGGTATTTGAGCGTCTATCAGAAGCTTTCGCACACAAGATTGCCTGAAGTGCAAGCCACGGAGTGTACCTGGACGCTTCTGTCATGCGCAACGTTGCGTTCTCAACCTTGTGCTAGACGCTGGTTAACGCCGTCCCTAGCGTAAGAGGTGTGGCGTGGGTCACGTCGGTGTGTCGTTAGGAAACACGATGTCCTTTGTGAACGTGGAACTTTCGGTGGTGGCGACCGCGGCTGCGGATCTGCGCCGGATCGGGACGATCATCAGTGGTGCCAACGCGGTAGCGGTCAACTCCACGACTGGCATCCCGGCTGCCGCCGCGGATGAGGTGTCGGCGGCGGTGGCCAGGCTGTTTGGCGCCTACGCGCAGCAGTTCCACGTTGTCAGTTTGCAAGCCGCGGCGTCTTACGACGCGTTCGCGCAGACCCTGACCTCCGGTGCGCTAGCCTATGCGACCGCCGAGGCCGGCAACGCCGCATCGTTACGGGAGCTGCTGAGCGCCGTCAACGCATCCACGCAAACATTGTGCGGGCGCCCGCTGATCGGCGATGGCGCGGACGGGGCACCAGGGACCGGGGCGGCTGGAAAGGCGGGTGGGCTGTTGTACGGCAACGGTGGCAACGGTGGCTCGGGAGCGAGCGGCCAACGCGGCGGTAGCGGTGGGGCAGGTGGCCTCTTCGGCAAGGGCGGAACCGGCGGTGCCGGTGGCTCATCGACAACCGCGAACGGCGGGTCCGGTGGCACCGGTGGGTTGGGCGGGGTGTTCGGCAGAGGCGGTGCCGGTGGTGGCGGCGGCAGCGGACAGATCGACGGTGGCGCGGGTGGCGTGGGCGGACCAGCCGCGATGTTCGGCGTGGGAGGTGCCGGTGGGGTTGGGGGACTCGGCGTCACCGGGGTTGGCGGAGCCGGCGGGGCCGGCGGAGCGTCCCAGC
>JALHRH010000462.1 GCA_022841565.1 Mycobacterium sp. | reverse complement strand
GGGTTTCATAGCGACAGGTGTATCCGTCATGTCGCAGCGAAGCAAGCATCAACACACTGCGTGTCGCATCTCCCACCAGCAGATTCTCTACGATTAGCCGGTTAAGAGGCAGTCACCGATCGAACCCATCGACGGGACCAACCCGGACCGTTTGGCCCGATCAGTAAACGCCCAGGAGGTGAATTGCACGCCGTGGTCGGAATGGATGATCCCACCGGACTGGGGGTCGCGGTTGCTGATAGCCATGCCGAGTGCGTTGGCGACCAGAGCCGCGGTCTGACTCGAATCGATCGACCAGCCGACCACCCGTCGGGAGAACGTATCCAGCACCACCGCGCAGTACACCTTGCCCTCGTAGGTGCGATGCTCGGTGATATCGGTGACCCACAACCGATTTGGGGCATCGCGGGTGAACATCCGCTCGACCAGATCAGTCGCCGTGGGGGTTTCGTGACGGGGCCGGGGACGACGGGTACCTGGCAGGCCCTTGATGGTCGCGCGGGCCATCAGCATCTCGACCTGGTTGTGGCCGACCTGCAGACCCAACCCGAGGGTCAGTTCGGCATGAACTCGACGGGCACCGTAGGTGCCCCGTGAGGCGGTGTGCACGGCGCGGATCTGCTCGGTCAGCCAGGCGTGGCGGAGCGCGCGCTGCGACGGAGCCCGCGATCGCCATGCGTAATAGCCGGAGTCGGTCACCGCTAACAGCCGGCACGCGACCTGCACTGGCAGTCCTTCTGCGGCCATGGTGGCTATGGCCGCGTATCGCCTTTTGGGTCGTGCGGCTCCCGTAGCAGCTCACGGGCCCTTTTGAGGATGGCGACCTCAGCCTCCAGCTCGCGGATACGTTTGTTGGCTGCACTGAGTTGGGCGAGTTCGGCGCGGTTGAGCCTGGGCAGCTGGCCGGTGTCGATGAGCTCCTGTTTGCGCCAGCCGTAGATCGTCTGGTCGCTGATATTCAGATCGGCGGCGATCTGCGCGATGGGGCGCCCAGCGGCGACCAGGTCGAGCACCTGCGACGGAATTCTTCGGGATAACGCTTGGGCATGGACACGGCTCCTTCTGCGGATGTCGCGACCAAAAGTCAAGCAAACCGACTCCGGACAACCCGGGGTACATCACCGGTTTATGGGTAGTGCTGGGGCCTGATTTCCGGCCAGTCGTATTCGATGGGCTGTTTTTGCAGCTGCCGGTGTCTTCGGTGTTCGCGCTGCGCTGCGCTTATGCCGCCGCGCTGATCCGCGCCCACCACTACAGCAAGGCCGATGAGCTGCTCATCGCGGCACGGGTACCGGCTGACCCGTTCGATGCGGACAGCCACACCTATGTGGCGGGGTTGCTGCACTTTCGCACTCAGCGCTGGACCGATGTGCTGCGCCTGTTCCCAGTTGAGAAACGTTGGGTGCTAACGCAGTACGAGTGCGCGGCCACGGCGATGGCTACCACCGCGCTGGCATCTCTGGGAGTGTTCGAGGATGCGTTTCGGCGGGGGCAAAGCGCCACCGGCGATGACCGGGTGCCGGCGGCGGCCACGGTGGTGCTCTACACCCAGGCGATGTGCCTGCGCCATTTGGGGCGCGAGGAGGAAGCCGCGCAGCTGCTGCGCCGGGTGTACTCGCGGGATCCGAAGTTCACGCCCGCCCGCGAGGCGATGGACGACTCCACGCGCCGGTTGGTGCTGACCGACCCCGAAACCATTGAGGCGCGCGCCGATCCGTGGGATCCCGCCAGCGCCCCGAACCGGGTTGATGCCGAGGTGGCGCACGACGCCGAGAAAGCTTCCAAATACCTGGCCGAGGGCCAGGCTGAACTGGACGCGATGCTGGGTATGGCCGAGGCCAAGGGGGAGATCAAACGTATTCGTTCGACGACGAAGGTGAACCTGGCCCGGGCCAAGGTGGGGTTGCGGGTGCCGGTGACCTCACGGCACACGCTGCTGCTCGCTCCTCCCGGCACCGGAAAGACTTCGGTGGCAAGGTCTTTCACCAAGCAGTTGTGTGGGTTGAAGGTGCTGCGTAAACCATTGGTGCTGGAGACCAGCCGCGCCAAGTTGCTGGGTCGCTTCATGGCCGATGCGGAGAGGAACACTGAGGAGATGTTGGAGGCAGCACTGGGTGGGGCGGTGTTCTTCGACGAGATGCACACCTTGCACGAGCGCGGTTATTCCACCGGCGACCCGTATGGCAACGCGATCATCAACCCATGCTGCTCTATATGGAGAATCACCGCGATGCTGGTGGTGTTCGGCGCCGGTTACGCGAAAGCCACCCACCGTATGTTGGAAGTGAATCAGGGTCTGCGGCGTCGGTTTTCGACGGTGATCGTGTTTCACAGCTACACCCCGCCGGAGCCGCTGGCGCTGACCAAGTTGATGGTCGATGAGGACGACATGACCACCGATGAAGCCGTTGAGGTGTTGCGGGCAGACTTCGAGAAGTTCTACGCAGAGGAAAAGCTCACCGACGAAGGCGATCTCATCCGCGGCATCGACGTACTGGGCAACGCCGGATTCGTGCGCAACCTGGTGGAAAAGGCCCGCGATCACCGCAACGACCGCCTCGACACCGCCGAGCTTGACGACTTGCTGGCCAGCGACGACGACGCCGAGGTCAGCGAGGAGCAACTGCGAAGGCTACGCGAGCTGACCGCAGAAGACCTCGCCGAAGCACTGCACGCAGCATTGTCCGAAAAGCGTAACCAACACCGGCCCTAACACATACGCCTGACGGCGCGTTGAAGATCTGACGTCCGCGCCCAAGTGGGAGACGGCCACCCTGACCAATGATTTCGCCTGGCGATGGACGGCGGTCAGGAAATCTACTGCCACAGCGGCCGGGCTGAACGGATCTGGATTACGCACCGTGAACGGCGCGCAGCGTCGAGGTTTAGAAAGGTAATGCGATTGCGAGCGGTGTGCAGCCTCTGAGTGGGCCGCGTTTGTGGCGTAGTGGCACCAGGGCAATCGGTTTCGGCCCGACAGCAACCGCGGAATCGGACTAATAGTCCTAGGCAATTTGGCGTTGTTTGTCTATTGCTGCGGCTGCGTGTTTGGCGGCGATTACTGTACCCAGCTCGTCCATGGGTAATCGGAGAGATAGCGTCGAGTTGAGCTGCGATTCGTCGTGGGATTCGATGACCACGGCGGTGGCCAGACGCAGGAACGCCGGCGGGATTAGGGAAGATCTCCACGACATCAGCCGACGCTTGATCCCCTTAACCTCGATCCACGGATGAATTGATTCCGCGTGGGGGGTGTCGGAATGAGGAAAGTGCCCTCTGAGCTGGGATGATTGATGTTCTTGAGGCATTAACCAAACCCATTTCGGAAAGGCACTTCCGGTGCGAGTGTCCCACAGGTTCGCCGTGTCGTCGGCGGTGTTCGACGATAACAATCTCGTGTCGTGTGCTGGCCTGGTGCCGG
>JALHRH010000461.1 GCA_022841565.1 Mycobacterium sp. | reverse complement strand
ACGACCATGAGCGCCGCACACTGGACCGGCTGCGCGTGGAGTTCGGGGACGCGATCGCGGTCATCGGCCGTCCCGCCTACACCCACGCCGGGCTCACGGCCGCAGCCGGGGCCACGCGGCGCGCCATCGCCGGGCGCGCCCCGGTGATCTATCAGGCCGCCATGTTCGACGGCCGCTTCGTCGGGTTCGCCGACTTTCTGATCCGCGACGGTGAGCGGTACCGGGTCACTGACACCAAGCTGGCCCGCTCGCCCAAGGTCGCCGCGCTGCTGCAGTTGGCGGCCTACGCCGATGCACTGAGAGCGGCGGGGGTGTCGATAGCCCCGGATGCCGCGTTGGAACTGGGCGACGGCACGGTGGTTCGCTACCGTCTCAGCGATTTGATTCCGGTCTACCGAGCCCAGCGCGCTCAGCTGGAGCGGCTGCTCGATCAGCACTTTGTCACCGGGCGCGCCGTGCGCTGGGAGGACGCCGGAGTGCAGGCCTGCTTCCGTTGTCCGCTGTGTATCGAACGATTGTCCGCCATCGACGATCTGCTGCTGGTCGCCGGCATGCGAATCAGCCAGCGGACGAAGCTTATTGACGCGGGCGTCACCACTATCGCAGAGCTGGCCGGCCGCAGCCGGCCGGTGCCCGGCTTGGGTACGCAAGCCCTCGGCAAACTGACCGCACAGGCGAAACTGCAGATACGGCAACGTGATAGCGGTACCCCGCAGTTCGAGATGGCCGACCCGCAGCCGCTGGCACTGTTGCCGGAACCGAACCCGGGCGACCTGTTCTTCGATTTCGAAGGCGACCCGCTGTGGACCGCGGACGGCCAGCAATGGGGGTTGGAATACCTGTTCGGTGTGCTGGAAGCCGGGCCGACCGGGGCGTTCCGCCCGCTCTGGGCACACGACCGCATCGAAGAGCGGGCTGCACTGAAGCGCTTCTTGGCCTTGGTGGCCAAGCGACGCAAACGGTACCCGAACATGCACATATACCACTACGCGGCCTACGAAAGGACCGCGTTACTGCGGCTTGCCGGACGCTACGGTGTCGGCGAGGACGAGGTCGACAACTTGTTGCGCACCGGGGTGCTGGTTGACCTCTATCCCTTGGTGCGCAAGAGCATTCGGGTGGGCGCCGAGAGCCTGAGCCTCAAGGCCCTCGAGCCGCTGTACATGGGCGCCCAGTTGCGCTCGGGTGATGTCACCACCGCCACCGACTCAATCACCTCCTATGCGCGCTACTGCGAGCTCATGGCCGGCGGCCGTGCGGACGAGGCAGCGACGGTGCTCAAGGAGATCGAGGAATACAACCACTACGACTGCCTGTCCACCCGCAAGCTGCGGGACTGGTTGTTGATCCTCGCCTGGGAATCGGGCGTCACACCGATCGGCGTGCAGCCGGTTCCCGGCCGCGACACCATCACGGACCAGGATCAGGACGCAGCGACACTGGTGCAGTTCACCGGCGATGGAGCTGCCGGTGACCGCACACCCGAACAGACGGCAGTCGCCCTGATAGCCGCCGCTCGCGGTTATCACCGACGCGAGGACAAGCCGTTCTGGTGGTCACACTTCGACCGGCTGAATTACCCGGTCGACGAATGGTCGGACGGCACAGACGTTTTCCTGGTGGACTCCGCGTGCATTGTCACCGATTGGCACACGCCGCCGCGAGCCCGCAAGCCGCAGCGCCGAGTGCAGCTGCAGGGAGAACTGGCCCGCGGCGACCTCGGTTCGGAGGTGTTTGCGCTCTACGAACCGCCGGCTCCGGCCGGTATGGCCGAGGACCCCGACCGTCGTGGCGCGGGGCGCGCCGAGATCGTCAGCGTCGACGATCCCAGCCTGCCCACTCAGGTGACCATCCTTGAACGAACGGGCAAGGACGGCAAAACTTTTCACCAGGTTCCGGTTGCGCTGACGCCCGGCCCCCCGGTGCAGACGACCGCGCTGAGGAAGTCCATCGCTGCGACGGCACAAGCGGTGGCAGCCGGTTTGCCGGACCTTCCTCGCACCGCACTGATCGACCTATTGCTGCGCCGCCCGCCGCGTACCCACGGAGACGCCGCGCTGCCGCGCAGCACGGACACCGCCGCCGACATCACGGCCGCGACGCTGAGCCTGGATTCGTCCTACCTGGCTGTGCATGGGCCACCCGGGACGGGCAAGACGCACACCGCGGCGCGGGTGATCAAGGAATTGGTCACCGGGCATTCCTGGCGCGTCGGTGTGGTCGCGCAGTCACACGCGGCGGTGGAGAACGTATTGGACTGTGTGATCGACGCCGGTCTGGATCCCGTCCTGGTCGCCAAGAAGCGCAAAGATTACGCGGCTGCGCGCTGGCAGGAGATCGACGCAAGCCACTATCCGACCTTCATCGCCGACAACGCGGGCTGCGTGATCGGGGGCACGGCTTGGGATTTCGCCAATGCGCAGCGCGTGCCGCCGGGCTGTCTAGATTTGCTGGTGATCGACGAGGCGGGCCAATTCTGTTTGGCCAACACCATTGCAGTGGCACCGTCGGCCACTAACCTGTTGCTGCTCGGGGATCCGCAGCAACTGCCGCAGGTCAGTCAGGGCACCCATCCGGAGAAAGTCGACATCTCCGCGCTGGAATGGCTGGTCGACGGACAGCAGACGCTGCCCGACGAGCGGGGGTACTTCTTGGACCTGTCCTACCGGATGCATCCGGAGGTGTGTGCCGCCGTCTCGGCGCTGTCCTACGAAGACCGGTTGCATTCACACGCCGAGCGCACCGCCGCGCGCCGTCTGGCCGGGCACGAGCCTGGCGTACACGTGCTTCCCGTCCGCCATCAAGGCAATTCGATCGACAGCCCCGAAGAGGCGGCCGCGATCGTGGCCCAGATCGCGCGCATGCTCGGCCAGCCATGGACCGATGAGCACGGCACCCGCCCGTTGACCGCCTCTGACGTGTTGGTGCTGGCCCCGTACAACGCCCAGGTGACCCTGATCCGTCGCGAATTGATGTCGGCCCGACTCGACGGGGTCCGGGTCGGCACCGTCGACAAATTCCAGGGCGGGCAGGCGCCGGTCGTTCTGATCTCGATGACGGCGTCATCGATCCACGAAGTCCCACGCGGTATCTCGTTCCTGCTCAACCGCAACCGGCTCAATGTCGCCATCAGCCGGGCGCAGTACGCAGCGATCATCGTGCGATCGGAACTGCTCACCCAGTACCTGCCCGCCACCCCCGCCGGCCTGGTGGACCTGGGCGCCTTCCTGGCACTCACCGAGACACTGACCGGGGCGCGGTGAGGTCAGCGCCGACCGACCACCGGACCGTCGGGGTCCGGGCGGCGTGCAGACTCCGCGGCGGGACGCAGGCCGTCCACCGGAGCACCGTTGTAGGAGCTCACCAACGGATGCGGGCTGTCGTCGAAGGCAGCGGCCGGTTCGCGGTGCAGGATGTA
Organism: Mycobacterium sp.; assembly: GCA_022841565.1. Taxonomy (GTDB): domain Bacteria; phylum Actinomycetota; class Actinomycetes; order Mycobacteriales; family Mycobacteriaceae; genus Mycobacterium. The sequence goes on along the minus strand of JALHRH010000461.1, from coordinate 9 downwards.
TTCGACGTA
>JALHRH010000460.1 GCA_022841565.1 Mycobacterium sp. | reverse complement strand
GCTGCCTGGCGCGTGGCCCAGTTCTCGGACAGCAGGGAGACGTTCGGATCGGTCGCCGCATTCGCCCGCTCGATCACGAGGGCGACGTTGATGTGGGCATCGGTGGGGTTGGTATCGATATACGCCGACTGCATGCCATAGGCGTCCTGCACGGACGTCCCCGCCGGCACGATGCGATACCCCGTGAAATCGAGATACGAGGAATTGCCGATCTGCTCGATGGCCATACGCCCTCCTGCCACTCAACGCGTATTGGGAGACCGGTGAAACACTGTCCGATAGTTATCGCACTCAGACGGCAATAATATGAAAATGTGTGGGCAATAAAGGAAAAAATGCGCACACCCGCGCTGAACTCGTGCCACGCCGGGTCGCCCGGACTCCGCATCATTCAAATCAGCCAAGGAACGGAACGAGGAGGTGCTTTCGGCCCCTACCCGCTGCGAAGCGCAGGGCGATCGCATCTGACCGAAATTGCCGAAGCAGGGCTGCCTTCCGAGATCGAAGAAGGATTCTTCGCCACGTTCGGAGCTTGTGCGTTTGTTCGACGCTCCGTGCTCGATCGAAGCGACGAGCGCGCAGGATGCGCGCGGTCCCAAAGGTCATGAGTCTTTGGACCGCGAGCATCCTGCTCGCTCTTGTCGACCTCGAACGAATTCACAGCCTCTCGGGATGAGGCCGCGGCGCGGGACTACCACCTGATCCGGAGGCCGACGTTGAGCGTGTGATTGTCGGTCCCGCTGGCGACTTCGCCGTCGTAGCGCAGGTAGACCGAGGTGCTGTCGGCGACCTGCGTGGTCGCCGAGAATCCGATCACCGCGGAGTCACGCTGTGGCGTCGCACCATAGACGGTGAAGGGCACGGTCGGCGCGCCGGCGAAGGCCGCCGTGATCGGCCGCGCAGGGTTGGCATATTCGTGCAGCCAGCCCAGCCGCAGCCCGAGGTCGAGGCTGCGCTCGCCGCCCAGCGCGATGGCCCCTGCCAGCTCCGCACCGAACAGCGTGCGCAGCGACGTCGTCGTCTGCTGCCGGACATTGAGGTTGAGGCTGTTGGCCCCCGATTCGCCAAACGCCGCCTGGTCGATGCTCGACGTCTGGAAGCGCGCGAACGGCGTTAGGCTGGCGGCGGCCGGCGCGTAGATGCCGAATTTGTAGCCGGCCTCGGCCTGACCCAGGAACTGGTTGGCGCCGGTGCTGCCGCTGGCCGTGCGTGGCTGCAGGCCGGGGATCGAGATCTGGCGTTGCAGCTGGTTGTTCGAGTAGGCGTAGCCCGCCAGGGCATCGACGTAGAAGCTGCCCTGCGTGAAGCTGGTGTAGCCCGCCACGCTCACCGAGTCGGACCAGCCCTTGCCCAGGAAGCTGTCGACCCACAGCGAGCCGCTGGTATAGGCCATGCCGATGCCGATCAGGACATTCGGCGAGAGGCGATAGTCGATGCCGGCGGCGGTGCCGCCGAGATTGTAGGTGAAGGTGCTCGCATTGCCGTTGCCCTGCACCGAACCGACGCCCCCCAGCGCGCTCGCCCAGACGCTGAACGGACTCGTGCTGTCGCAGGCGTCGATATCGCAAGCCGCGGCCAGGGCCGTGCGCTGGCCGCCGCCCGGCGCCCCACGCGCCAGCGCCATCTGCTGGCTGAGCGCGTTCATGAACAGCGCGTTGTTGGCGACATTGTACGTCCCGAAGTCGGCATAGGGCTGGCCGCTGATCGCGTTCAGCGCCACCGGCCCCTGCTGCGTGCTCAACGTCGAGAGGGCGCTCAGCACCGTGTTGAAGTCGCCGGTCGCGCCGGAGCTCACCTGGTCGAGCACGGTGGCCACGGCATACTGATTGGGGGTCTGAGCGCCCGACCGGAAGCCGCTGGACGTCAGGAGCAACGACAGGAAGACGTTGTTGGCGTCGTAGGTGAGCGATGGCGTCAGGAAGGCGAAGTTGCTGGTCACGTTCGAATAGGTGCCGGTACGCCCGCCCGTGGCATTGAGGATCGTGTAGGTCGTGTTGCGCGCATAGGAACCCTGCTGGGCGATCACCTGCACCGTGCCGCCATTGATGGTGGCCGTGCCCGTGACGTTGATCCGGTCGCTCTGGCCCGCGGCGTTGACCTCGACCTGGTACGTGCTGCCGGCGGCCTGCACGAAGTTGCCGACGACGGTCGTCGTGCCGATCGAATTGCCGGGCGCGATCGTGCCGCCGGCGTTGATCGTCGTCAGTCCGGTGATCGTGCCGGTGCCGCCCAAGGTGCCGCCCGCCCCCACCGTCATCGCGCTGGTGACGCTGCCGTTCACCAAAAGCGTGCCGCCGTTCACCGTCGTCGCGCCGGTGTAGGTGTTGATGCCGGAGAGGTTGACCGTGCCGGCGCCGTTCTTGGTCAGCGTACCGGTGCCCGACATCACCCCGGCGTAGGTGCCGCTACCCGCCTGCTCGAACACCACCGCCGCGTTGTTGAGGATGGCGCCCTGCAGACTGGTCGTCGTGCCCACGAGCGTGCTGCCACCCGACACCGTCGTGCCGCCGCTGTAGCTGTTGGTCCCGCCCAGCGTCACCGTGCCGCCGCCCTGCACGGCAAGCGAGCCCGTGCCGCTCATGTTGCCGGCATAGGTGCCGGTGCCGGCCTGGTCGAGCCTTACCGCCGCATTGTTGACGATGGCGCCCTGCAAGCTCGTCGTCGTGCCCACGAGCGTGCCGGCCGAGACCGTCGTGCCACCGCTGTAGCTGTTGGCGCCGCCCAGCGTCACCGTACCGCCGCCCTGCACCGTCAGCGTACCGGTGCCCGACATCACCCCGGCGTAGGTGCCGGTGCCGGCCTGGTTGAACGTCACCGCCGCATTGTTGACGATGGCACCCTGCAGGCTCGTCGTTGTGCCCACGAGCGTGCCGGCCGATACCGTCGTGCCCCCCGTGTAATTGTTGGCGCCGCTCAGCGTCAGCGTGCCGGTGCCGGCCTTGGTCAAGCCGCCCGTTCCGCCGATCGCCGGCGCGACCGTCATGTTGTTGCCGTTGGTGTCGATCGTGCCGCCGCCGCCGTTCAACGTGACGGCGCGCGTGCCGGCGAGGTTGAAGGAGGCGCCAAGCTGCAGCGTGCCGCCGCCGAAGGTCAGCCCGCCCGTCGCGCTGCCGAGGTTGTTGTCGGCCGAGGTCGTCACCGTGCCGGCGTTGATCGTCGTGCCACCGCTGTAGGTGTTGGTGCCGGTCAGGTTCAGTGTGCCCGCGCCGTTCTTGGTCAGCGTACCGGTGCCCGACATCACCCCGGCGTAGGTGCCGCTACCCGCCTGGTCGAACACCACCGCCGCGTTGTTGAGGATGGCGCCCTGCAGGCTGGTCGTCGTGCCCACGAGCGTGCTGCCCCCCGACACCGTCGTGCCGCCGCTGTAGCTGTTGGTCCCGCCCAGCGTCACCGTGCCGCCGCCCTGCACGGCAAGCGAGCCCGTGCCGCTCATGTTGCCGGCATAGGTGCCGG
>JALHRH010000459.1 GCA_022841565.1 Mycobacterium sp. | reverse complement strand
GGCGGCAAAGGCGGCGCAGGCGGTTTGCTGATGGGTGCTGGCGGCGCAGGCGGCGTCGGAGGCATCGGTGGCAAAGGCGGCGCCGGTGGGATGGGCGGGGACGGGGGTCACGGCGGTGCGTCGGCGTCCTCGGCGGGATCCGGCGGTAGCGGCGGCGGAGGGGGAATTGGTGGCGCCTCGGGCGCAGGAGGCAGCGGCGGCGGCGCCGGGACCGGTGGTGCGTTGATCGGCGCCTCGGGCATCGGCGGCTCGGTCGGCGGTACCGGCTCGCAGGGTGCCGACGGCGACCGCGGCGCAACGGGGTAGCAGCCCGGCCGCTGGTCTGAGTTCGTCGGCGCCAAGGGTTTAGAACAGGTTGGTCCGGGGAAGGGTGACCCGGATCAAGTGTTCAGTTCTGCCGGTTGAACAGCTATTGCTGTGGTTGACAGGACCGCCTACCCCGGTTCTATGCTTGGTAACGCCGATAAATATGGCCAATTCAACCAGCTTAATAAGGAATCGAAGATGACCGTCGATGTCAAAGCCGGCCCTGCCGTCGGACAATACGAATTGAGCCATCTGCGCTCCCTGGAAGCCGAGGCGATCCACATCATCCGAGAAGTGGCCGCCGAGTTCGAGCGGCCGGTGCTGTTGTTCTCCGGCGGCAAGGACTCCATTGTGATGTTGCATCTGGCGCTCAAGGCTTTTCGGCCGGGGCGGCTGCCATTCCCGGTGATGCACGTGGACACCGGCCACAATTTCGACGAGGTCCTCGCGACCCGCGACGAGTTGGTCCAGCGGTCCGGTGTGCGCCTGGTGGTGGCCTCGGTGCAGGACGACATCGACGCCGGCCGGGTCGTCGAGGCCATCCCGTCGCGTAACCCGTTGCAGACCGTGACGCTGCTGCGCGCCATCGCCGAGCACAAGTTCGACGCGGCCTTCGGCGGAGCCCGTCGCGACGAGGAGAAAGCGAGGGCCAAGGAGCGAGTCTTCAGCTTCCGCGACGAGTTCGGCCAGTGGGATCCGAAAGCTCAGCGGCCCGAGTTGTGGAACCTGTATAACGGGCGCCACCACAAGGGCGAGCACATTCGCGTCTTCCCGCTGTCAAATTGGACCGAGTTCGACGTCTGGGCCTACATCGGCGCCGAGAAAGTCACGTTGCCGTCGATCTATTTTGCCCACCGGCGCAAGGTTTTTCACCGCGACGGAATGCTGCTGGCGGTGCACCGACACCTGCAGCCGCGTGCCGACGAGCGGGTGTTCGAGACCTCGGTGCGGTTTCGCACCGTCGGTGACGTCACCTGCACCGGGTGTGTGGAGTCGGAGGCCGCCACCGTGTCAGAGGTGATTGCCGAGACGGCGGTGTCCCGGCTGACCGAGCGCGGCGCCACCAGGGCGGACGATCGGATATCGGAGGCCGGCATGGAAGACCGTAAGCGGCAGGGGTACTTCTGATGGCGACGTTGTTGCGCCTTGCGACGGCCGGTTCCGTCGATGACGGTAAGTCCACGCTGATCGGGCGATTGCTTTACGACTCCAAGGCGGTGATGGAGGACCAGTGGGCGTCGGTGCAGAAGACGTCGCGCGAACGCGGGCACGAGTACACCGACCTCGCCTTGGTCACCGATGGGCTGCGCGCCGAACGCGAGCAGGGCATCACCATCGACGTCGCCTACCGCTACTTCGCTACTCCCAAGCGGAAGTTCATCATCGCCGACACCCCCGGGCACATTCAGTACACCCGCAACATGGTGACCGGCGCCTCCACCGCGCAATTGGTGATCGTGCTCGTCGATGCGCGGCACGGCCTGCTGGAGCAGTCCCGGCGGCATGCGTTTCTGGCGTCGCTGCTCGGTATCCAGCACATCGTGCTGGCCGTCAACAAGATGGACCTGATCGGTTGGGACAAAGAGCAATTCGAGGCGATCCGGGACGACTTCCACGCCTTCGCGGCGCGTCTGGATGTGCAGGATGTCGCCACCATCCCGATCTCCGCGCTGAACGGCGACAACGTGGTGACCAAGTCCGACCAGACGCCCTGGTACGAGGGACCCGCACTGCTGTCCCACCTCGAAGAGGTCTTCATCGCCGGTGACCGGAACCTGGTCGACGTGCGGTTCCCCGTTCAATACGTCATCCGGCCGCACACGCACGAGCATCAGGACCATCGCAGTTATGCCGGCACCGTGGCCAGTGGCGTGATGCGTCCCGGTGACGACGTGGTGCTGCTGCCGGTGGGCAAGACCACCCGGATCGCGGCGATCGATGGCCCGAACGGCCCTGTGGAAGAGGCGTTTCCGCCGATGGCCGTTTCGGTGAGCCTGGCTGACGATATCGACATCTCGCGGGGCGACATGATCGCCCGCACCCACAACCAGCCCCGGGTCACCCAGCAGTTCGATGCGACCGTGTGCTGGATGGCCGATGCGTCGGCCCTGGAACCCGGCCGCGACTACGTCATCAAGCACACCACCCGAACGACCCGCGCGCGGATCACCGGACTGGACTACCGCCTCGACGTCAACACCCTGCACCGCGACAAAACGGCAACGGCGCTCAAGCTCAACGAACTTGGCCGCATCTCGTTGCGTACCCAGGTGCCGCTGCTGCTCGACGAGTACTCCCGCAATGCCAGCACCGGCTCCTTCATCCTCATCGACCCCGACACCAACGGCACGGTCGCGGCGGGCATGGTGTTGCGTGACGTCGGGGCCCAGAAGGCCAGCCCGAACACCGTGCGGCACAAGTCACTGGTCACCGCGGGCGATCGCGCGATTCAGGGTAGGACGGTGTGGCTCACCGGTTTATCCGGGGCGGGCAAGTCGTCGGTGGCCGTGCTCGTCGAGCAGAAGCTGCTTGAAAAAGGCGTTCCCGCATACGTTCTCGATGGTGACAACCTGCGCCATGGCCTGAACGCCGACCTGGGTTTCAGCATGGCCGACCGGGCGGAGAACCTGCGTCGGCTGGCACATGTCGCGACACTGCTGGCCGATTCGGGCCAGATCGTGCTGGTGCCGGCGATCAGCCCGCTGAGCGAGCACCGGGAGATGGCCCGTAAGGTGCACGCCGACGCGGGATTTGAGTTTTTCGAGGTCTTTTGTGACACCCCGCTCAAGGAGTGTGAACGGCGCGACCCCAAGGGGTTGTACGCCAAAGCCCGCGCGGGGGAGATCACACACTTCACCGGGATCGACAGCCCGTATCAACGGCCCAAGAACCCGGATTTGCGGCTCACCGCGGACCGCAGCGTCGAAGAGCAGGCGCAGAGTGTGATCGACATGCTGGAAATGCGCGCGTAGCCGGCGCGACGGCTGCGGGTGGCACAATCCTGGGCATGCGGATGTCGGCCAAGGCGGAGTACGCGGTGCGGGCGATGGTCCAGCTCGCCACCGTCCCCACCGGCACGCTGGTCAAAACCGACGATTTGGCCCAGGCGCAGGGCATCCCGCCCCAGTTTCTCGTCGACATCCTGACCAACCTGCG
>JALHRH010000458.1 GCA_022841565.1 Mycobacterium sp. | reverse complement strand
GATCCCCCATTGCCGCCGTTGCCCCATAGGATCCCGCCACCACCGCCGGCCTGCCCGGTCCCCGGGGCGCCGTCAGTGCCCGGGCCGATCAGCGGACGTCCCAGCAGTAGGTTGGTCGGCGCATTGATCACCCCCAGCACGGCATCCTCGAAGGCCTGCAACGGCGACACGCTGGCGGCCTCCGCGGCGGCATAGGACGCGCTCGCTCGGGCCAGTGCCTGAACAAACCGCGCGTGAAACGCCGCGACCTGTGCGCTGGTCGCCTGATATTCCTGCGCATGGCTGGAGAACAGCGCGGCGATCGCCGCGGACACGTCATCGGCGGCGGCGACCATCACCTGGGTGGTCGGTAGCGCCGCAGCGACGTTCGCGAGGCCCAAGGATGCGCCGATGCCCGCGGCATCCGCGGCCGCCGTCGCTAACAAATCTGGAACTGCGATCACGTACGACATGCCGGGGCTCCCGCCTAGCTAGTCACGAATTATTCGGGACGTTGTGATCCACGAAGGATCGAATGTTATCGCACCCCAGAGGCATTTTCCGGGGATCTTCGATCGTCGTTTTGAATTCATTGTGAAGGTTCGCAGTCCCGACGCGACGATTGCCTCGAGCCTCGACTCTCTCCACGTCGCGCGCCGACCAAGCAACCCGCCGCAATGCGGCTTATCGCCGTAAGATGCTGTGCCGATTGGGAATTCGGTCGACGCGACTCGTCCCGCCCACGATCCACGCCGCGTCAAGACGCTGCGCGGTTTCTCAGCGCCGAGAGAAATTGACATGATTTACCTGCTCCATTCAAATTTTTGTGGGCCCGCCGGACCCGCAGGGCTTTCCCGACGTTGCGCGCCCTGAAATCGTTGCACTTTCCCGCTTCTCAGTTCGTTTTTCTTCGGCGCACCTTCGAGCGCTGCCCGCCGCGGATCCACGCCGATTTGCCGCCGACGCCGGTGAGTGACTACTCTCTCACCGTGGTCACGGAGCCTGCCCGCGGGCGTGATCGGCTGCTGGCCGAGGCGCTGAAGCTGTTCGCCGCCAAGGGTTACGCGGCGACGTCGGTGGCCGACATCCAACGCGCCGCCGGCCTGGCGCCCGGCTCTGGCGCGCTGTACAAGCACTTCGGCTCCAAACGTGAGCTCCTCGAGGCCGCGGTGACGCACCGGATCGACCGCATCGTCGCCGCGCGAGAGCAGTACGACGCGGGAGAGCCGACCAGTGTCGAGGACGCGGTACGCACCGCCGGTCAGCTGATCTGGGGCAATTTCAAGCAGAGCGAAGACTTGCTTAGGGTCATGCTGCGCGAGCCGGACGAGCTCGGCGATCTCGACGAGAAAACGTGGCAGGTCATCACCGACAACGCCTACCAGCGGTTCGCCGACGAGCTGACCGCGTCCAATCGTTCCGGCCGCACCCAGATTCCCGATCCAGATGCCATCGCGGCCACCGCGATTGGCTCCTTGTCCTACGCCGCGACGCTGCGGGCCCTCACCGGCCGGCTGCCCGGCAACATCGACGAAGCACGTTACTTCGAGGCGTGGGTCAACCAGACCGTCAGCGTCCTCACGCATTACCGCACACCCCGACAAACCCAACCCATTTCAGGAGCACAACCGTGACATTTTCCATGCAACTCAGCGACGACGTGATCGAGGTGCGCGATTGGGTACATAAGTTCGCCGCAGACGTCATCCGCCCAGCGGCCGCCGAGTGGGATGAGCGGGAGGAAACCCCGTGGCCGGTGATCCAGGAGGCCGCCAAGGTGGGCCTATACTCCCCCGACTTCATGGCGCAGCAGGCTGCCGAGGAAACCGGGCTGGGCATGCTCACCACGTTCGAGGAGATGTTCTGGGGTGACGCCGGCATCGCGCTGTCGATCATGGGCACCGGGCTGGCGGCAGCGGCTTTGGCAGGCAACGGAACTCCCGAACAGCTGGGCCAATGGCTGCCCGAGATGTTCGGCACGGCCGACGAACCCAAGCTGGCCGCGTTCTGCTCATCCGAGCCCGACGCGGGTTCCGACGTCGGTGGCATCCGCACTCGCGCCCGCTACGACGAGTCGGCCGGGGAATGGGTGCTCAACGGCACCAAGACCTGGGCCACCAACGGCGGCATCGCCAACGTGCACATCGTGGTGGCGTCGGTCTACCCCGAACTCGGAACCCGCGGCCAGGCCAGCTTCGTCATCGGCCCGGACACCAAGGGCCTGGCCCAGGGCCAGAAATTCAAAAAGCACGGCATCCGCGCCTCGCACACCGCCGAGGTGGTGCTCGACAATGTCCGGCTGCCGCAGGACGCGATTCTCGGTGGCCGGGAAAAGTTCGAGGCGCGAATCGCCCGGGTGAAGTCCGGTGCCTCCGCGGGTGGCCAGGCGGCGATGCGGACGTTCGAGCGCACCCGGCCCACCGTCGGCGCGATGGCCGTCGGGGTCGCCCGCGCGGCCTACGAGTACGCGCTCGAATATGCCTGCCAGCGTGAGCAATTCGGCCGCAAGATCGGTGAGTTCCAGGCCGTTGCGTTCAAGCTGGCCGACATGAAGAGTCGGATCGACGCGGCGCGCCTGCTGGTCTGGCGCGCCGGTTGGATGGCCCGCAACAACCAGAACTTCGACGCCGCGGAGGGCTCGATGGCCAAACTGGTGGCGAGCGAGACGGCCGTCTACGTGACCGACGAGGCCATCCAGATCCTGGGCGGCAACGGCTACACCCGTGACTACCCCGTCGAGCGGATGCACCGCGACGCAAAGATCTTCACCATCTTCGAGGGCACCAGCGAGATCCAGCGTCTGGTGATCTCGCGAGCACTGACCGGACTGGCCATCCGGTAGGCCGTCACGGTCGTCTCCTCCCGAATCGGCGCCGACGCGCCTCCAGGTGTCCGAGCTAGGCGAGCGGTCGCTTCAGTTGGATGAATTCGGGGATCGTAGCCAGCGTAGCGACCGCTTCGAACAACGTGTCCCGAGTCGCTGCATCGGGTGGTCCGGTCAGGACCGGCCCGAAGAACGTGTGCGAGCCGATACGCACGATCGGACTACCCCCCACCTCACCCAGCGCGTCCTGCCCAGCCTGATGGCTACGCCGGACGACTTCGTCCCAGGACGAGTCTGACACCACGTCAGGGGTGACGTCCCAGGATTTCACGGCCTCCACAACGTGGGCGATGAGCGCCTGGCCGACAGCCTCGGAATGGTCATGGTAGCGCTCGGCGAACGCGAAATACGCCACCGCCAAACCCGCAACGCCGTGCTGGTCACGGATGGCTGCCATCAGCCGTCCGATCTGCTCGGAATCGCGCATCCGAGACTGCTGTTGAGGCGGCATCTCACGTCCCTCATTGAGCACGGACAGGCTCATCAGACGCCAATCGATATCCTTGCCGGACTTCTCGGCGACGGCAGTCAGCCACTGAGCGGTATTCCACGTGTACGGGCACACCGGATCGAACCAGATTGTCACTTTCGACGTGGCGTGGTTAGCAGCGCGGCTATCA
>JALHRH010000457.1 GCA_022841565.1 Mycobacterium sp. | reverse complement strand
AAGCGACGGCAACGAATGCCGACATCGACACCCCGCTGGGCAAGAAGCCCGGACTGCGAGTGGAGATGCAGACGCCCGATGAGACCGTGTACGAGTGGCGGTTCGCCAAAGGCGTGGGGCTGGTCCACTTCCGCGCTGCGGGTCGCGGCAGCCAAGTGGAGTGCACCCTGCGGGACGTTCAGTTCCCGAAGTGAACGAATGCCTGTCATCTCCGGAGCACAAACAGTGACACACAGGCGAGGCCACAACGAACCGTGGCCGGCTCTTAACCCCCTACCGAGAGGTTCGCATGGCCACGATTCGCGACTTATTGAAGTCCTTCTTCGTCAAACAGCCCAAAGTCTCGACCGCTCACCGGCAGCGGCTGAACGTCGAGAGTCTCGAAACCCGTGAGGTGCCGAGCACAACAGGTCCGTTGCCAACGGACTCCGATGAACCACTCGCAATCGGTGCCGATCGAGCCGTAATCAGAGTAAATGAGGCCGAAGGAAGGAACGATCGACTACCTCAGGTCCAGCGAGTTTTCAATCTCGAAACGACAAATCGGGTCACGGTTCGGGGTCGCCTCAACCAGCCCAATGATGTGGACTTCATCAAGTTCTCGGCGGTGGAAGGTCAGAAGGTCACCATTGACTTGATCCGCCAGTCGTCCGACCGAGACTTTCGAATAGCTTTCGAGGCCGGCTCCACCGACACGAACGCCCGCATCAAGCTCGGTGACCGCAAAACTAACTCCCGCACGGACGGTCACCGCATTACGTTCACCGCCAACCACACGGGCACCTACTGGCTGGCACTGTTCCTGCCAGGAACGAGGGTCGGCGGCTCCCTGGGGAACGTCAACCTCGGCCGCGAAGATCGGAACGTGAAGAGCGGCGGGTACGAGGTGCAGTTCCGGGCCACGAAGCCGGATGCCGTCACCGGCGATCTGGTGGCCCACCGACTTGCCCCCGGCGGGACGGTGCGCTTGCAGCCGAACTGGCAGGAGCGGCCGGTAGCTGAGGGTGTGGAGGCCACCCGCGGGGTGGGTATCCGCATCAACGGCGACGACGACAACAACAACCAAATCGCCGACTACCAGGAGGGCGGCGGCGGGCGGTCCGTGGCGGCTGAGGACGACATGGTGCGGTTGACCATCTGGGCCAATAAGCTCCAATCGGCCGGGATGGAGTACACCATCCGGACTGACAACCCGGCGGTGCGACTGTGGCAAGTGGGGGTGGATCAATTAATCAAGCGGGAGGCGGTGCCCCAAGGGGCGCGAGGCTGGCTGCCGGTACCGGATCGGTTCAATTTCCACGCCGGGCCGGCGGACAGCAAGGCAAGAGTCCATCTGGATGTAGAGTGGGCGAGTCTGGAACACGGCCAGGCGACACTGCGGCTGGTGGCGCGGAACATGGCCACCGGTGAGGAGACGAATTTAGATACAGTACATGTTTACAGTTATCGTAGTAAAGTTATTCTGATCAGCGGCGAAACACAGGCAATGGGTGGTATGGGGAACGCCAATCCACAGGCAGAAACCGCCCCGGATCGACACGGCACGACCGACATCGGCATTCAACTAGCAGACCAAGGGTATGACGTCTCTTACTACACTCCCGACCTACTGTACTTCAGTAATCCAACTCAGGTGGTGATTGCGGATGTCGAGCAGGCTGTGGTTCAACATGGACAGCAGTGGTTGGCATTCATCGGCTACAGCCATGGTGGTGGAGCAGTCGCGCAACTTGCCGCTCAGCTCTCTCAGCAATCATGGTCCGGATCCGCACAATTACTACTGACCGGGTACATCGATGCCATCAGCAATTATAATAGCTTTGACCCCAAACCTTTCGCGATTCGACCAAGAGGATCTCTTTATCATATTAACCGCTATCAGCTCAACGACAGTTTTCTTGCCGGTATAGATACAGACAGAACGAACGGACCAGTGGACAGTGTTGACGTGAGCAACTGGCAGGACGGGAATGGAAATCTATTAAACCATTACTGGATCGATAATCATGAACAAATTATACATACATATATTAGCGAAACAATTAGCAGAATTCCATTGTTTTCAACACCCGCTGGCCAACGGCCTGACCTGCGAAGCATTCCATCGTTGACGGACAAACCGTATTTGCTAAGACTCCACCAGTCTTACCTCTTCTCCTCGACTAACTTCCCGGATCGTGCGATCCGCCACCGCGGCTTCGAGGCATGGTTGGACCAACGCGATACCTCAGAACTGTTCGCGCGTGACTCCGGGTTCATCGCGCGGCCCGGACTGGCCGACCCCTCGCTGGTCTCGTTCGAATCGGTCAACTTCCCCGGTCGCTTCCTCCGCCACCGTGAGATGCTGCTCCACCTCGACGCGAACAACGGCAGCGACCTGTACAAACTCGACGCCACCTTCCGCGTGGTGACGGGGCTGAACGGGACCGGCGTCTCGTTCGAGTCGGTGAACTTTCCGGGGCACTTCATCCGGCACGAGCACTTCCGCCTGAAGATTGCTGCCAACAACGGCTCGGAACTGTTCCGCAACGACGCGACGTTCTCCGCAACCGCCACGATTCTGCCGGTCACATACGCGCCGTCGACCAGTGCCCCGACACCGCCGTCGGTCGTTACCCCGCCGCCGTCGCCGGCCGTTACGGTCCGGGTTCCCGCTCCGCCCGCAACACCTGTCGCCGCAAACGTGTGGGCGCGGGCCGTCGATCTGAACTGGGGGCGTGTCACCAACGCCGACTGGGTAAAAGTGTTCCGGAGTGCCGACGGGGTGAACTTTGCCGAGGTCGGGGCGGTCCGTGGGGACCAAACGCGGTTCCGCGTCGAGGGACTACGCCCCGGCACCATCTACTGGTTCCGACTTCAGGCCGTCAACCAGTTCGGCAACTCGCCGTTCTCCGACACCGTCAACCTCAAGACTAAACGCGAAGCCCCGATCGCGCCGTCAGGCTTGGTCGCGGCAAACGTGTGGGCGACGCGGGTCGACCTCGCTTGGGCGGACCGTTCGGACAACGAAAGCGGATTCGTCGTCCAGTTGAGTACCGACGGGAAGATCTTCCGCGAGGTCGGTCGTACAGGCGCAAACACCACTCACTTCCGCGTCGAACAGTTGCGGCCCAACACGCGGTACTGGTTCCGGGTGCTAGCCATCAACGAAATTGCTGCGAGTGGTTCGGTGGAGTTCATGGTCACCACAAGACGCTAGCCCGCACATTTCATGAGTGTATCGTGTTGGAATGATTGCGGGTCTGAACGTCTTCTCGCCGCTCGACGCACCCGCGTCGCCGTTCGCGGGCCAGATCGCCCCCTTCCCCCAGGTCGCCACCGGGGCGGTCCGCACGTGATCGCAAGGCCCGCTACGAACTCCCGACGAACCCTGGTGCGGTCGGCGAAGAGCATCAGTTGCTGCTCCTTGATCCGGTTCTCGGCCTCGTCACGCCGACAGTAGACGTCCTCGTACAGGGGCCGCGCGTCGCCGGCGAGGTTGGTCACGACGTAGCGGGGGTTGGCCTTGCCCTCGTCGCCGCCGGGCAGGTGCTCCGCATAGCCGATGACGCGACGGACGCGGTCCCAACTCTCGGTCT
>JALHRH010000456.1 GCA_022841565.1 Mycobacterium sp. | reverse complement strand
CGGTTGAGAATTGGGGCCGCAATGGTTGCGCTAACGATTTTGGCGAGCTGGTGGCGAGAAGCCTGGAACTGGTTCGGTCCGGCTTGGCGACACTGGCCTGAACTGGCCCGGAGAACTCGCGACGGAGGCCACACCATGACGCTGAAAACCCGCCTCACCGGCTTCCTCGGCATCGAGCACCCGATCCTGCTGGCGCCGATGGCCATGGTTTCGGGCGGCCGGCTGGCCGCAGCGGTCTCCACCGCCGGCGGCCTGGGCCTCGTCGGCGGCGGATATGGCGACGCCGAATGGTTGCATGCGCAAGTCGCCGAGGCTAAGGGCGCCCGCGTGGGATACGGCTTCATCACCTGGAGCCTTGCGGGCACACCCGAGTTGCTTGACATCGTCCTGGCGCAGCAACCTCCGACGGTCATGCTGTCGTTCGGCGATCTCAAGCCATTTGCGGGAAGCATCCACCGCGCCGGCGTTCCGTTGACCGCCCAGGTGCAGAACCTGACCCAAGCGCATCGGGCCCTGGATTGCGGCGTCGACATCATCGTTGCCCAGGGCGGCGAAGCCGGCGGGCACGGAATGAGCGTTCGCTCCACCTTCACGCTGGTGCCCGAGGTGGTCGACCTGGTGAACACCCGGTCCGCCGCAACATTGGTGGTGGCTGCCGGAGGCGTCGCCGACGGTCGCGGCCTGGCCGCAGCGCTGGCGCTCGGAGCCGACGGCGTCCTGGTGGGTAGCAGGTTCTGGGCGGCCACCGAGGCGCTGGTCTCGCAGCGAGCCCAGCAGCGGGCCATTGCGGCAGCCGGCGACGACACGATCCGCACACGGGTCTTTGATATTGTGCGGCAACGGGATTGGCCTGAAGACTACGACCTGCGCTTGGTGAGCAATGCGCTGATCCGGCGTTGGCACGGCCGTGAGGAGGACCTGCGGGCACAGCTGCCGGAGACGGTCCGTGCCTATCGGGAAGGTGTCGCCGGCGAGGACTTCGACGTGGACACCGTGCTGGTCGGTGAGGCAGTCGGACTCATCCACGATGTTCGGTCCGCCGCCGATATCGTCTCCCTGATGGTGCACGACGCGGCACGAATTCTGAACCGGAGCAACCATTAGGACCGCCCGGCGATCAACTCTGCCAGCCGGCGACGGTCGACCTTGCCGGTCGCGTTGTAGGGAATGTCGTCGACAGTCACCAGCCGTTCCGGCAGTTTGAAGTAGGCGATCATGGCCCGACAGTGCGCCCGCAACTCCTCGAGTGTCACCGGCCCCCGGGTCACGATCGCGACCCCCACCCGCTGGCCCAGTTGGTCGTCGGCCACTCCGGCAACCGCGACGTCGCGGACCGCCGGATGGGAACGCAACGCCTCTTCCACCTCGATGGGCCCAAACTTCTCTCCGCCGCGGTTGATGGTGTCGCGCAATCTGCCGCTCGGAAAGATATAGCCATCGGCATCCGTCCGTCCCAGATCACCGGTGCGTAGCCATCCCGCGACGGTGTTGACCGGCGAATTCACCCACAACTCCCCGATCGCCCCAGGTTCAACGTCGGCGCCGGTAACCGGATCGACCACGCGTACCTCCACTCCCGGCAATGGCCGGCCGACCGAGCCCGCCCTAGCAGGATCGTGATGATCTTCCGGCGTCAGGTTGGCGTAGGTACCCAGCGTCTCGGTTTGGCCAAACACGTTGGTAAATGCCACATGTGGAAGAGTGGCTAGTGCCTTACGCATCAATGCGGTAGGTGCGGCCGCGGCTCCGTAGGTGATGGCGGACAGCGACGACAGATCGGTGTCGGCAAAGTCAGGATGCTCCAGAATCCGGTGCAGCATCGTCGGCACCAGGAACATGCCGGTGACTCGATGCTGCGACACCAGGCGCAGCCACTCACCGGCGTCGAACCGCGGTTGCACCACCAAGGTGTTGCCTGAGAACAGGCTGGCGAGCAGTCCAAGGGAAC
Source organism: Mycobacterium sp. (assembly GCA_022841565.1). Lineage (GTDB taxonomy): Bacteria > Actinomycetota > Actinomycetes > Mycobacteriales > Mycobacteriaceae > Mycobacterium. Next base: position 1,639 of record JALHRH010000456.1, on the reverse strand, counting down.
CACCCACATGGAAGTACGGCACACACATCATCACTGCTGTGGGCGGCGTGTCCGGCGAGAACGGCTGAGACGTCCTGCATAGGCGTGCCGCCAGTTGGCGACTGCCGATCTCGACTGTTTTCGGCAATCCCGTTGTGCCACTGGTGAATAGGACCATCGCCGCGCGACCCCCTTCGTGCTCGGCAGGGTCCGACCGCTCTGGCGCACCCTTACCGATCAGTTCGTGGGCCGTCAACGCCGTCGCTATCGTCGTCGCCGGGAGCCGGTTCCGGAACGCCTCCCCCGCCACTACTATCTCGCGGCAATTGGCGTTGTCGAGCAATGTGCGCAGCTCCGCTGGTGTCAACGCAGGATTCATCAGGGTCGCGGCGGCGCCGAGGCGTGCCGCGGCGAGCAGCGACGCAATGGACAACAGGGACGCCGTGTCGACGATGGCAACCCGATCGCCGGCCTTCACTCCATTGGCGGTCAACCCGGCTGCGCACTGCCGAACAGCCGTACCGAGTTCCCGGTAGGTGATCTGCTGGCCGTCGATGATCAGCGCGGTCCGCTGCGGATCGCCGGCAGCGGCGGCGTCGACGATGGTCCCGAGGTTCATTGATCCCTAGTACAGCGGCGACCAGGTGGAGGTGCGCAGCAACCGACTGGTCCATTGATCGCGCAGGTCCAGCGCGTCATGCAGCCAGGTGCCGGGCGTGCGGTACTCGGCCGGGATATGGGTTCGAAGCAGATCGAGCAGGGCCTCGGGCCGGCTGATCCGTTGCATGAGTATGACTTCGCGCCGCAGATGGCTGCCGAGCGCGGGCTGGAAAGATGCATCCATCTTCAGCATGGACGACGGCTGCTCGAGCGTGCGGGCGTACACCTCACCGCACCGGACGATGTACTCCTCGAACTTGTCCTCATAGGGCCACATCGTGTCTTCCATGTAGAGGCTCATGTCGTGTTCCAGCCCGTCGACCGGCACCTCGTCGAAGGCCACGTCCTGCATCGGCGACCACGGCAGCGGCACCATCAGCTTGGCGTCGACGCTATGGCGCAGTTCGTCGGTGTGATGCATCCAGTCCCGCAGATCACCGTGCTGGACCCGCTTGGTCAACCGCTCCCAGGCCGCTCCGTCGCGCACCGCCGTCACGGTGATCACGGTGTAGGCCGGTCCGCTGCCCTGGGCCTGGTTGGTGTACCAGAGCAGTCGTGCCTCTTCGCCGGCGGCCAGCATTGGCATCCAGCCGTCGCGAAAGGCGGCCTCGAATTCGTCCTCGGCGCGCCCTTTCACCGTGTGGACCTCGTGCATGAAAAGCAACGCCAGTACCTCCCACGGGCAACGCTCGCTGACCTACTGGCAGGACGTTAATGGCAGTGATTCGTCCTGTCCATGTGGTCGACATGTGCGTCACCTATTGCCCCAGCGAGTTGCCGTGTTGGGGCCCGTCGGGGGGACGCGTAGTTTCGGATCCGGACGGGCTAGTTGGTGGAGACCCGCTGCACGCGGGTCCCCCGCGTTTGCGGTCGCCACGGGCTAGATGGTGGCGACCCGCTGCACGCGGGTCCCCCGCGTTTGCGGTCGCCACGGGTTAGATGGTGGCGACCCGCTGCACGCGGGTCCCCCGCGTTTGCGGTCGCCACGCCGAAAGGGACG
>JALHRH010000455.1 GCA_022841565.1 Mycobacterium sp. | reverse complement strand
TCTACCGTAAGACGTGTTGGTCAACCGCGACGGCTTTGTCCCCAACTGCACCATCACAATGACGATCGCGCCTGCTCAGCCGACCGCGACCGGGCCCCGAGGCCCACACCGCCCATGCCAGCAGCCCGTCCAAAATCAACGCCAACGCCGCCACCATCAGCGCACCGACCAGCGCAAGGTGAAATTGACGCTCCTGGATCCCGTCGATCAGATAGCGGCCCAATCCGCCCAGACTCGCGTACGCGGCCACCGTCGCGGTCGCAACCACCTGCAGCGTCGCGTTCCGCAGACCGCCCAGGATCAGCGGCAGCGCGTTGGGCACCTCGACCCGAAGCAGCACCTGATACTCGGCCATGCCCATGGCGCGCGCCGCATCGACCACCAGCGGGTCAACGCTGGCAATCCCCGCATATGTGCCGGCCAGCAATGCCGGAATGCCAAGCAACATCAACGCCACGATCGGCGGCCCCAGGCCCAGCCCATACAGCAGTACACCCAGCAGCAACACACCCAGCGTCGGTAGTGCCCGTAGTCCGTTTACGGCGCCCACCACCAGCAGTTGACCGCGGCCGGTATGCCCGATGACCAGCCCGAGCGGGATGGCGACGACGGCCGATGCCACGACGGCCAGCGCGGTGTACTCCAGGTGTTCGGACAAGCGCGCAGCCAAGCCGCTGGAGCCGGTCCAATTGCTCGCGGTAGCAAGGAAGGACACCGCCCGGGTAATGAAGTTCATCGGGCGCCGCCCACGATCGGGGACCTGATGCGGCGGCCGCGCTCCCACGGTGCGGCCAGCCGGCCGCCCACGCTGATCAGGGTGTCGACAACGACCGCCAGCGTGAACATCGCGATGATGCCGGCGATGATCTGCTCGCTTTTGTTGGTCTGAAATCCCGCGGTGAACCAACTGCCGAGCCCGCCGATCCCGATCACCGCACCGACCGACACCATCGCGATGTTGGTCGCTACCACCACTCGCAATCCGGCGACCAGGACCGGAATCGACAGCGGCAGTTCGACTTTCAGCTTCCGGGCCAGCGGCCCGTAGCCGATTGCGATGGCCGCCTCCCGGACCTGCGCCGGCACCGCATCAAGAGCTTCCAGCACCGCCCGGACCATCAGTGCCGTGGTGTAGGCGCTCAGCGCGACGATCACGTTGGCCTCGTCGAGGATCCGGGTCCCGATGATCAGCGGGAGCACGACGAACAGCGCCAGCGACGGGATGGTGAAGATCACGCCGGCGGTCGCTGTCGTCAGCCGGCGCAGCAGCGGAGACTTCTGCACCAGCAGACCGTGCGGCACCGCGATCGCCAGCCCGATCAGCACCGGCACCAGCGACAGCCGCAGATGAATGACGGTCAGCGCCCACGCGGTGCCCAGATGCGTCAATAGGTAATGCATCAGGCCCGCCTTAGATCCGTCTGCGCGCTTGGGACGCGGCGAACACGTCCGTGGCCAGCACTCCGCCGACCACCTGTCCCGTCCGGTCCACAGCGACACCCATCGACGACGGCGCCGACAGCGCCGCATCCAGCGCCTGACTGAGGTTGCCGTCGGTATGGAACACCGAACCCACCGGCGTCATGGCCTCGGCCAGTAGCTGGCCGCCGCGGTGCCGGCGCAGCCCGTCGGCGTCTATCCAACCCATCGCGCCGCCGGCGTCGTCGACCACCAACGCCCAGCCATCCGGGAGCGCGGCACTCGGCAGGGCAGCCGACGGGATTCTCGCGATCTCATGCAGCGGCAGCCCCGCCGCGCCGATCAGTTGCAGCCACCGGTAGCCGCGGCCCAGACCGATGAACTTGGCCACGAAGTCGTTCGCCGGACGCGCGAGCAGGCGCGCGGGCTCATCATATTGCTGCAGCACACCGCCCGGCCCAAACACCGCCACCCGGTCGGCAAGCCGCAGGGCCTCGTCGATGTCGTGGGTGACGAATACGACGGTTTTGCGCAATTCGCTTTGCAGCCGCAATATCTCGTTCTGCAGGGTGTAACGGACCACCGGGTCGACCGCCGAGAATGCCTCGTCCATCAACAGGATCGGCGGATCTGCGGCCAGCGCCCGAGCCACCCCCACGCGCTGTTGCTCACCACCGGATAGTTGCGCGGGATAACGCGACGCAAGTGCGGGATTCAACCCCACCCGTTCGAGTACCTGGTGGGCGGCGGCACGGGCGGCCCGCCGGGACTGACCCCGAAGCACCGGCACGGTCGCGACGTTGTCGATCACCCGCTGGTGGGGCATCAAACCGGCGCTCTGGATGACATAGCCGATGCCGCGGCGCAACTGGACCGGGTCGACGCTCGACACGTCCCTGCCGCCGACGGTGATGGTTCCCGCGGTGGGGTCGACCATCCGGTTGATCATCCGCAGCGCGGTGGTCTTGCCGCACCCCGACGAGCCGACGAAGACGGTCAGCTTGCCTTCGGGCACATGAAGGCTCAACCGGTCGACCGCCGTGGCGCCACCGGGGAAGACCTTGCTGACGTTGTCGAAAGTGATCACTCTCAACGCTCGATCGGCTGGTCGAAACCGTTGTCGTGCACCCATTTTCGGGCCGCCTGATCGGGGTCGACGCCGCCGTTTCCAAACACCGCCGCGTTGAGTTGGGCGACGCCCGCGGTGGTCAGCTTGACCGAGACCGCATCCAACACATCCTTGAGGCGGTCCGACTTCTTTTGCGAATTCACCAGCGGCACAATGTTGCCGGCCAGAAAGTTGTGCTCGGGATCCTCGAGCGCCACGAGGTGGTCCTGCACCACGGCCGGTGAGGTGCTGAAGATGTTGGCGGCGGTTGCGGTGCCATCCACCAGTGCCCGCACCGTCACCGGGCCGCCGCCGTCATTGATGGTGATGAAGTTGCCGGGACTGATGTCGAGTCCGTACTTGTGCTTGAGTCCGAGCAGCCCGGCCGGCCGAGTCGCGAAAGCCGACGGCGCGGCGAATCGCACCTCGGCCGAATGCGCGGCCAGGTCGCCAATGGTCTTGAGATTCCATTTGGCGGCCGTCGCACCCGCGACGGTGACGGTGTCGGTGTCCGAGGCCGGCGACGGGGTGAGGATCGAGAGGTCCCCGGGCAGGCGCTGGTAGAGCTGCAACTCGACCGCGTCAAGGACCGTGGCTTTGGAGTCGGGTTCGAAGTAGAGCAGCAAGTTGCCGATGTACTCCGGCACCAGGTCGATGGAATGGTCCTTGAGCGCCGGAATATAGGTCTCGCGGCTGCCGATACCCATCCGTCGTCCGACGTCGAAGCCGTTGACCTGCAATACCTGTGCATAGACCTCCGCGATGATCTCCGATTCCGGAAAATCGCCGGATCCGACCACGATGGATTTCAGGTTGCCGCTCGTGGACCCAAGCGGATCAGAACTGCCGCAGCCGGCAACCAGGCACACCGTCGCCAACCACACGGCCGCGGCGAGGGGCGCGCGCCGCGGCTTCCTCATCCCGCTGACACTAGTTTGTCCGCGCCGTTTGGTTTCATTCCGTGTGGAATGGGACAAAGATGGAATTATGACCAGTAACCCCTCTGGCTCGCCTAGTCCGCCACCCCCCGCGCCCCGACCGCAGGCAACGCCTTCCAAGCCGC
>JALHRH010000454.1 GCA_022841565.1 Mycobacterium sp. | reverse complement strand
GCCAGGCCAGAGAGCACATCGGCACCGGTCGATCCAATCAGCAGATTTGCCCCGGCGCTGCCGGTCGCATGCACCGTGCCGTTCAACCCGGAGGCATCGAGGTTCTCGAAATTGTTCTGAATGAGACTCTCCGGCACGCCATCGACGTGCGTCACTTGATCGCCCACCCCCAAATCGACGGTCACGATGCCGCCGTTGGGGACTGTGCCCACCAGCGCCAAGGTATCGAGCCCGATCCCGCCGTCCGCCGTATCCACATGCCCGATCGCCACGTCCATCACAATGCGGTCGTTCCCGATCCCGCCGAGGACCGTGTCCTCACCCAGCCCACCGATAAGCGTATCGTGGCCAGCCCCTCCCTGGAGATTACTAGCAAGGTCGTTCCCGGTTATGACATTGTTGAGCGCATTGCCGGTGCCGTTGAGCGCACCCCCCGTCAGCGTCAGGTTCTCCACGTTGGCGCCTAGCGTATAGCTCAGCGCCGCCTCCACGGTATCGATCCCGCCATTGAGCCCTTCGCTCACCAGATCGGTCGCCGTCGCCACGATGAAGGTGTCGTCCCCCTTGCCCCCGATCAGGAGATTGGTGCCCGCGCCGCCATCTAAGGTATCGTCGCCGGCTCCGCCGTTGAGGATGTCGTTGAACCCGGTCCCGGTGAGCTCGTTGTCGCCCGCGTTGCCGGTCATGAGCAGCCCGCTGGTCACGGCCGAGGCATCCACGTTCAGATCCGTCGTGCCGGTGCCGAGTCCCGCCGCATTCGCAATCACGACCGCTTCGATGCCGGTCACCCCGTTCGTCAGCACCAGCGTTTGGCCATCGGTGGTATTGGTGAAACGCACCACGTCCGTCCCGGTCCCGCCAGCCACAACTTCACCCCCAGCGTGATCCCCCTGATCGGCGATCAAAATGATATCGTTGCCGTCGCCGCTGTCTAGGGTGTCGTCGCCTGCACCACCGTTGAGGATGTCGTTCCCCGCCAGGCCGGCGAGCGTATCGACACCATCCGAGCCAATCAACAGATTCACCCCGGCACTGCCGGTCGCATGCACCGTGCCGTTCAACCCGGAGGCGTCGAGGTTCTCGAAATTGTTCTGGACCAGAGTCTCGCCTGCGCCATCGACGTGCGTCACTTGATCGCCCACCCCCAAATCGACGGTCACGATGCCGCCGTTGGGGACCGTGCCCACCAGCGCCAAGGTATCGAGCCCGATCCCGCCGTCCGCCGTATCCACATGCCCGACCGCCACCTCCATCACAATGCGATCGTTCCCGATCCCGCCGATGACCGTGTCCTCACCCAGCCCACCGATAAGCGTATCGTGGCCAGCCCCTCCCTGGAGATTACTAGCAAGGTCGTTCCCGGTTATGACATTGTTGAGCGCATTGCCGGTGCCGTTGAGCGCACCCCCCGTCAGCGTCAGGTTCTCCACGTTGGCGCCTAGCGTATAGCTCAGCGCCGCCTCCACGGTATCGATCCCGCCATTGAGCCCTTCGCTCACCAGATCGGTCGCCGTCGCCACGATGAAGGTGTCGTCCCCCTTGCCCCCGATCAGGAGATTGGTGCCCGCGCCGCCATCTAAGGTATCGTCGCCGGCTCCGCCGTTGAGGATGTCGTTGAACCCGGTCCCGGTGAGCTCGTTGTCGCCCGCGTTGCCGGTCATGAGCAGCCCGCTGGTCACGGCCGAGGCATCCACGTTCAGATCCATCGTGCCGGTGCCGAGTCCCGCCGCATTCGCAATCACGACCGCCTCGATGCCGGTGACCCCGGCCGTCAGCGCCAGGGTTTGGTCATCGGTCGTACTCGTGAAGCGCAGCACGTCGGTCCCGGTCCCGCCGTCCAGGACCTCGCCCACCCCATGCTCTGTCGCGTCGCCAACCAGGATGGCATCGTTGCCGGCGCCGCCCTGCACGTCATCATCGCCTGCCCCGCCGCTCAGCACGTCGTTGCCCGCCAGGCCGGCGAGCGTATCGTTGCCATCGCCGCCCGTCAGGATATTGGCCGCACTATTGCCCGTGAGGCTGTTGGCGCCCCCATCCCCCGTCGCATTGAGCGCCGCCACACCGGTCAAGACCACATTCTCGATCTCGGTAAAGGGAGCCACATTCAGATCGACCGTGCGGTTGATCTGCACCGTGTCGGTCCCCTCGCCGGATAGCTCGGTGATCTGGTCGCCCAGGTTGTCAATCACGTAGGTGTCGTCGCCCAGGCCCCCGGTCATGGTGTCGTTGCCGGTGCCCCCATTCAATACATCGTTGTCCGTGCCGCCGATCAGCTGATCGTTGCCCGCCCCGCCATGAAGCGTATCGTTGCCTGCTCCCCCATCGATGGTATCAGCCCCGTTGGACCCGATGATGACATTGTCGCCGTCGCTGCCGGTGACGGTCATCGCACTCCCTAATAAGCCACCATTGACGCCCTCAAACCCCGTTTGGATCTGGTTGTCGCGATTCGGATCCCCTGCAATGGACACCACCTGGTCGGCTGCCGAGAGATCCACCACGACGAGGCCGTTGCCGCCCACCGCGCCGCTCAGCACCAGCATGTCCGTATCCGCGCCGGCATCAATGGTATCGACGTTGCCCGCCGTGACCAGCATGGTGATCTGATCATCACCCGCCTCGCCGTTGACGGTATCCTGCCCCAGACCACCAACGAGGATGTCGTTGCCGGCACCGCCGTTGAGCGTATCCCCCCTGATGCCGCTGATGTTTATCGTGTCATTGCCAGCGCCCCCGAAAAAGCTCATCCCAACGCCGGAATTATTTGTGTAGGTGATGAGGTCGTCGCCATTGAGTTGATTACCCACGACGGAGAAGAGGTCACTAACCGTTGACAAGGCATTGGATGCAAACGCGGCCTCGATCACATCGATGTCCACTGACAGTCCCGTCATCTTGATTGAATTCGTTCCCGATGCGACCACAATTCCAGTCACTGTCCCTGTGAGAGCTGCGGTTACATCGTCACCCGTGAGATTGAATGTGCCGCTGAGTGTGACCGTGGCAGCACCGATCCTCGCCGTCAGAGACGTCACTGGGCCCGCATAGGTATCATCGTTCTGGTTGTTAGGATCATTTTCGAATGTCGTGACGTTGCCGATAAATGATTCCGCAAAGCTCGTCGTGCCGTAGGTGAGGGAGGTTAGGGATCCATTACCGACGCCATTAGAGAAACCGGTGTATCGAAGTATTTCGCCGGTTGCCGTGTTGAAAAAACTGACCGACCTGACGATAGGGTTCGACGTATTGAAACCAGATCCACCGATCGCGATTCGTCCCCCGGAGAAAAGGTCCACCACGATCCGTGTCGGACTGGCAGAGACAAGGAACCAATTTCCACTAATCAGCTCGGCACCAATCTGGTCACTTCGATTGCTGGCCTGAACGATGTGGGCCGCAAAATCGACCTGACTGAGCGAGATCGTAGACCAATCGGTGGTGGATGAGCCGGTGATGAGCGCCATGATTAGGAGTCCTCCACGAGCGTCAGGCTGGCAGTGTATTGGCTAGTTCTTAAACGTATGCGCCTCCGTTTCTTTCAATGTCAAGCGTGACTGCCTACCCCCCCCCAAAGGAGGGAGATGGCTCAATCTTGTTCCGAACAATGCTGGAAGG
>JALHRH010000453.1 GCA_022841565.1 Mycobacterium sp. | reverse complement strand
CTACCCGCAGTGCCTACCCCGCCGGGCCCACCACTACCGCCGACACCCATCAGCCATCCGCCTGCTCCGCCGGCGCCACCCGCGCCGCCGCCGATTCCACCTGCGCCGCCGGCCCCGCCTTGGCCCCACAAGCCGGCGGCTCCGCCGCCCCCGCCGGTCTGTCCGGGTAGCCCGGCCGCACCGTTGCCGCCGTTTCCCCACAGCAGTCCGCCGGGGGCGCCGTCGGCGCCCGGGCTGGATCCGTTGCCGCCGTTGCCGATCAGCGGGCGTCCTAGCAACGCCTGGGACGGCCCGTTGATGACGGACAGGAAGGCCTGCTCGACGTTGATCGACTCAGCCGCGGCGTAGCAGCCCGCACTGGCGTTGAGGGCGCAGATCAACCTGTCCTGGAACGCAGTTGCTTGCGCGGCCAGCAGCTGATAGTTCCGGCCATGGCTGCTGAACAGCGCGGCGATCGCGGCCGATACCTCGTCGGCCGCGGCCTCGGCCAGCGCGGAGGTCGGCGCAGCAGCCGCGTGGGTCGCCGCGTCAACCTGCCAACCGATGACGACGAGATCGGCTGCCGCGGCCGCCACCGACGCCGGCGCTGTATTCACGAACGACATGAGCAACCTCCAATGGACAACGACAGCCGTGCTTCGCGTCAGGGACCCATCCGGAACACCCGGCTTCGTTGACGCGGTCAACTTGCTGCACTGTGGCGCGGGGATGTTGGGCGGCCCTTGCACAAGGATGGAATGCGCAGGTCACAGCCTCAGGGCGATGGGTGAGGCGGGCACCGTCGGTGGTGGTGCCGGCCCTTCGCGCTGCGCTGGGCGCTCGATCGGTGGGCGACGCGGCGGATCGCCGAATGCTGTTGTGCCACAACCGCAGGCTGGCTGTCGGTGCCGGAACCCGGGCGGACCGCCTATGTGTAGCTCGAATACCAGCTATACATACTTGCCGCAAAAATATTCGGGGGTTCGTCGACACTGTGAACTTGTTCTAGTTACTATGAGCCGGCTCACACCAAGCAGCGAGTCATCCAACGGTGTGTTCAGGGCAGAAGAACTTCGCCGCGAGCAGCAGATTGGAGGACCGGGTCTTGTTGGAACAAATCGCCGTACCGGCCCGGGCTGTCGGCGGGTTCTTCGAGATGTCGATGGAGACTGCACGGGCCGCCTTCCGGCGGCCGTTTCAATTTCGCGAGTTCCTGGACCAAACGTGGATGGTTGCGCGGGTGTCGCTGGTCCCCACGCTGCTGGTGTCCATCCCGTTCACGGTGCTGGTCGCGTTCACCCTGAACATCCTGCTGCGCGAGATCGGCGCCGCCGACTTGTCCGGTGCCGGAACCGCATTCGGCACCATCACTCAGCTCGGTCCGATCGTCACCGTGCTCGTGGTGGCCGGCGCGGGCGCCACCGCGATCTGCGCCGACCTGGGCGCCCGCACCATCCGCGAGGAAATCGACGCGATGCGGGTGCTCGGCATCGATCCCATCCAGCGGCTGGTGGTGCCCAGGGTGCTGGCGTCCACACTGGTCGCGTTGTTGCTCAACGGCCTGGTGTGCATCATCGGTCTGTCCGGGGGTTACGCTTTCTCCGTCTTCCTGCAGGGCGTCAACCCCGGTGCGTTCGTCAACGGGCTGACCGTGCTCACCGGACTACGCGAGCTGATCCTCGCCGAAGTCAAGGCGCTGCTATTCGGGGTGATGGCAGGGCTGGTCGGCTGCTACCGGGGCATGACAGTCAAGGGTGGGCCTAAGGGAGTCGGCAATGCGGTCAACGAAACCGTCGTCTACGCATTCATTTGTCTTTTCGTCATCAACGTCGTCATGACCGCCATCGGCGTCAGAATCTCGGCCAAGTAGAGGCGGGGTAACACATGGCGACGGACGAGCGATGGTGAAGATGCGATGAGCTACGACGCCACCCTTCGTGTCAAGCGCTTCTTCTCGAGGTTCGCCGACCCGGTCGACAACTTCGGCGAGCAGGCGCTGTTCTACGGCGAGACCATCCGCTACATCCCCAACGCCGTCACGCGGTACCGCAAGGAGACCATCCGCCTCGTCGCCGAGATGACGCTCGGTGCCGGTGCCCTAGTAATGATCGGCGGCACCGTCGGCGTCGCGGCCTTCCTGACGCTGGCCTCCGGCGGTGTCATTGCGGTGCAGGGTTATTCGTCGCTGGGCAACATCGGCATCGAGGCATTGACCGGCTTCCTCTCGGCGTTCCTCAACGTTCGCGTGGTCGCGCCGGTGATCGCCGGCATCGCGCTGGCGGCCACCATCGGCGCCGGTGCCACCGCCCAGCTGGGTGCCATGCGGGTCTCCGAGGAGATCGACGCCGTCGAATGCATGGCTGTGCACTCGGTGTCCTACCTGGTGTCGACGCGACTGATCGCGGGATTGGTAGCCATCATTCCGCTGTACTCACTGTCGGTGTTGGCCGCGTTCTTCGCAGCCCGCTTCACCACCGTGTTCATCAACGGGCAGTCCGCGGGTCTGTACGACCATTACTTCAACACCTTCCTGATCCCGTCCGACCTGCTGTGGTCGTTCATGCAAGCCATCGCGATGTCGATTGCGGTGATGCTGGTGCATACCTACTACGGCTATAACGCCAGCGGTGGCTCGGTCGGCGTGGGTGTGGCCGTGGGCCAGGCGGTGCGCACCTCACTGATCGTCGTCGTGGTCATTACCCTCTTCATCTCGCTCGCCGTTTACGGAGCGTCCGGCAATTTCAACCTCTCGGGATAGCGACAATGGCAGGCACGGGATCACAACGAACCGCTGGGCGGGTGGCGGCAGCGCTGCTCGCTGGCTTGTTGGTGGCTTCGGCTGTCCTGACCTATCTGTCCTATACCGCGGCGTTCACCTCGACCGATACCGTGACGGTGGCGTCCAAGCGCGCCGGGTTGGTGATGGAGCCTGGGGCCAAGGTGAAGTTCCGGGGCGTCCAGATCGGCAAGGTCGAGGACATCAGCTACAGCGGTGACCAGGCGCGGCTGAAGCTGGCCATCTACAGCGGTGAACTGCACTTCATCCCGGCCAACGCCGTGGTACACATCGCCGGCAACACCATCTTCGGTGCCAAGTCGGTGGAGTTCCTTCCGCCTCAGACGGCTGCCCAGAGTTCGCTTCGCCCGAATGCCACGGTGGAGGCGTCCGCGGTGCAGCTGGAGGTCAACACGCTGTTCCAGTCGCTCATCGACCTGCTGCACAAGATCGACCCGGTCGAGTTGAACGGCACGCTGAGTGCGCTGTCGGAAGGTCTGCGCGGCCACGGCGACGACCTCGGGTCGCTGCTGTCGGGTCTCAACACGCTGACCCGCCAAGCGAATCCGAAGTTGCCGACCCTGCAGGAGGATTTCCGCAAGGCAAGCATCGTGACCAACGTCTACGGGGACGCCGCACCCGACCTCAACACGGTGTTCGCGAACCTGCCGACGATCAACCGCACGGTGGTCGATCAACAGAACAACCTGAACTCCACGTTGTTGGCCACCATCGGCCTGGCCAACAACGGCTACGAGACGCTGGCGCCGGCCGAGCAGAACCTGATCGACACCATCAACAGGTTGCGGGCGCCGCTCAAGGTGGCCGCGGACTACTCGCCGGAATTCGGCTGCCTGTTGGGCGGTATCACACGCGGCATCAAGGAGTTCGGCCCGTTGATCGGGGTACGCAA
>JALHRH010000452.1 GCA_022841565.1 Mycobacterium sp. | reverse complement strand
CGCGGCGACCAGTCACACTTGCTGCACATCTGTCGTCGCGGTTGTGCGCGCGACCGCTCAATCTTTCGTGCCGCCCGTAGTCCAGACTTACCGTCGCCACAAGGGTGCTTGGAACACCGTCGCCGAAGTCGGTGCGCATACCAATCGAGTCGTTCAACTGATTGCTGCCAACATGTTTCGGTGAAAGCGTGCTTGGAGCGACACACAGGACGATACGGCAGGCCTACGCGGTGCCAATGCAGGTTCTGGTTCGACAGCGGGCATGATGTGTGGCACAGGTCCCCGCCTCGGCGCTGAGGGTCCTCGAACGTGCGCGATAGCCAGGGGTGTCGGCCCCCGGAATGCGTCGGTAATAGCGCCAACGGACGGCATTTCCACCGGCTTCAACAGAAGACCCGCGAATCGTTCGTCGCTACCTTAAACCGTCAGCGATTCAATAACCTTGACCAACTCGTCGGGAGCTTCCCAATTTAAGGCATGCCCCGCATCCGGCACCGTGACCAGCCGGGCGCCAGGAATACCGTCGGCCATCCGACGCGAATGGCTCGGCGGCGTGGTGCGGTCGGCGGAGCCGACCATGACCACGGTCGGCACCGTGATTTCGCCCAGCCGCGGGTAGCGGTCTTCGTTCGAGAAAGCCCGCACGATCGGCAGCAGCGGCCCGTGGTCGTCCACGTGCTGGCGAAAGCCCTCGGTGAATACCGACACCATTGCCGGCGACGGTCGCGCGCCGCATTGTGCGGCACCGAAGAGCACTCCCACGGTTCTGTTCCGGATCAGCCGTTGCAGGATGCCGCGCTCCAGCAGAGGGATTTGCACCCAGTTCTGCGGCGCACCGTCTAACACACGACCTGCCCAGGTGGCGAACAGCACCAGTCCGCGCAACCGCTGCGGCACATCCGCGTGGTCGAGTAAGGCGCGAATGGTGACGAATCCACCCATCGAATGGCCGACCAGCACCGCGTCGTCAACGTCGAAATGTTCCAGCACCGCAGCGATGTCGGCCGCCATGGGTTGGGAGCCGATACCCTCAGAGCCCAGCGTGGACCGACCGTGACCACGCTGGTCGAAAGCGATGACGCGATATCCCCGGGCTAACAACGCGTCCCACACGACGTTCCATTCGGCGAGGGTAACGGTGTAGCCGTGCACGAAAACGATCGGCGGTCCGGCGCCCGCGACTAACGCGCGCAACACCGTCCCGTCGGGGCGGGTGATGGCGACCTCCTCGCCTTCCGGCTCGGCGAGGAGTTGTTCGCGCGTGAGGGGATCTGGGTTGCGCTCGATCCACCCGACCAGGGCGCGCAGCCCGGCCCAGCCCGACAAGCCAATGGTTCCCAGTGCCGCGCCCACGGCCAGCCCGGTTCTCATCAGCGGTAGTCCTGCGTCATCACGTCTCGCATCGCACACACTTCCTCACCCACGCGGGCGTTCGCCCTTATTGGTATACCTGGTGCGCACGCCGGGTCATCCTGCGCTGCGCAGGAATTGCCGCTCGTAACAGGCGGAGCGCATATTGCGCCGGCCGCCCCGGCCATCTCGGCCGGGGATGCATCCCTTTGCGCTGCAAGCGATTCCACCGCCCCGCCCTCCTCGCGGGCAGCTGTGACAGCTCAGACTCAGCCGCCCGCCACAGGTTTCGCGCTGGGCAATTGTGCGGGGCAGTACACGCCGGCCGCGATTGCGGTGAATTGCGCGGCGTTCACCTGCGTCAAACCCGGGTTTACGTCTTGGAGGATCTTCACGACCTCGACCCCCGTCTTGCCCTCGTTGGCCATGTCACATACCTTCTTGCCGGCCGCGATCGCGCTCTCGGGGTCCCGATAGGTGAGGCCGGCCGCCCCCAGCGACACCAAGAAAGCCCGATCCTGGTTGGCGTCCGCGTGCGCGGGCGCAGCTAAACCGAGGATCGCCGCAGCGCCGGCCGCAAAAGGAAGGAATCTCATGGCTCTGCGATTCTCCCAAACCGATGGTGCGGCCGCATGTCGAGCGACGGCAAACGAAAGGTGAACTTCTTGAATACCCGATCGTCAACCCACGGTTGACAGCACCCCGCCGTCAACCTAGCGTTGACGACATGGCCGAACCCGCCCAGATCGCCTATCCCGTCCGCCTCGACGAGCTGATCAACGCGATCAAGAACGTCCACAGCGACGCCCTGGACCAACTGTCCGACGCCGTTCTGGCCGCCGAGCATCTTGGCGAAGTCGCCGATCACCTCGTCGGACACTTTGTTGATCAGGCGCGCCGCTCGGGAGCGTCCTGGACGGACATCGGCAAGAGCATGGGCGTCACCAAACAGGCAGCCCAGAAGCGGTTCGTCCCCAAATCCGAGACCACGACCCTCGACCCCCAACAGGGGTTCGCCCGGTTCACCCCCCGGGCGCGGGGTGTGGTGGTTGCCGCCCAGAATGCCGCGCACCAAGCCGGCAACGACGAAATCACCCCCGACCACCTGCTGCTCGGTCTGCTCGACGATCAGGCAGCGTTGGCCACTGCGCTGCTCCGTCTGCAGAAGATCGACACCGATGCGCTACGCCACTCGGTGCAGCTTCCCGCCCGCACCGGCGAACCCCCCGCCCTGATCCCCTTCAGTGGGCCCGCCCGCAAGGTCCTCGAATTGACGTTCCGAGAGGCACTTCGGTTGGGCCACAACTACATCGGCACCGAACACCTGCTGTTGGCACTGCTCGAGCTCGAGGACGGCACCGGACCATTGCACCGGGCCGGGGTCGATAAGGAGCGCGTCGAAGCTGACCTGGTCGCCGCCCTCGAACCACTCGGCGACAGCACGGACGTCGAGATCTGAGTCGGCCAACCCTCCCCGGGATAAGGCCGCGTGTGTAATCATGCGAAGGTCCGGAGAACAGGCAGCCCAGGAGGCAAAGATGCACCGCTGGCTGATCGTCGTTTCCGCCTTGCTCGTTATGGCGGCGGGAGTGCTGCCGATAGATGCCACCCTCCCACGCGCACGGGCCGGCGACGCACCGATCGGCCACCTCGGCGACACGTTGCGGGTGGACACCGGAACCTACGTCGCCGACGTCACCGTCACCAGCGTGGTGCCGGTCGACCCACCGCCGGGATTCGGCTACACGCGCAGCGGCGTGCCGGTCAAGAGCTTCCCCGACAGCTCGGTAGCCCGCGCTGACGTGGTGGTGCGCGCGGTCCGCGTCCCCAACTCCTACATCATGGCCAGCAACTTCAGCTTCGACGGTGTCACGCCGTTCGCCGACGCTTACAAGCCGCGGCCGTGTGACGCGCCCGATTGGCTTGACGCCGCCCTAGGCAACGCGCCGCAGGGCGCGATTGTTCGGGGCGGGGTGTACTGGGACGCCTATCGCGACCCGGTGTCTGTGGTCGTACTGCTGGACCGCAAGACCGGTCAACACCTTGCACAGTGGAACCTCTAATCTGCACGACGTACACCGGGCCGACCCTGCGGACGCCGACGAACTGGCTGCCCTAGCCTCACGCACCTTTCCGCTGGCTTGCCCCGCGTCGGTGCCGATTGAGCACATCGCCGCGTTCGTCGACGCCCACCTGTCCCCCGCCCGGTTCGCCGAATACCTGGCCGACCCGCGGCGGGCGATCCTGATCGTCCGTAGCGACGGTCGAATCATCGGTTACGCCATGCTGATTCTCGAGTCTTCCGATAACGTCGTCGAACTGTCG
>JALHRH010000451.1 GCA_022841565.1 Mycobacterium sp. | reverse complement strand
TCACCGTGCCGCCCCGGCACCACAAGCACAACCCAGGCACGACCCGTCGAACGAGCTGCTCATCGTCAACGCCGGATCGCTACCCCCCAGTGCTCATCCTGAATGCCCCCGAACAGGTGAGTTGATGGGGCATGGGAATGTCATATGTTTTTGTCGGTTCGGGTGCATTCGAGGCGGCCGCGGCTGATGTGACCAGGCTGGGTTCGGGTTTGAGCGTGGCGAACTGTTGGGCTGCTGGTCCGACGGTGGGTGTGGTGGCGGCGGCTGGTGATGAGGTGTCGGCGGCTATTGCGGAGTTGTTTGCGGAGCAGGGCCGGCAGTATCAGGCGCTCAGTCGTGAGGTGGAGGGGTATCGGCTGCGGTTGGTGCAGTTGTTGCAGGGTGCGGCGCGAGGTTATGGCGGTGCGGAAGCGGCCAACGCTGACATGATGCAGCAGGTGGGGTAGGCGACGCTTAATGTCGTTAATGGTCCTAGTCAGGCGCTGACTGGTCGTGCGTTGATAGGCAATGGGGTTGACGGTGCTGCGGGTACCGGTCAAGACGGTGGTGACGGGGGATGGTTGTGGGGTAGTGGGGGTGATGGTGGTTCGGGGGCGCCGGGAGCTAATGGTGGTGCTGGGGGGTCCGCGGGTCTGTTCGGTCGGGGTGGCAATGGTGGGGCTGGTGGGTCGGCGGTGCTGCCGGGTGGGGCCGGCGGTGATGGTGGGGCTGGCGGAGCTAGTGGGATTGTGGCGCGGGTCTGCTAGCGAGATAGCTGGTCACCTTCTTGACGCCTGCACCGATCCCACACCGGCGGCCCCTGGAGTCAGCGGTGTTCAATCGAGACATGTTGAGCCTGGAAGAAATTTCCGACCGCCTGGAGATCCAACAGCTCTTGGTGGATTACTCCACCGCCATCGACCAACGGCGATTCGACGACCTGGACAGTGTGTTCACCCCGGACGCCTACATCGATTACACCGCCCTGGGTGGGATCGCCGGAGAGTTCCCCGAGGTGAAGCGATGGCTATCGGAGGTGTTGCCGAACTTCCCGGTGTACTCGCACATGCTGGGCAACTTCTCGGTCCGTATCGACGGCGACAGGGCGTCGTCAAGGGTGATCTGCTTCAACCCGATGGTGCTGGGTGGCGAGAAGGAGCAGATTCTGTTCTGCGGGCTCTGGTACGACGACGAGTTCGTGCGCACGCCGCAAGGCTGGCGGCTGACGCGCCGCGTCGAGACCAAGACGTTCCAGAAGGTGATGTAGGGGGCTCGGTGGCGGCGAACCGTCCCCGGGCAAGCGCGAGGTGCCCCCCACCGACCGGCCGCGCCGCGCTTCCGATCGCCGCGCGATTAACGCCCGTCCGCGCCGTTCTGGCACAATGGGCGGCTGTCCGCTCCGCGATCACGATCGCCGGGTGGTCACACACGCGAGGCGAAACCGGACCCGGGCATCCCGCCCCGGTCGCTGAATCGCAGCGTGACACGCACAGGAGAATCGCTTAACCATGGCTGTCAAGATCAAGCTCACCCGGCTTGGCAAGATCCGCAATCCTCAGTACCGCATCGCCGTCGCCGACGCGCGCACCCGCCGCGACGGCCGCTCCATCGAGGTCATCGGCCGCTACCACCCGAAGGAAGAGCCGAGCCTGATCGAGATCGATTCCGAGCGCGCCCAGTACTGGCTCGGCGTCGGCGCGCAGCCCACCGATCCCGTCCTCAAGCTGCTGAAAATTACCGGCGACTGGCAGAAGTTCAAGGGCCTGCCTGGCGCCGAGGGTCGGCTGAAGGTCAAGCCGCCCAAGCCCAGCAAGCTGGAGCTGTTCAACGCCGCGCTGGCCGCTGCCGACGGCGCACCCACCACCGAGGCCACCAAGCCGAAGAAGAAGGCCGCGCCGAAGAAGGCCGCCAAGGGCGACTCGGAAACTGGCGGAGCGCCTGCCGAGGCCGCGGCGGAGGCGCCGGCGGAGGCCGCCGGCGAGCAGTCCGAAGCCACCGAAAGCTGATCGGCGCCGTGAGTACCGTCGTGGTCGACGCGGTCGAACACCTGGTCCGTGGCATCGTCGACAACCCCGACGACGTCCGGGTGGACCTGGTGACCAGCCGTCGTGGACGCACCGTCGAGGTCCACGTCCATCCCGACGACCTGGGCAAGGTGATCGGTCGGGGCGGGCGCACCGCGACCGCGCTGCGCACGCTGGTCGCCGGCATCGGTGGCCGCGGCATCCGCGTCGACGTGGTGGACACCGACCAGTAGCAGCGCTCACATGGAGCTCATCGTCGGGCGCGTGGCGAAAGCGCACGGCATCGCCGGCGAACTCGTCGTCGACGTCCGCACCGACGATCCCGACGCCCGGTTCGCGCCGGGGGCTACGTTGCGTGCCAAGAAGCCCCGGGACGCCGGTCCGGCCCGCAGCTACGTGGTCGAAGCCGCGCGCCCGCACGGGGCGCGGCTGCTGGTCCGCCTGGCCGGCGTCGACGACCGGGACGGCGCCGATGCGCTGCGCGGCAGTCTGTTCGTCATCGACTCCGACGAGCTGCCACCGATCGACGAGCCGGACACCTACTACGACCACCAGCTGGAAGGCCTGCGCGTCCGCACGGTGCAGGGGCAGGAGATCGGCGTCGTCACCGAGGTACTGCACACCACCGGCGGCGAATTGCTCTCGGTCAATAGCGAATCCGGCGAACTGCTGGTTCCGTTTGTGAGTGCGATCGTCACCTCGGTGTCACTGGACGACGGCACGCTCGAGATCCAACCGCCGGACGGCCTGCTGGATCTGGGATGAGAATAGACGTCGTCACGATCTTTCCGACCTACCTGAATCCGCTGCGAGAGTCGCTGCCCGGCAAAGCGATTGCTTCGGGTCTGATCGATGTGCAGGTGCACGACCTGCGGCGGTGGACGCACGACGTGCATCACTCGGTGGACGACTCGCCCTATGGTGGCGGACCCGGCATGGTGATGAAGGCGCCGGTGTGGGGCCAGGCGCTGGACGAAATCTGTTCGAGCGAAACACTTTTGGTGGTCCCCAGCCCGGCTGGTGTGCTGTTCACCCAGGCCACCGCGCAGCGATGGAGCGCCGAAGCGCACCTGGTCTTCGCCTGCGGCCGCTACGAAGGCATCGATCAGCGGGTTGTCGAGGACGCGGCGCGCCGGATGCGCGTCGAAGAGATGTCGATCGGCGATTACGTGCTGCCCGGCGGTGAGTCGGCGGCGTTGGTGATGATCGAAGCCACGCTCCGGCTGGTGGCCGGCGTGTTAGGCAATCCCGCATCGGCACAACATGATTCGCATGCGCCGGCGCTGGACCGGCTGCTGGAGGGTCCCAGCTATACGCGACCGCCCAGCTGGCGCGGCCTGGACGTGCCGGATGTTCTGTTGTCCGGTGACCACGCGCGGATCGCGGCCTGGCGCCGCGAGGTGTCGCTACAGCGCACCCGCGACCGCCGTCCCGAGCTACTGGATTGACTCCTTCGGCGAGCAGTCGCAAAATCGCATGATATTCGGCGATTTTGCGCGATTTTGCGTTTGCTCGCGAGGAAGGGGAGGCGCCGCGGTGGGGAAGGGGCCCGGCGCAGCAACTAGTAGTAGCCAACTAGTGTTGTGAGTCGTTAATTCGTTTGCAGTAATTGCCGATGGATTCGAGGATTTGGTCGGCGGTTTTGGTCCAGACGTAGGGCCGCGGGTTGTTGTTCCAGGTGTTGATCCAGGCG
>JALHRH010000450.1 GCA_022841565.1 Mycobacterium sp. | reverse complement strand
GTCCATGCCGGCGGTCTGCGCGGTCCGCGCCGGCAGGTTAAGCAGAAACCACAACACGACCGAGGTGCCCAGAATGATGGTTCCGGCCTTGCGCAGGAACACCTTTGCCGAATCCCAGACAGTCATCAGCACTGACTTGGCCGACGGGAAGCGATAGGGCGGCATCTCCATGTAGAACGGCAGCAGATCGCCGCCGAGCACCACCGATTTGAACAGCCATGCGGCGAGCATCGCCGAGATCCCGCCCAGCAGATACATGCCGAACATCGCCACGCCCTGCATCGAGACCGGGCCCCACCGGGCCTGCGGACTGACCAGCATCCCGATCAACAGGATGTACACCGGCAGCCGCGCAGAGCAGGTCATCAGCGGGGTGGCCATGCAGGTGGCGAGCCGGTCGCGCGAGGAGGGAATGGTGCGCGTCGCCATGATCGCGGGCACCGCGCACGCCAGCGAGGACAGCATCGCCACGAAGGCTCGGCCGTCGAGGCCGGTGGTAGCCATGACGCGGTCCACCAGGAAGGCGGCGCGCGTCATGTAACCGATGTTTTCCAGCAGTGAGATCAGCAGGAACATCAGCACGATCTGCGGGATGAACACCAGTACCGCGCCGACCCCGCCGATGACTCCGTGGCCGAGCAGGCCGGCCACCGCGCTGTTGGTGACATTGTCGTCGACCAGCGTGCCGAGCCAGCTGAAGAGATGCTCGATCACGTCCTGCAACGGTGCCGCCAGGGTGAAGATCACCTGGAAGAACCCGAACATCACCGCGATGAAACACAAGGATCCCCACACCGGGTGCAGCAGCACCCGATCGATTCGAGCGCTGCGGCGGTCGGGTTCGGGCGCCCGGTAGCCGCCGGCATTAAGGATCGACGCAACCCAGCTGGTGTATTCGGCGTCGTCCGACGGCGGTGGCATGGCGACGCGCGGCCAGTTCTGCGGCGCGGCCAACAGTGCCCGCAGCGGTTGGAACCCTTTGCCGCGGCTGCCGATGACACTCACCACCGGGACTCCGAGGGCGACGGCGAATTGCTCGGTGTCCAGCCGTCCGCCGCGGGCTGCCAGTTCGTCGCCCATAGTGAGGACCACCATCGTGGGCTTGCCCAGGACCAAGACCTCAGCCACCAGGGACAGCGACCGCTCGAGAACCGTGACATCGACCACCACGGCGAGCGCATCGGGTGCAGGTATGTCAGGCAGTTCCCCGCGCAGCAGGTCGGCGACCACCTGTTCGTCTGGGCTGACCGGGTGCAGGCTGTAACACCCGGGGACGTCCTCGACGACGAACGTCGTCGTCTCATCGCCGCTGCGGAACCGTGCGCTGCCTACCCGGCGCGCGACGGTGACTCCGGGATAGTTGCCCGTGCGCGCCCGCATCCCGGTGAGCTGGTTGAACACGGTGGTCTTGCCGGCGTTGGGGCTGCCGATCAGCGCCGTGCGGGACACCCCGGGCGGCGCGGCGACCGTACCCCCGTCGTCATGGCAGGAGGCGGTCATGATTGTCCGACGATCTCGATGCGGGCCGCTTCGTGTCGCCGTAGGCAGGTGTCGTAACCCAGCAGCCGGTACACTGAAGGGTCACCAAGGGGGGCGGTGCGCAGCTTGGTAACCCGAGTTCCGGGTCGAAAACCCAAGTGGCGCAACCGATTCGCTACATCTTCCGGCATGTCGGGACTGAACCCGACGATCGCCGCGCCGGCGCCGGGAGCCAGGTCGGCCAGGGTGCACCGGCGATCCCCGTCGGGCCGGGTCTCCGGCACCGATCGGTCCAACCGGCTGTTGGGCATCGCTGGTACCTCCGGATTGCCGACACGCACCCGCGCGCGGGTGACTACGCAAGACTATCGGAAGTTAGGTCACCCTCACCAACGGTAGGGCCGAACGGCGTCAGGCTCATCTGCTCGTCGGGCTTGTGAGCGCCGACGCCGCGTGCTTCCGCGTCGGAGCGCGCAACGGTTCCCGCGTGCATGACTCTGAGCTGGCTCGTCGATGTTGCGCTTGCCGGGCCCGCCGCGGCGGCGGACGGTCAAGCATCCTGTTGCGTGCGACGAGTCCTGGTGCTGGCGGCGGTGGTGGCGGTGGCGACGACGGTCGCCGGCTGCGGAAACAAGCATGCCGGACCCGAGAAGCGTCCGGCCGCACAGGCCGTGGTGATCGTGTCCGGCGGGGATGCGACCAGCCCATTCACCACCCCCGACCAGGCGTGCGCCACCGGGCTGGCCGCCGGCAACACCGACACCGCCATCCGCGAATATCTGCTCAAGCAGGGCTATACCGTGTACACCTCGCCGGCGATGGCCGGCCGCGGGCAAGTGGTCGACCAGACCGGCTTCGGCCCGTTCGGGATCTGCCCGGTCACGCTGCCGGAGAACATGACCGTCGACTCCACCGGAAGCATCGACACCGCCGGTGAACACCTCGCCCGGTTCCTTAACTACCTGCACACCGACAAGGGCGTTACCGACGTCGACTTCGTCGCCCACTCGATGGGCGGGCTGTACTCGCGTGCCGCGATCCGGGTGCTGGCGACCACCAACTCGCCGATGCACATCCGCTCGCTCACCACGATCGGCACACCCTGGCAGGGTTCATACCTGTCCGACTATGCCAACGGCATCGTTCCGCTGACCGACTGCCTCGGTGACACGTTCTGCGAGAACGGCATGAAGGCATTCAAGGACGAGGTACTCCGGCTGATGGCGGGCTCCGGCCGTGAGGTCAATCAGGCGTTCCTGATGGGCAAGAACGGCTGGAACGAGTTCCAGTCCGGTGTGCTGGGCAAGATCCCGGTCGTGCTGATCGGGGGCAAGAAATTCACCAAGCCCGGCCAGGTCAACCCCGGGGTGTGGCCCAACGACGGTCTGGTGGCGCTACCGAGCGCGCTGGCCAAGGACATCAGCGACCCGGTGCTGCCACACCGGCGCTGCTACACCTTCGACGACACCCACAGTATCTACGTCTCCAACGAAGCCGGTCTGGACTGGAACAGCGCACTCCCGTGGGACCCGCAAGTGCTGGACGTGCTGCACAAGGCGATCGAGGACGCGCCCAAGGCACTCGACGGGGCCAACCGCGAAGGCTGCCCAGCGAGCTGAGGCTGCGTCAGCCCATCGAATTCAGCGTCCGCCGGGCATCTGCCGGACACCGGGTCCCTCTTGGACGTGTTTGACCGGGTATGGCACGCTCGACAGCGTGGGTGACCTACCTGGTTCACAGAGCGACAGCGCAGCACGGCAGACATCAGGGCCGCCGGTGCGGCCGTTGTCGTCGGACCAGCAGCCGGCAACCAAGGCCGACCTGTATGCGGCGGTGGATGCCATGCGCGCCGACATGCGTGAACTGCTCGAGCAAATCAGCACGCTGATCAAGGACGCGACGCAAAAGTAGGGTCTAGCGGGTGAAGCCGTTTCGCATCGACGTTCCCGACGACGTACTCGACGATCTGCGCGCCCGGCTGGCGCGCACCCGATGGCCGGAAGCCGAATGCGTGGGCGACTGGAGCCAGGGCATCCCGTTGCGCTACACCAAGGACCTGGCCGCGTACTGGGCCAGTGACTACGACTGGCGGACCCGCGAGGCGGCGTTGAACCGCTTCGATCAATTCGTCGACCTGTTCGACGGTCTGGACATCCACTTCATCCATCAACGGTCCCCGCACGACGACGCTTTTCCGTTGCTGATCACTCACGGCTGGCCGGGG
>JALHRH010000449.1 GCA_022841565.1 Mycobacterium sp. | reverse complement strand
CCGGCGTGCCCCGCCAGCAGCGCCACCCCCTGCTCGACGCGGTCGCCGCGCTGCGTAAGCCCGGTGATCCATTGACCCGTACTGCGCTGGCGTTGGCTCCTGAAATCGAGGAACTGTTGGATCGGTTCCCGTTGCGGGATCTGGTCACCCGCGGCCAGCAACATGGCGTCTGGGTGGACCGGCCGTTGGCCCGATACGGCTCGTGGTACGAGATATTCCCGCGTTCCACCGGTGGCTGGGACACCGACGGCCATCCCGTGCACGGCACCTTCGCTACCGCCGCTGCGACGCTCCCCCGGATCGCCGAGATGGGCTTCGACGTGGTCTACCTGCCGCCGATCCACCCGATCGGCAAGGTGCACCGCAAGGGCCGTAACAACAACCCGACCGCCACTCCCGGCGACGTCGGATCGCCGTGGGCGATCGGCAGTGACGAGGGTGGCCACGATGCCGTCCATCCCGCGCTGGGTACGATCGACGACTTCGACGACTTCGTTTCCGCGACAAAATCATTGGGCATGGAAGTGGCCCTGGACCTGGCGCTTCAGTGCGCCCCGGACCACCCGTGGGCCCGCGATCACCGCAATTGGTTCACCGAACTGCCCGACGGCACCATCGCCTACGCGGAGAACCCGCCGAAGAAGTACCAGGACATCTACCCACTCAACTTCGACAACGATCCCACCGGGCTCTACAACGAGGTGCTGCGCGTGGTACGGCACTGGATCGACCACGGGGTCAAGGTCTTTCGGGTCGACAACCCACACACCAAGCCGCCAGATTTCTGGGCCTGGCTGATCGGTCAGGTGAAGGCCGTCGACCCTGACGTGTTGTTCCTGTCCGAGGCATTCACCCCGCCGGCCCGCCAGTACGGGCTGGCCAAGTTGGGCTTCACCCAGTCCTACAGCTACTTCACCTGGCGCACCGCAAAGTGGGAGCTGACCGAATTCGGCAACGACATCGCCAAACTCGCCGACTTCCGCACTCCCAACCTGTTCGTCAACACTCCGGACATCCTGCACGCGGTGCTCCAGCACCACGGACCGGGCATGTTCGCCATCCGCGCCGTGCTAGCGGCCACGATGAGTCCGTCGTGGGGAGTGTATTCCGGCTACGAGCTGTTCGAGCACCGGGCGGTGCGGGAAGGCAGCGAAGAATACCTGGATTCGGAGAAGTATGAATTGCGGCCCCGGGACTTCGCGGGTGCGCTCGCCGACGGTAGGTCGTTGGAACCGTTCATCACTCGGCTCAACGAAATTCGCCGGCTGCATCCGGCTCTGCAGCAGTTGCGCACCATCCACTTCCACCCGGTGGACAACGACGCGTTGCTGGCCTACAGCAAGTTCGATGCGGCAACCGGCGACTGCGTGCTGGTGGTGGTGACGCTGAACGCATTCGGACCCGAAGAGGCGACACTGCATCTGGACATGGCGGCATTGGGCATGGAGCCCTACGAACGGTTCTGGGTGCGTGACGAGATCACCGGCGAGGAATACCAATGGGGGCAGTCCAATTACATCCGTATCGACCCGGGCCGTGCAGTCGCCCACATCATCAATATGCCGCTCGTACCTGAAGAATCCCGAATCACGCTGCTACGCAGGAGGTGAGGGCACGTGAATCGCACCGATCAACTCGCCGGAACGCATCTGGCGCCCGATCCACAGGAATTGGCCAGCCTGACAGCGGGTACGCATCACAACCCGCATGCCATCCTTGGCGCCCACGAATACGGCGACCAGACCGTCATCAGGGCGTTCCGTCCGCACGCCGTCAGCGTCGTCGCGCTCATCGGCGAGAGCAGGTTGCCCTTGCAGCACCTCGAATCCGGCGTGTTCGCCGTCGCATTGCCGTACGTCGACCTCGTCGACTACCGGCTCGAGGTGACCTACGACGGTTCGGAACCCCACGCGGTCGCTGACGCCTACCGGTTCCTGCCCACACTGGGCGAGGTCGACCTGCACCTGTTCGCCGAGGGACGCCACGAACGCCTCTGGGAGGTGCTTGGCGCCCATCCCCGTTCGTTCACCACCCCCGACGGGGTGGTCACCGGGGTGTCGTTCGCGGTGTGGGCCCCGAACGCCAAGGGCGTCAACCTGATCGGCGAGTTCAACGGCTGGACCGGCACCGACGCCCCGATGCGGGTGCTGGGTTCCTCCGGCGTCTGGGAATTGTTTTGGCCCGACTTCCCGATCGACGGCCTGTACAAGTTCCGGGTGCACGGCGCCGACGGTGCCGTGTCGGATCGCGCCGACCCGTTCGCGTTCGGCACCGAGGTGCCGCCGCAGACCGCGTCGCGGGTGGTGGTGAGCGAGTACACGTGGAACGACGAGGACTGGTTGAAGCGGCGCGCGCAGCTCAACCCGGTGTTCGAACCGATGAGCACCTACGAGGTGCACCTCGGCTCATGGCGCCCCGGCCTCGGCTACCGGCAACTCGCCGAAGAGTTGACGGAATATGTTGTGGAACAAGGTTTCACCCACGTCGAGTTGCTGCCCGTCGCGGAGCATCCCTTCGGTGGATCCTGGGGTTATCAGGTGACGTCGTACTATGCACCCTCGTCGCGCTTCGGCACTCCCGATGAATTCCGGACGCTCATCGACGCGCTGCACCAAGCCGGCATCGGGGTCATCGTGGACTGGGTGCCGGCGCACTTCCCGAAGGACGCCTGGGCCTTGGGACGGTTCGACGGCACCCCGCTGTATGAGCACTCCGACCCCAAGCGTGGAGAGCAATTAGATTGGGGCACTTACGTTTTCGACTTCGGACGTCCGGAGGTGCGGAACTTCCTGGTGGCCAACGCCTTGTACTGGCTGCAGGAGTTTCACATAGACGGCCTCCGGGTCGACGCGGTCGCGTCGATGCTTTATCTGGATTATTCGCGACCGGCGGGGGGCTGGACCCCCAACATCTACGGCGGCCGCGAGAACCTGGAGGCGGTGCAGTTCCTGCAGGAGATGAACGCCACCGCGCACAAAGCTGCACCCGGCATCGTCACCATCGCCGAAGAGTCGACGTCCTGGCCGGGTGTCACTCGTCCGACCAGCCTTGGCGGCCTCGGCTTTTCGATGAAGTGGAACATGGGTTGGATGCACGACACGCTCGACTACTTCAGCCGCGACCCGATCTATCGCACCTACCACCACCACGAAATGACGTTCTCGATGCTGTACGCGTTCAGCGAGAACTACGTGCTGCCGCTGAGCCACGACGAGGTGGTGCACGGCAAGGGGACGCTGTGGGGGCGGATGCCGGGCGACAACCACGCCAAGGCGGCCGGGTTGCGCAGTCTGCTCGCCTACCAGTGGGCGCACCCGGGCAAGCAATTGCTGTTCATGGGCCAGGAATTCGGCCAGCGCGCCGAGTGGTCAGAGGAACGCGGCTTGGATTGGTGGCAACTCGACGAGCAGGGGTTTTCCAATGGTGTCCTGCGTCTGGTACGCGACATCAACGGGATCTACTCGAGCCACCCGGCCTTATGGAGCCACGACACCACACCCGAGGGTTACTCATGGATTGACGCCAACGACTCAGCCAACAACGTGCTGAGCTTCCTGCGCTATGGCAGCGACGGCTCGATGCTGGCCTGCGTGTTCAACTTCGCCGGCGCGGAGCACAGCAATTACCGGCTGGGCCTGCCGCAAGCCGGCCGCTGGCGAGAAGTGCTCAACACCGACGCCACGGTCTACAACGGCTCCGGCATAGGAAATCTTGGCGGCGTAGACGCTACCG
>JALHRH010000448.1 GCA_022841565.1 Mycobacterium sp. | reverse complement strand
GTTTTACCAGCTGTGGGCGTTCATCACACCCGGCCTCTACAAGAAGGAGCGTCGCTTCGCGGTGGCGTTCGTGATTCCGGCGGTGGTGCTGTTCGTCGCCGGAGCCGCCCTCGCCTACTTGGTGCTGTCCAAGGCGCTGGGTTTCTTGTTGACCGTCGGCAGTGACGTGCAGGTGACCGCGCTGTCAGGCGACCGGTATTTCGGCTTCCTGATCAATCTGCTGGTGGTGTTCGGGGTGAGCTTCGAATTCCCGCTGCTGATCGTGATGCTCAATATCGCGGGCATGCTGACCTACGACCGGCTCAGGGCCTGGCGGCGCGGGTTGATCTTCGCGATGTTCTTGTTCGCTGCGGTGTTCACGCCCGGTTCTGATCCATTTTCGATGACGGCGCTCGGTTTGGCGCTGACCGTGCTGCTCGAATTCGCGATCCAGATCGCCCGGATACACGACAAGCGGAAAGCCAAGCGGGAAGACGCCGCGATACCCGACGACGAAGCATCCGTTATCGAGCCGCCCTCGCCGATACCGGCGCCGTCGGTGATCGGCGGCACTCATGACGACGTCACCTGACATCCGCGTGGGTGAACGTGCGTGTCAGTACACTGACACGCCGTTGCGACTGGCAGTTTGCGCACCCTCGCGAGGCGAGGCGTGACCGAACAACCCGAGTTGAGCCGATTTTCGGCCGAGCTGGCTTTTCCTCTTGACGACTTCCAGCGTCGTGCCTGCGTCGCGTTGGAAGCGGGCCACGGAGTACTGGTCTGCGCGCCGACAGGCGCGGGCAAGACGGTCGTCGGCGAGTTCGCCGTGCACCTGGCGCTTGCCGGCGGCGGCAAATGTTTCTATACCACCCCACTCAAGGCACTCAGCAACCAAAAACACACCGACCTGACCGTGCGCTACGGCAAGGACAAGATCGGGCTGCTGACCGGGGACCAGTCCGTCAACGCCGACGCCCCGGTGGTGGTGATGACCACCGAGGTGCTGCGCAACATGCTTTACGCGGATTCGACCGCGCTGCAAGGTCTTTCACATGTGGTGATGGACGAAGTGCACTTCCTGGCGGACCGGATGCGCGGTCCGGTCTGGGAGGAAGTCATCCTGCATCTGCCCGACGAGGTGCGGCTGGTCAGTCTGTCGGCGACCGTGAGCAACGCCGAGGAATTCGGCGGCTGGATCCAGGCCGTGCGCGGCGACACAACGGTGGTCGTCGACGAGCATCGTCCGGTGCCGTTGTGGCAACACGTCCTGGTCGGCAAGCGACTGTTCGACCTGTTCGACTACCGCGCTGAGAGCTCCGGCAACGACAAGCCGCACGTCAACCCCGAGCTGCTGCGGCACATCGCACACCGCCGTGAAGCCGACCGGATGTCGGACTGGCAGCCGCGGCGGCGCAACCCCGGACGGCCCCCGCGGCCGCGCTTCTACCGGCCGCCCGCCAGACCGGATGTCATCGCAACCCTGGACTCCGCCGGGCTGCTACCCGCCATCACGTTCGTCTTTTCCCGGGCCGGCTGTGATGCCGCCGTACAGCAGTGCCTACGCTCGCCGCTGCGGCTGACCAGCGAGCAGGAACGCGCGCAGATCGCCGAGGTGATCGAGCACCGCTGCGGCGATCTGGCCGACGCAGACCTGGCCGTGCTGGGTTACTACGAGTGGCGCGAGGGGTTGCTGCGCGGGCTGGCCGCCCACCACGCCGGAATGTTGCCGGTCTTTCGCCACACCGTCGAGGAACTCTTCACCGCCGGCCTGATCCGCGCGGTGTTCGCCACCGAAACGTTGGCACTGGGCATCAACATGCCGGCCCGCACCGTGGTGCTGGAGAAGTTGGTGAAATTCAACGGTGAGCAGCACATGCCGCTGACCCCTGGGGAGTACACGCAGCTGACCGGCCGGGCCGGCAGGCGGGGAATTGACATCGAGGGCCACGCGGTCGTGCTCTGGCACCCCTCCGACAGCACAGTCGAGCCGTCGGAGGTAGCGGGCTTGGCATCCACCCGCACGTTCCCACTACGCAGCTCGTTTGCCCCGTCCTACAACATGACGATCAACCTGGTTCATCAGCTGGGTCCGGAACAGGCACACCGATTGCTGGAGCAGTCGTTCGCCCAGTATCAGGCGGACCGGTCTGTGGTGGGTCTGGTCCGTGGCATCGAGCGCGGCACGACGATGCTTGAGGAGATCGCCGCCGAGTTGGGGGGGCACAAAGCCCCCGTATTGGAATACGCCCGGATGCGTGCACAGATCAGCGAGCTGGAACGATCCCAGGCCCGGGCATCGAGGTTGCACCGACGGCAAGCCGCCAGCGATGCCCTTGCGGCGCTGAGGCGCGGCGACATCATCAACATCAACAACGGCCGACGCGGGGGGCTTGCCGTCGTCCTGGAATCGGCGCGCGACCGCGACGACCCACGGCCCCTGGTATTGACCGAACATCGTTGGGCGGGCCGGATCTCGTCGGCCGACTATTCGGGCGCGACGCCGCCGGTCGGGTCAATGACGTTGCCCAAGCGGGTCGAACACCGCCAGCCGCGGGTGCGACGCGATCTGGCGTCCGCCCTGCGTTCGGCAGTCGAAGGTCTGGCGATTCCGGCGGGCCGCCGGGACCGGGAGAACACGCACTACGACCCGGAGCTGACGTCGTTGCGCGAGCAATTGCGTCGGCACCCGTCACACCATGCGACCGGTCTGGAGGAGCAGCTCCGCCAGGCAGAGCGCTACCTACGCATCGAACGCGACAACGCGCAGCTGCAGCGCAAAGTCGCGGCCGCCACCAACTCCTTGGCACGCACTTTCGACCGGATCGTCGGTCTGCTCACCGAACGTGCATTCATCCAAGGGCCGTCGACGGATCCGCACGTCACCGATGACGGCCGCATGCTGGCGCGAATTTACAGTGAGAGCGACCTGCTGGTGGCCGAGTGTCTGCGTACCGGTGCATGGGCCGGGTTGAAGCCGGCGGAGCTGGCGGCGGTGGTGTCGGCCGTGCTCTACGAGGCGCGCGGCAGTGACGGCCCGGGTGCGCCGTTTGGCACGGACGTCCCGACGCCGAGGTTGCGGCAGGCTCTAGGGCAGACGGCCCGGCTGTCCATGGCGTTGCGCGCCGACGAACAGACCCACCGCATCTCCCAGAGCCGCGAACCCGACGATGGCTTTGTCCACGTGATCTACCGTTGGGCGCGCACCGGCGACCTGTCCGCGGCCTTGGCGGCGGCCGACGCCGCCGGCTCCGGTTTCCCTTTGTCAGCAGGGGATTTCGTGCGCTGGTGCCGCCAGGTGCTCGACCTGCTGGACCAGGTTCGCAATGCGGCGCCCGACCCTGATGTGCGGTCGACAGCCAAGCGCGCTATCAATGACATTCGGCGCGGCGTCGTGGCAGTTGATGCCGGGTAGGCTAGGCCGGAGCTACGGTTACATCCGTAATGCGGACAGGACCACCAGGGGCCAACGGTGGCGAGGACAAATCAGACTGAGGAGCAACAATGAGTGGACCGCAGGGGCCAAATCAGTCATGGCAGCCGCCAGGGGGTTCCTCGGACCCGACCGTGGCGGGCTCGCCATGGCAACAGCAACCGAGCGGTCAGGACGCGACGTGGCATGCCCAGTCGTATCCGGCTGCGGAGTATCCCGGCTACCAGCAGCCCGCTGAGCCCGCATATCCGTCGCAATATCCGCCGCAGTCACCAGGTTATGGCTCCGACTTCGGTTCGCAAGCCACTCAATACGGCGCCACTC
>JALHRH010000447.1 GCA_022841565.1 Mycobacterium sp. | reverse complement strand
TTTGGTGGCGCAGCGGTGATCGCGAGCGCGGCGAAGCCGGGCGAAGCGGGTCACCGCCAAGACAGCGGTGATCGCGAGCGCGGCGAAGCCGGGCGAAGCGGGTCACCGCCAAGACAGCGGTGATCGCGAGCGCGGCGAAGCCGGGCGAAGCGGGTCACCGCCAAGACAGCGGTGATCGCGAGCGCGGCGAAGCCGGGCGAAGCGGGTCACCGCCAAGAGATGGAAGTCCGGGATCGATCAGCCGTCCAACTCGTCGTCGCTGTCGATGATCTGTCGATTGCCTCTGCCGAGCGGGTTTTCCATCCACTTGAACAGGGGTAGTTGCGGAAGCTCGAAGCGCCGCCCAGGCAGGTCCGTGACGTCGCCGAGCGAGCGCACCACGCCCTGGGTCAGGCCCATGATGGCGGCCATTACCGGCAGCAGCGGCTGCAGTGACTTGGCAGCAGTACGAACGGTACTGATGCGGCGGGCCAGGATCAGGCGTTCGACCGTGTGATACACCGCGGCACCCACGACCAGCCCGAAGATCGCCAGCACCGAGGCGACGATGGTCCAGTCGAAAGCGGCGCTGATCACCGCCCCCACCACCACCGTCACTGCCGCCAGGACGGCCATCACAACGCGCAGTTCGAGCCGGGTCACGAGGTACCCCCTCGCACGGCCCGAGCGGCCGCACGGATCTGCGGCGTCACCAGCATGACCTGACCCAGCACGCCGTTGATGAAGCCCGGGGAGTCGTCGGTGGACAATTCCTTGGCCAACTCGACCGCCTCGTCGACGGCGACCGGCTCCGGCACATCGTCGGCGTACAGCAGCTCCCACACAGCGACCCGCAGTATGGCGCGGTCCACCGCGGGCAGGCGGTCCAACGTCCAGGACTGCAGGTGCGAGGTGATCAGCTCGTCGACATGAGCCGCGTGCTCGGCGACACCGCGAGCGACGAGGGCCGCGTACGGAACCAGCGGAGTCACTTCCGGATTGGACTGCGCCAGCGCAGAGCGCAGATCGACCATCTCAACCGGGCTCAAACCACGCGCTTCCGCCTCGAATAGCAGATCCACCGCGCCTTTGCGCGCCAGGTGCCGGCCCTTGAAGGGGCGCGGGGCACGAGAGGCCCGCTGGGGTCGCTGATTATTCGCTGTGTCCTTCTGCATGGTCAGGTGTTGACCCGCCCCAAGTAGCTGCCGTCGCGGGTGTCCACCTTGAGCTTGTCGCCGGTGTTGATGAACAACGGCACCTGAATCTCCGCGCCCGTTTCTACCGTGGCCGGCTTGGTGCCCGCGCTGGACCGGTCGCCCTGCAGGCCGGGCTCGGTGTGGGAGACCACGAGTTCGACGGACACCGGCAGCTCGATGTAGAGCGGGGCGCCGTTGTGGAAAGCCACCTGCACCGGTAGCCCCTCCAATAGGAACCGGGCGGCGTCGCCGACCAACGACTCCGGCAGGGGGTGCTGCTCGTAGTCCTGGCTGTCCATGAACACGAAGTCCGAGCCGTCGCGGTAGAGGTAGGTGGTGTCGCGCCGGTCGACGGTGGCGGTTTCGACCTTGACTCCGGCGTTGTAGGTCTTGTCGACGACCTTGCCGGACAGCACGTTCTTCAGCTTGGTTCGCACGAAGGCGGGCCCCTTGCCGGGCTTGACGTGCTGGAACTCGGTGATCGTCCACAGCTGGCCGTCGATGACCAGGACTAGTCCGTTCTTGAAGTCAGCAGTGGTCGCCACGTTTGTCCATATCTCCTACAAGATGGCCAGTTCCTTCGGGAACCGGGTCAACAATTCCGGGGTCTGCCCGGGGTGGTGCGGGGTGTTGCTGGGAACCACCAGAGTGTCCTCGATGCGGACACCGCCACGGCCAGGTAAGTAGACGCCGGGCTCCACGGTCACCACGGAGCCCGCAAGTAGTGTACCGGCGGATGTCGCTCCGATGCCCGGCGCTTCGTGTATCTGCAGGCCGACTCCGTGTCCGAGGCCGTGGCCGAAGTGCTCACCGTAGCCCGCGTCGGCGATTATCCGCCGCGCGGCGCCGTCGACGTCGCGCAGTTCGGCGCCCGGGTGTAGCGCCTCCCGGCCGGCTCGCTGCGCCTCGGCTACCAACTCGTAGATCTCCAGCTGCCAGGCCTCAGCTTTACCGGCCTTGCCCAGCACGAAGGTACGGGTCATATCGGAGTGATAGCCCGCGACCAGCGCGCCGAAGTCGATCTTGACGAAGTCGCCGGCCGCCAGCACCGCGTCGGTGGGCCGGTGATGTGGAACGGCCGAATTGGGCCCGGCCGCCACGATCGTCTCGAACGAGATCGCGTCGGCGCCGTGATCGAGCATCAGGCCTTCCAGGTCGCGGCTCACCTCACGCTCGGTGCGGCCCGGCCGCAGCCCGCCGCGCTCCACCAGGTCGGCTAGCGCGGCGTCGGCCGCTTCACAGGCCAACCGCAGTAACGCCAGTTCACCCGCGTCTTTGATTTCCCGCAGCGTCTCCACCGTCCCCGATGCCCGGACCAACTCGGTGTGATGGCCGTCCAGTTCGCCAGCCAGCGCGTCCAGACCGTCAACGGTGACGACGTGGCTTTCGTAGCCCAGTCTTCCGACGCCGTCCTGCCCCGCCCGACCGGCCAGATACCGTCCCACGGCCCGCTCGATGACCACCTCCAGATCAGGTGCCTGCTGCGCCGCCTGGGTGCGGTACCGACCGTCGGTGGCCAACACGGCCTCGCGATCGTCAGCAAACACCAGCAACGCGCCGTTGGAACCGCTGAAACCAGATAGATATCGCACATTTATCAGGTCCGTGACCAGCATGGCGTCTAGTCCGGCGGCACTGATTCTTGTTTTCAGTTTGTGTCGGCGCTGGGAATGTGTCACGACCCTTGACCGTACTCGCTACGCTGTTTGCCCATGAACAAGTGGATGGTGCGTGGATTGGTCTTTGCCGCCGGGATGGTCGTTCTTCGCCTGTTTCAAGGGGCGATGATCAACGCGTGGCAGACCCAGTCGGCGCTGATCAGCGTGGTACTTCTCACAGCATTCGTAATCTGCGCGGTGGTGTGGGGCTATTTGGACGGCCGCGCGGACGCCAAGTCCAACCCCGACCCGGACCGCCGCCAGGACCTGGCCATGGTCTGGTTGCTGGGCGGGCTGGTGGCCGGTGTAGTCAGTGGCCTGGTGGCCTGGATCATTGCCATCTTCTACAAGGGCATCTACACCGGCGGTTTGATCAACGAGCTAACTACGTTCGCGGCTTTTACCGCGCTGATTCTCTTCGTGTTCGCAATCGTCGGCGTGGCGATCGGCCGGTGGCGCATCGACCGCAACGCTCCCCCGGTTGAACGACCCGACCATGACCCGCACCGCGACCGCTCTGCCGACACCGACGTGTTCTCCGCGGTGCGCGCCGACGACAGCCCCACCGGGGAGATCAGGACGGCCGGCGCCCAGACCGAGGAGCGGACGTCGCCGGTGGCCACCGTCGAGCGCGAGGCACCCACTGAGGTCATCCGCACCGGCGACCACAGCAGCGACGCCAAGACCGAAGTCATCCGCACCGGCGACAGCGGGGACGCCAAGACCGAAGTCATCAACCTCGACGACCAGACCAAGCCGCACCACAAAGCTAGCGAGTAGCGGCCAAATAGCGCAGGGCCAGCAGGTAGCCCTGGATTCCCAGTCCCACGATCACCCCGGTCGCCACCGGGCTCAGATACGAGTGGTGCCGGAATTCTTCGCGCGCATGCACATTGGAGATGTGCACCTCGAT
>JALHRH010000446.1 GCA_022841565.1 Mycobacterium sp. | reverse complement strand
CGACTACCACGGTGCGGACACGCTGACGTTCCGCGTGTTCGACGGCGCAGCCCGGTCCGGGGAAGCCACGATCTCGTTGGATGTGGCCTCCGTCAACGATGTGTGGCTCGCCGAGTGGATGGCCGACGTGGCCGAAGGCGGTGACGGCGCGCCGGGTGTCGTGACCTATGTCTTCCGGCGCGAAGGGGATCTGTCCCTCGGCAATGTGATCACCTATGAGTTGTCGGGGGCCATCGGCGCAAGCGCCGATGATGTTGCAGGAGGGTTCGGCACCGGGACGCTCCGTTTCGACAGTGGGCAGGACAAGGTCACGCTCACCCGAATGATCGTCGACGATGATCTGCGCGAGGCTGACGAGGCCTTCGAGTTGCGAGCGGTTGGCGTCACCAACGGTACGTTCGGAGGGAATCCCATCGCGCGAACCGTCATTCGGGCGAACGATGTTCCGCCCCCGGCCGAGGTGCGTCTGTCGAGCGCGACGCTGGGCAGTGTGACGGAGGGCACGTCAGCGGATGCGGGCGACCCGACGCAACCGGGGCGAGGCGGGCAGTTCGTGGTGCGCATCGAACGCGGGCCGGGAGACCTGAGCGAAGCGGCGGGGGTGTGGTTCACGCTGGGCGGGACGATCTCGGTTGCAGACCTGAAGGACATCGAAGGAGCGGGACCCGTGTCGGAGGGGAGCCTCGCGGCCAACGGTATTGACTCGTCGACGTTGCCGGCGGACCGAGCGGGGGTGTACCAGGCGATCATCGACGCGGGACAGAGCAGCGTGACGGTGACGATCACGCTGGCGGCCGACGCGGTGGACGAGTCGGACGAGACGCTGCGTGTGGACCTGATCGGCGTGAATCAGGGCGGCGTGCTGACGGGCGATGCGACGAAGCGCGTGGCGTCGGGGACGGTGGTGGACGACGACGAACCGGCCTTGCCTTCGGTGGCCTTCGCAGTGCCCGATGCCGGGAGCACGCCTGAGGGCAACACGTCCGACGGGCGGTTGCTGTTCGAGATCGTGCGCTCTGGCGATGTGAGCGTGCCGAGCGCCGTGCGCTTCGAAGTGGGCGGAACGGTGACCGTGGACGATGTGTACGTTCTCGGGGCGGGCTTCGTCAGTCCGGGAGATCCGGCCAGCCTGGGGCTGTACGAGGTGACGTTCGGAGCTGGCGTGTCGAGTGTCGAGGTGGAGGTATTTGCGAGACGCGATCAGATCGCCGAAGCGAACGAGACCGTTCGCTTGCGGCTCGTGGCCGTGACGAGCAACGGCGTGCTTTCGGAGACGGGGCCACTGGTGGCCGTCGGTGAGTTCACCAATGACGACCCATTGTCCACGCTCCGCGTGCAAAGTGCTTCGCTTACGGCGAGCGGAGTGAACGTCTCATTCAACCTGCCGATCGATTCCGCCACACTCAATCTCTACGACGCCCGCGATCTGGGCCTGGGGGCCGCCGACATCACGCTGGTGGGGGCGACGACGGGGGCGGTACGAGGCTCGCTGGTGCTGGATGCGGACGGCCGGGGCCTGAGCTTCGTGAAGACAGGCGGGGTGCTGGCGCCCGACACCTACACGCTGACGGTGCGGGGCGGGACAGGCGGTGTGCGCGATCTGTCCGGCCGAGCGCTGGACGGCAATGGCGACGGGATTGCCGGCGACGACTACTCGCAGGTGTTCACGGTGGCGCCGTCGAGCGCGCCGGTGCTGAGCCTGTCGGATCTCGCGCGGGGCCCGGGGCAGGGCGCAGTGCTGCCGGTGACGCTGACGCAGTCGGCCGGTACCACGCGTTTGGCGTTCGACGTGGTCCACGACAGCCGCCAGCTGCGTATTGATGGCGCGCAGCTCGCCAATGGCGTGGCAGGAACGGTCACCGTCACGGCGATCGCGGGCGGATCGCGGGTCGAGGCGCTCTTCACCACGCCGCTGGGCGCGGGGGCGAGTGCGCCCCTGAGCCTGCAGGTGTCGGTGCCGCAGGACGCAGCGGTGCGCCGCACGGTGCGCACGACGTTCGCGAACATCGTGATCGAGAAGGGTTCGGCGACGATCACGGACCTGAAGGCCGACGAGGCCGTGCACGTGTCGACGTACTTCATGGACGTGACGGGCAACGGCGGCTACAGCATGGCGGACGTGCAGAGGCTGAGCCGGGTGGTGACCGGCCAGGACACGGGGTTTGCGTCGTTCCCGACGCTCGATCCGATCATCGTGGGGGACTTCAACGGCAACGGACAGTTCTCGAGCCTGGACGTGAACCGGTTCCTGCAGTTCGTGCAGGGCCAGCCGCGGGTGGAGGTGCCGGCGCTGCCGGCGGGCGTGCAGCCGGTGCGGTTCGGGGATGTGGTGCGTTCGGTGTCGCTGGAGGGCAGCGGGTCGGTCACGCCGGGGACGCTGGTGAGCGTGCCGCTGGTGGTGGACGGGAGCGAGGGCCTGGAGAGCCTGAGGGCGACGATCCGGTTCGATGAGGGATCGCTGGAGTACCGGGGATTCCGGATGACGGAGAGCTTCGAGTACAAGCTGGTACGCAACAGCGGAGGCGTGATCACAATCGATCTGGCGAGGTTGAACGCGCTGGGTGCCGGGGTGACGGAGCTTCTGGAGCTGGACTTTGCGGTGAAGGCGACGGCCACGGCGGGCGAGCAGTTGATCGATCTGGAGGCGGTGGTCTACAACGACACGCGCTTCTCGACGCGGGAGCCGAATCAGGCGGGCCGGGACGGTCAGGACGCGGTGATCACGGTGGCATTGCCGGTGCCGCCAGCGCCGCCGGTGCTGGGGGTGGCGGCGGTGAGTGCGTCGAGCCTGCGAAGCGCGGGGCCGCTGGCGCTGCCGGGCGACGTGGGAACGGCGGTGAACTGGGCGGAGAAGCTGAGCGCACCGGAGACGGTGAGTGCGCCGTTGCCCGCGCCTGCGGTGAGCGCGGCGGAGTGGAAGAGCGCGCCATGGGCGAGGGATCTGAGCCAGAGATTGGGTCAGATCGAGACGGGAGGTGGAGAGACGGGTTCAGCGCTGAAGGGCGGGTTGTTGAAGGCGCTGGCGCGGTTGCGTGGGGTGAAGTAGGGCGAGTTTGTTGGGACGGTGTTCCCGGAGTCGCGCCTTCGTCGCTCGTCCGGGCTACGGTGCTGCGCGGGGCGAAGTAGGGCAGTGTCCCCGGAGTCGGCCTTTCGGCCTCGTCCGGGCTACGAGATGACGTAGCCCGGACGAGCGCCAACGGCGCGACTCCGGGGACAGCAACCTCGGCAGCAGGTCCTCCTCTCCTTCGAGGAGAGGAGACAGAGGAGTGGATTGTTTCCTTACCCTTCCCCCTTCCCCCTTCACGCCTTCACGTCTTCACGATTTCACCAACATCCACCGCAGCAGAAAAAACCACGTCAGATTCCCGAGCGTGAACGCCACGGCCGTCAGGACCGCGCCCAACGCGATACCGCCGATGCCCGGCGGTGCCGTCTCCGAATGAACCCAGCTCTCCCGATACGCATTGGCGACGGGAGCCACCAGCGTCGCGTGTGCTGCAATCAGCACCGGCGACGTCATGAACAGCGGTTCCCACATGTTCGCGCCCGCCATGCGGATCAGCACGTAGCCCGGTTCGGTCAGTGTGAGGAAGGCGGATGCCATGAAGATCGCCGCCGTCGACCACGCATACCGGTGCAGCAGCCAGGCCCAGGTGCCCGCCAGCGCGAGCGTGCCGCCGATCCAGAACAGGCTGTTGATCAGCAGGTCGGGATGCAGATCCCCGTGCAGCAGGGACGCGAGCGGCCGTGCCACCCA
>JALHRH010000445.1 GCA_022841565.1 Mycobacterium sp. | reverse complement strand
GTGGTTTGTCGTCGAAGGTATGCCCGCCGACAAAGCCGATTATCGTGTTGAGAGTCGCCCACAGGACGGCACCGACCGCGTCGAATGCCAGGAACCGGCGATAGGGGAAGTCCAGCACGCCGCAGGAGATTGTCGTCACCGTGCGACCACCAGGGATGAACCGGGCCACGATCACCAACGGGCCCCCGTGCCGTTCCAGCTCCCGCTCCGCCCAGGCCAGGCGCCGCCTGCCTTTCTCGCCGCGGGTGATCCAGCGTCGAGCCCAATGCTCGGCCGAGTGGCCGATTCGGTAAGCGACGTTGTCGCCGGCAAACGCACCGACCGCTGCCATTACGATCACCCATCCCAGCATCATCGAGCCGTCCGCGGCCAGGATTCCACCGGTGAGCAGCACCGTTTCGCTCGGCAGCATTGGCAGGACGGCGTCGAACAGGCAGAAGGCGAGAATCAGCGGATACGCCCACCCGGAGTGACCGAGCGCGTCAAGTAGCGAATCAAACAAGGCACACCACCGTCGTGACCGTCACGACGTCAACCCCTTGCGGGTAAACGGCTGGGCCTCGCCACGATCAACGGCCTCGTCGTGTTTGGCGGCTGCGCGTTCCAGCAGGTGGTTTAGGGCCGGCTCGTCGCGGACCAGTTGGCGGTACTTGGGTCCGAGCGCAAGGATCTGATCACGCTCGGCGAGCAGCTTCCGGAAAATACGTTCACGCTCGTGAGCGTCGTGAGTGTATTCGGAATCCAGATAGGCCGTCGCGTGCCGTCGGGCATTGGCGATCGCCGTCGTAGCCTTGCCCTTGCGGCTGAGCAACGAGGTCACCACAGTGACGGCCAGAACACCGACGATTATCGATAGCGATAGCGAAGTGCTGATCTCGACGACCTTTACCGACTCGCCGCCGTTGATGATCGGGACGTTGTTCTCGTGCAAGGCGTGCAGGATCAGCTTCACACCGATGACACCGAGGATCGCGGCCAACCCGTATGAAAGGAAGATGAGCCGGTCCAGCAGGCCGTCGATGAGGAAAAACAGCTGCCGCAGGCCGAGCAGCGAGAAAGCCGTCGCGGTGAACACGATGTAGACATGCTGGGTGAGGCCGAAGATGGCGGGAATCGAGTCGAGGGCGAACAGAATGTCGGTGCCGCCGATGGCCACCATGACCAGCAACATCGGCGTCATCGCCCGCTTGCCGTCGACCGTCGTAAACAACTTGTCGCCGTCATAGTGTTCGGTGGTGTGAATCACCTTCTTTGCGACCCGGACGACGAAGTTGTCGGCTTTGCGGGCATCGTCGTCGTGGTCCGACTTCAGAACGCTGCCGGCGGTGAGCAGCAGGATCAGGCCGAACACGTAGAAGACCCACGCAAAGGCGTTGATCAGCGCGGCGCCGAGCAGAATGAAGCCGGTACGGGCGATCAGGGCGAACACGATGCCGAACAGCAGCACCTTCTGCTGATCTTCGCGCGGGACCCGGAAGCTGGCGATGATCACCAGGAAGACGAACAAGTTGTCGACCGACAGAGCCTTCTCCGTGACGTACCCGGCGAAGTACTCCGGACCCGCTTCACCACTACCGAACACCAACAGGCCGACGCCGAACAGCACGGCAATACCGACGTAGGCCGCCGACCACACTGCGGCCTCGCGCAGCGTCGGCACATGCGCCTTGCGGACATGGAAGAGGAAATCGAAGGCCAGCAGGCCAATGATGGCGAGGACGGTCAGGGCCCAGACCCAGTCGGGAACGTCCATTCGCTATCCACGCCGCTTTCGTCGAGTTACGTTCTGCACCATCGCGTTTGATTTACCCGATCTCGCGGCGTTTAGGCTTGCCGCATTGCTCCGGAATTGGACACACGAAAAAGCCCGGCCTCCCACGGGAAACCGGGCTCTTCCGTCGACGTGTCCTTCGAACGCTAGAAGTCCATCCCGCCCATGCCGCCGGTCGGGTCGCCCGCCGGAGCGGCCGCCTTCTCCGGCTTGTCGGCAACGACGGCCTCGGTGGTCAGGAACAGACCCGCGATGGAAGCCGCGTTCTGCAGCGCCGAGCGGGTCACCTTGACTGGGTCGGCGACGCCGGCCTTGAGCAGGTCCTCGTACTCACCGGTGTCGGCGTTCAGGCCGGTGCCGGCGGGCGAGTTGCGGACCTTCTCGGCCACCACGCCGGGCTCCAGCCCGGAGTTGAAGGCGATCTGCTTCAGCGGAGCCTCGAGCGCCACGCGCACGATGTTGGCTCCGGTCGCCTCGTCGCCGGTGAGGTTCAGCTCGGCCAGGGCCGGAGCCGCCTGCAGTAGGGCCACGCCACCACCGGCGACGATGCCCTCCTCGACGGCCGCCTTGGCGTTGCGGACGGCGTCCTCGATGCGGTGCTTGCGCTCCTTGAGCTCCACCTCGGTGGCGGCTCCGGCCTTGATCACCGCAACACCGCCGGCCAGCTTGGCCAGGCGCTCCTGCAGCTTCTCGCGGTCGTAGTCGGAGTCGCTGTTCTCGATCTCGGCACGGATCTGGGCCACCCGGCCGGCGATGGCGTCGGAGTCACCGGCGCCCTCGACGATGGTGGTCTCGTCCTTGGTGATGACGACCTTGCGGGCCTTGCCGAGCAGCGAGATGTCGGCGGTCTCGAGGGATAGTCCGACCTCTTCGCTGATGACCTGACCACCGGTGAGGATGGC
Organism: Mycobacterium sp.; assembly: GCA_022841565.1. Classification (GTDB taxonomy): domain Bacteria; phylum Actinomycetota; class Actinomycetes; order Mycobacteriales; family Mycobacteriaceae; genus Mycobacterium. The sequence goes on along the minus strand of JALHRH010000445.1, from coordinate 1,089 downwards.
CATGTCCTGCAGCATCGCCTTGCGACGGTCACCGAAGCCCGGGGCCTTGACCGCCACCGACTTGAAGGTGCCGCGGATCTTGTTGACAACCAGGGTGGACAGCGCCTCGCCCTCGACGTCCTCGGCGATGATCAGCAGTGGCTTGCCACCCTGAATCACCTTCTCCAGCAGCGGCAGCAGGTCCTTGACGGTCGACACCTTGCTGGAGACCAACAGGATGTACGGGTCTTCCAGGACGGCTTCCTGACGCTCGGCGTCGGTGACGAAGTAGCCCGAGATGTAGCCCTTGTCGAACCGCATGCCCTCGGTGAGCTCGAGCTGCAGGCCGAAGGTGTTGGACTCCTCGACGGTGATGACGCCCTCGTTGCCGACCTTGTCCATCGCTTCGGCGATCAGGTCGCCGATGGACTGGTCGCCCGCGGAGATGCCCGCGGTGGCCGCGATCTGCTCCTTGGTCTCGACGTCCTTGGCCGACTTCAGCAAGGTCTCGGTGACCTTTTCGACGGCCTTCTCGATGCCGCGCTTGAGACCCAGCGGGTTGGCGCCGGCGGCGACGTTACGCAGACCCTCCTTGACCAGCGCCTGTGCCAGCACGGTGGCCGTGGTGGTGCCGTCACCGGCAACATCGTCGGTCTTCTTGGCAACTTCCTTGACCAGCTCAGCGCCGATCTTCTCGTACGGGTCCTCCAGCTCGATCTCCTTGGCGATGGACACGCCATCGTTGGTGATCGTGGGAGCGCCCCACTTCTTCTCCAGTACGACGTTGCGACCCTTGGGCCCCAACGTCACCTTTACCGCGTCGGCGAGGGCGTTGAGGCCCCGCTCGAGGCCGCGACGGGCCTCTTCGTCGTACGCAATTGTCTTGGCCATTGCGAAGTGCTTCCTCCGGATTGGGAATGAAATTGGGGTCACGGGTGACGACAACCCCGCTACTTACGCTGGCCGGGCGCAGTGCCCGCGACGGACGATCACAGCGACTTGGTGCTGGACCTCACCGTCCCGACCTAGCACTCGCCTATGCCGAGTGCCAACGTCATTATTAGCACTCGCCTATGCCGAGTGCAAGGTCGGCGGCGCCGGGGTGCGTTG
>JALHRH010000444.1 GCA_022841565.1 Mycobacterium sp. | reverse complement strand
CACCTCGATCACGGCCAACCCCGCATCAACACCTTCCGCCACCCCGAGAAACTGCTCACACCCGAGGACGACGAACCCGATTGACGCTTAGGCGTTCTGATGAGCGGGGCACTTCCCGTAGTCGACCGGCCAATGCTTGATGCCGGTGATGAATGGTGACCGCAGACGCTCGGGATCGCCGAGCGAGGTGAGGTCGGGCATGGTGTCGGCGATCGCGTTGAACATCAAATCGATCGTCATGCGCGCGAGGTTGGCGCCTATGCAGTAGTGCGCTCCGGTGCCGCCGAAACTCAAGTGCGGGTTCGGGCTGCGCAGGATGTTGAACGTGTAGGGGTCGTCGAACACATCCTCGTCGAAATTGGCCGACCGGTAGAACATCACCACCCGCTGGCCCTTCTTGATCGCGACGCCACCAAGTTCAGTGTCGGCCAACGCAGTTCGCTGAAACGAGGTAACCGGCGTGGCCCAGCGGATGACCTCGTCGGCGGTGGTAGCGGGGCGCTGGACTTTGAACAGCTCCCACTGGTCGGGGTAGTCGGTGAAGGCCAGCATGCCCTGCGTGATCGAATTGCGGGTCGTCTCATTGCCGGCAATGGCCAGCGTGACCACAAACATCCCGAATTCGGCCTCGGTGAGATGGTGGCCGTCGACGTCGGCACGAATCAGCGTCGTGACAATATCCTCGCCCGGCTCGGCGGCTCTGCGCTCCGCCAATTGCATTGCATACCAGATCATCTCGGCTGTGGAAGTCATCGAATCGTGATCGGAGAATTCCGGATCGTCGGCTCCGACCAGCTGATTGGACCAGTCGAAGAGCTTCTCGCGGTCCTCCGCCGGCACCCCGAGCAGGCCCGCGATCGCTTGCAACGGCAGCTCGCAGGCCACCTGCCTGACGAAGTCACCCGAACCTTCCGCTGCGGCTCGCGCGGTGATCTGACGGGCGCGCTCGGCGAGGTCGGCGCGCAACCGTTCGACGGCGCGAGGGGTGAACCCGCGCGCAACGATCTTGCGCAGCCGGCTGTGCTCCGGATCGTCCATCATGATCATCGACGCCCGCCCAAGTTCGATTTGGGCCTGCGCCGCGCCCGGTGGGTAGCGCGGCAGGACGGACTTCTCGGCCGAGGAGAAGATGTCGCTGCGCAACGAGACCTCGCGAATGTCGCGGTGCTTGCTCACCACCCAGAAGCCGCCGTCTGCGAACCCGCCGGTATTGATTGGCTGCTCGTTCCACCAGATCGGTGCCTTGGCGCGCAGCTCCGCCAACTCTTGTACCGGCAGCCGGCGGGCGTAGATGTCGGGGTCGGTGAAATCGAATCCCGGCGGCAAGTTGAGGGCGGCCATTGCGCGGCTCCTTTGAGCTCCTCGGGGAGGGTAAGGGAGATGGTATCGAGGAACACCGGCCCTGGATAGATAATTGTCGCACCGGTGACTTTGGTGCCGATCGGCATTCTCTGAATGGGTGGGTCGGTCCCCTGGGGTCAGTTCCCTTGCGGGTTAGACATTTTGAGCCCTGCCTCGGCATCAAGGTGGGTGGCCGCGGCAACGATGGCGCGGTCGATCTGACGTAACGGGTGCAGCACCGAGGGGTGTCGTTGCGCACCGGCCGCCGCCGGGTTGACGGTGCTGTCGTACTGCCGTGCTAGCGCCTCCGCGGCGTCCAGGGCATCGGCCGCGGAGAGGACGAAGGAGGCGTCCGCGCCGTCGAGCGTTGCGACCAATGCATCGATGTTGCCTTGTATCTGAGTGGCCGCAGCCGTTACCGCGGCGGCCAACTCATCCGGGCAGTCCAGATCTCGGTACTGCTCGCTCCGTCGTGCCAGGATGCGGGCGTAGCGGTCGCAGGCACGGAACAATCTCAGCCTGTGCGCAACGGAGCGCCGACCCGCCAGCCCGCCGACACCCGCCAACAGCGGCTTGGCGGTGGCCTGGACCTGTTGCAGCTTGCGGTCCAATTGCCGCGCCTGTTCGGTCGAGCTCTCCGGTAGGGCGTCATCGAACATGGTCGTGACGCAGGTCCCGATCAGCGCGGACAATTCGGCCAGGAATTCGCGGCTGTCCTTACGCAGCACGGTGCCGATGTTGGTGGGTAGCACTAGAATTGCGACGGCGACGCCAATCATCGCACCGATCGCGGTCTCTTCGATCCGCACCAGTAGTACGTCGAAACTGAACTGGCCCAGCAGCCCATACAGCAGCGCCAGCGTCGTGGTGATCCAAAAGGCCAGCAGGCTCGCGGTGACCTGCATGAAATAGAACGCGCAGAACAGGCAGATGAAGATCATCACCAGCGAAGCGGTGCGGTCGCCGCCGACCACGGTGGCGACCAGGAGGCCGGCCGGCACACCCAGCACTGTGCCCAGCAGGCGTTGCCAGCCCTTGGTGAGGGTATCTCCCCAGGTGTTGGTCCCGGCGAAAACGAGGAACGCCGCGATCACCGCCCAGTACCAGCGAGCCGGCGACACCAGGTCGCCGATGACGATTGCCAACGACGCCGCGACCGAGGCCTGGATGGCTTGCCGGGTCGTCGGGAGCAGCCCCTGCGGGTGCTCTGCCCCCTCGCTCTCGGTACCGGGGGAGGCGTCGTCGGGCTCTCGCGCCGTTTCGCCGTCGGCACCATCCCGTTCGATCTGGTGCCGCACCTCCGAAGTCGCTGTCGCAGCACCGATTATCGCTAGGGCGAGACGACGCACCGCGGCTTGCTGGGGCTCGCCGGGGGGCGCGGGCTGACGATCCAGGATCTGTTGCGCCTGATCCGCGGCACGACTGAGCCCCACCGGCTCGGCAGCCTCGATGGCCCAGCCGAGTTGGGTGAGCGCGGCGACCAGCTCGGCCCGCGTTCCCGCGGGGATCTCCGATGCCTCGGACACGGCGCGGTTGCCGGCGATCGCGACCCATTCGACGGCGAGTTCGGCGTCATACAGCCACGGTGACAGCTGAGTGCCGCTATGTCCGAGCCATAACGCCGCTGGGTCGGCCTTGTCCTCGATCTGGTCCTGCGCCATCAGCGCTGTCTCGTTGAGCCGGGCGATCCGGCTTTGCAGTCGCCGCCGACGCCGGTCGTCGAGACGGCCCACCCGCAGGACGTCGGCGGTTGTGTCGATGACGATCGCCATCCGCGCTCGCAGTGAGCGAATGGTGGACTCCAGCACGCGTGCTGGACGGTCCGGCAGCAGGAAGGTGGTCATGACGAATGTGCAGAAGGTGCCCACCAGGACGGCGACGATCATCCACGGCAACTCGTGCACACCGGCGTGCAGGAAAAGGTTGAAGAAATAGGCCATGAACGCGACCATCCCGAGCGCGCGTCCGCGGGCTCCGAAGCGGCGGATGTAGACCGCGACGAACACGACGACTACGAAGACGATGTCGCTGATCAACTCATACGGCGAGAGCAGCGCGGCAGCGGTGATGGACAGCGCCGCCGGCACCGGCAGCAGCGCCATCGTGATTCGTTGCTGGCGCGGGTCGGGCTCGTTGACCGACCGTGCCGCGATCATGGTGATCACGGCTCCTAGCAGTGCGACGGACAATGGTTGGTGGACCGCACTAGTCAGCGCATACATCACGAGAAGCGAGCAGGCCAACGCGATCGTGGTACGGAAAGCCAGTCGCAGCCGCAGCTTCCCGGGGTCGGAGCCCACCGTCCAGGTACGCGCGCGTTGGTAGCGCTCCGCCACCGATCCGATGAAAATGGCCGTCTTCATCCCTCGGGGATGCTGAACGTAGGAACGGTGGTCTGGGCGATGCAGGATTGGTCGACGTCGGTGC
>JALHRH010000443.1 GCA_022841565.1 Mycobacterium sp. | reverse complement strand
CGGTGGTCCGCACCGCGATCAGCTGCTCGGCGCACCGTTGCTGCACCCAGGCATGGAACGCCAGCCGTGCGGCCAGCTCCCGGCGTGCCTGGGCCACGGCGGGCCCGTTGACGTCGCGTAAGGGCTGGGGCCAGCGGCTCCAGCGGCCGCCATGCCGCTCGGCCAGCGCGCAATAGGTGGCCCAGTCGCGCAGCCCGTCGGAGCTGGGTAGGGCGTCCAGCGGCGACGGCCGGCCGTCAGCGCGCCAAAGCAATTCGAGCGCCGATCGTTTGGCCGCCCACACCAGATCGTGGTCGATTCGCTCGGTGGTCGGCGAGACCCGCAGCGCGTCCACTTCGGCGCGGGTGCCCGGGTCGGCTCCACGGTAGGCGTCGAGGTCCTCGATGCGCAGCGCCAGCGGATTGGCGAATCGCCGGCTCGATGGCGTGTACGGCGAGGGTTGTACGGGATGGGTGGGGCCGGGCGCGTGCAGCGGGTTGAGCAGCACGGCGCCGGCACCGTGCTCGGCGGCGGTCCAGCCGATGAACTCCTGCAGGTCCCCGAGATCGCCAATCCCCCAAGAGCGGGCCGAGCGAAGTGCGTACAACTGCAGCATCCAGCCCCAGGTGGGCGGTGTCGACGGCACTTGCGGAGGTGCGACGACCACCGTGGCTCGCTGGCCGTCGCGGGTTTCGACCCGATACCAGCCTGCCGCCAGGTCGCCGGGTAGCTCGTCACGCACGTCGAGCCGGGCTCCGTCCTCGGCTTCCAACGCGACCGCACCCGGCAGCGGCCGGGCACGTCCAGCCACGCGTACTGCGATGGTGGGTGGCAGGACGCCGGCACGGCGGCGCTCGGTGATCCTCGCCAACTCGCGGCGCCGGGCGGGTTCGGTACGGGCTTCGACGTCGAGCAGGCCGAGTACGCGGATCACCGCGTCGGCGTCGACGTTGACCGGCTCCCGTCGCTCGTTGCGGTAGGAGGTCGCCACGCCGTGTGCCGCAGCCAATTGACGCAAGCTTTCGCAGGCTGGTGAGGGATTAGCCACAGCGCGGGGTATACCCGGGTCGGGGCTTCCCACACCCGCGAAAGTCAGTGTGCTGCCGCGACTTTTGCTTAGACGTTGAGCGCACCGGCCGCTACCGCGGCGGCGTTGATCTTGGTCAACACCTCGCGAAGATGCTCGAGTTCGGTCAGGTCGACGCCGAGACGCTCGACCACCGCGGTCGGAACTTTCAGCGCGTGGCGGCGGAGATCGCGGCCCTGGGGTGTTAGCGCGATGTGGGTGGTGCGCTCGTCGGCGAGGCTGCGCGTCCGGCTGATCAGACCCTGCGCCTGCAGGCGCTTGAGCATTGGTGACAACGTGGCCGAATCCATCTGCAACAGCGCGGCGATGTCCTTGACCGACAGTGGATTTCCGCCGGGCTTTCCCTTTGCGTTGTCCCACAGCGCCAGCATCACCAGGTACTGCGGATGGGTCAGGCCCAGCGGTTCCAGTAGCGGGCGGTAGACCGCGAGCACCGCCCGGTTGGTGATGGCGAGCGCGAAGCAGATCTGGCGCTCCAATGACAGGGGGTCAAGTTCCCCGTCGACTTCTGTGCGCATGACGTGACCGTTCCTTCGTTGCCGTTACTGTCCTGCGTCTAGAACGGGCTGCTGTTGTCCTGCCATTTCGCCTCTTCGGGACGCGGGCCGTAACGCCGGGCGTAGTCATCGTGGATACGGGCTTGCTTCTGGCGTTTGATGACGTCGACCAGACCGAAATCAAGACCGTGCTGGGCCAGTCGGTGACGGCGCCACACCTTGTTCAACGCCAGCGCCATCAACAAGACCCAGACAAAGATCGGCGCTGTCATCTCCGTGTGCACGTACAGCGATGCGGGCAGTAGCCAGAGCGGAGCCAGCACCACCAGCGCGGGTATCGCCATCCGGATCAGGTGTCGACGGATGGCACCCGGACCGGCCAGGTCGCGAGCCACCCAGTCGCGCATTGAATCGGGTAACCGACGTCCGTATGCATAGCCGATGTATTGCCAGAGGTTCGGGCGAGTGCTGGCCATGATGGCTCCTGCGTTGGGTTGCGAACCGCAGCCCGGGTGGGCGTCGATACATATCATCGTACCCTATTAGTTAGGGTGCGAACTATGTCTGGTCGGTCACTTCCTCGGGCAACCTCAGGCGGCGATGAGCTTGATTGGCAGGGTGTGATGCCGGTGAATGATGTTGTTGACCGCCCATGCCGGCTGACCCGTCACCTCAACCCGGTCAACGCGCTCTAGCAGGGCACGCAGCATGGCAGCGGTTTCCATCCGGGCGAGTCCCTGGCCGGCGCACGCGTGAGTTCCGTTGCCGAATCCGAGTTGGCGGCTGGCGTCGCGTCGGATGTCGAAGACATCGGGGTTGTCCCATTCCCGCTCATCGCGATTTGCCGACGCGTACATGATCAGGACCCGTGAACCCGCCGGAATCGGCGCGCCGTCGATTTCGGTGTCGGCGCGGACTTGGCGGGCGAAGGCACGCAGCGGGGACTCGTAGCGGATGACCTCGTTGATGGCATTCGGGATCAGGGCGGGGTCGTCCTTGAGCATTCGCCACTGTTCGGGATGGCTCGCGAGCAGGTAGACGGCATTGGAGATCGCGCTGATCGTCGTGTCCAGCGAGGGAGCGATGTAATCGACCATCAGCTTCGGACATTCGGCGTGGGTGAGCTTGCCGTCGTCGGCGGCGCGGAGCAGTTCGTGCGCCATGCTCCCGGGGAGCACGGAGCGGTTGCGCACCACCCGGCGCGCGAACATCAGCATCTGCAACGTGCGCGGAATGGCTTTGACGGCTTGCCAATTGAGCGGACCCAGGATGTCGAAGGTGGCGCCACCCCAGGTGATGAGATGCTCGCGCTCGTCGCGCGGCCAGCCGACCAGATCGGGGACGATGGCCAGCGGTAGGGCGGTGGCAAGATCGGCGACTGCGTCCACGGCGCCTTGGCGTAAGGCGGCGTCCACCACGGCATCGGCTTGCTCGTCGATGGCTTCGCCGACAGACCGCAGTGCCCTGGGTAACAGTCGGTGGGCCAACAGTTTGCGGCGCTGGTCGTGTTCTGCGCCGTCGCTGTTGAGGGTGGTGCCGCGGGACAGTCGGTTACTCAGCGGATTGAGCGCGACGCCGTTGCCGGAGATGAACGCCTCATCGTTGCGCAGCGTGGCCCTGCATTCGGCATAACGCGGCAGTGCGTACACCCGGTGCCGGCGCAACCACACCACCGACCCGGCCCGGCGCAACCGCTGGTAGTGGGGGTAAGGGCTCAACAGAGCGCTGGTGGCGTAGATATTCTCGCGGTCGGCGGCAACGCCGTCGGGGGCTCTGCCCATTGAACTTCCTCCTTGGCCCGGCATCCAGCGGTTGCCGGGAAGGCCGCCGAAGACTGCATCGTCTGACGAAATCGTCACATGTGGCGAGCCCGTCAGTCAAACCCCTGCTGAAATCGTCACCGCTGGTGCTGGACATTTCCTGCCACGTCGGCGAGCTGTTCCAACGTGGCCACGTGATCGTCGACATCCGCAGCAGTGCTTTCGTGGCGTTCACCGGCACATGTGCGGCACCCGCGGCTTGCGGTCACGACGCGGCTGCGTACCAGAGGCGCACAACGGCATTCGCCGTCGTGATGGCGGATCATGATGAAGCTGTGAGCGCTTCGCGGAGCCGTTTGCGAGAAGCGTTGTCTGGGTGCCGATGTCGTCGAAGCGCGATTCACGGCTCGTTGTCGCGGCCTGTGTCGCTTGCCCGGGCCGCGAAACGAGCCGGCCGCATGCGCCTTTCGCGTTCTGGGTGCCG
>JALHRH010000442.1 GCA_022841565.1 Mycobacterium sp. | reverse complement strand
GGTTGAGCAGACGGCGACCTCGATGGCGCCGGTTTCGGTTCCCCAGTCCGATAACGCGGCGGCGACGGCTTCGGCCGTCGCATGGGTGTCCTGGAAACCCCCCGGACCCGTACAGGCGTTCGCGCCGCCGGAATTGAGGATCACCGCACGTAGCCGCCCGGTGGTCAGCACCTGCTGAGTCCACAGCACGGGTGCGGCTTTGACCTTGTTGCGGGTGAACACTCCGGCTGCTGCGTAGTCGGGTCCCTCGTTGAAGACCAGAGCGAGATCGAGAGCACCGGATGCCTTAATCCCGGCTGCGATGCCGGCGGCCCGGAACCCGGCCGGGGCGGTGACGCCCTGCGCGCGAAGCAACCTCGTTTCGTCGGTCAGGTCGGTCGAGGCCTTTGTCATGGGGCCACTCCAACCACCGAAAGCCCTTCGGTCTCGGGCCAACCCAGCGCCAGATTCATCGACTGCACGGCTGCACCTCCCGTTCCCTTGACCAGGTTGTCGATCGCGGCAATCGCCACGAAGGTCGCGGCGTCTTCGTCGACAGCGACGGCGATGTGCGCAGCGTTGCTCCCGATTACTGAGCCGGTGCGGGGCAACTGCCCTTCCGGCAGCAGATGAACGAAAGGCTCAGCTTGGTAGGCCTTTTCGTAAGCTACCCGGAGCTGCGAGATCGGTGCACGGGTGCGCGCGGTGCAGGTGGCCAGGATGCCGCGGGAGGTCGGGATCAGCACTGGGGTGAATGAGACGGTCACATCACGGTCGGTGACCGACCGCAGCCCCTGCACAATTTCGGGGGTGTGCCTGTGGGCACCGCCGATGTTGTATGCGCGCGCTGATCCGATGACCTCCGATCCGAGCAGTTCCGTCTTGGCTGCGCGACCGGCTCCCGAAGTACCACTGACAGCGACGACAGTGACAGCCGGCTCGATGAGGTCCGCTGCCACGGCAGGCAGCAGGGCGAGCAGGGCCGCCGTCGGGTAGCAGCCGGGCACTGCGATACGGCGCGCACCGCGTATCCGGTCCCGTCCGCCGGGTAACTCGGGCATACCGTAGGGCCAGCTCCCAGCATGCGCGGAGCCGTAGAAGCGCTCCCAGGCTGTCGCGTCACTGAGCCGGAAGTCTGCGCCGCAGTCGATGATCAAGGTTTCCGGGTCGAGTTGCTCCGCCAAGGCCGCCGAGTGTCCGTGAGGCAACGCCAGAAAAACCACGTCGTGGCCGCTCAGTTGGGCGAGCTCGGTCGGTTCGACAATGCGCTGCGCCAGCGGGATCAGGTGGGGGTGGTGCTCGCCCAGCATGCTGCCGGCGCTGGTGGCCGCAGTCACCGCACCTATTGTCAGGCGACCGTCCCCGTAGGCCGGGTGCCCGAGGAGCAGGCGGAGAATCTCGCCGCCCGCATAGCCGCTGGCGCCGGCAACCGCAACCCGTATAGCGTCGACCATCCGGCGATTCTGCATTGTTATGCACAAGTTTGCAAATTAATGCCCTCAGGGCCTGCAGGATTCCCCGCGTCGGCCCGCCAGGGGCCCGCCGGCGGCACCTCAACAGGACATGCCGAACCAGCCCTTCACGTTCCCTACCACCACCGCTATACCCGACGGAGCAGTTGCTCTCTGGCGCAGCTGATTTCAAGCAATGCGCAGGACCGCGACGGTAAATCGCAATCCATAAGATTATGGCCGAAAATTCTTAGAAATTGCACGTTTAGCTACCTCCCCGCGCGGGGATCTATTCCCCACGCTGTTGCCCCCTATGACGATCGGGCGTCGTTGGGTCGCGGCCGTTCCATTGGGGTCATTTCGGGGGAGATGGACATGTCTTATGTCATTGCTGTGCCTGAATTCGTCGAAGCGGCGGCCGAGCAGCTAGCCGGTATACGCTCATCCTTGGTCGACGTTAGTTCTGCCGCAGCGGGCGCGACAACTGAGCTCGTGCCCGCAGCCGCGGACGAGGTGTCGGCTGCGATCGCCCGGCTGTTCGGCACCTTGGGGGCCGACTATCAGGCTGTCAGCGCCCGAGCGACGGCCTACCACCAAGAGTTCGTCGCACTGATGACCCAGAGTGCGACCTCGTACGCCGCCGCCGAGGCGGTCAACGGTTCGGCGCTGCTGACCTCCGGTGGTCTCGTGGCGGCCCTGCAGAATGGCGTTTCGAACCTTGCTACACAGGTAAACGGTGCCTTGAGCGCCGCCTTCGGCCTTCCCGGGCTGGGCGGTCAGATCGGCGGGTCCGGGTCGTTGATGGGCAGCTTAGACGCCGGAGCGACGCTACGAGCGCTCAGCTCACTGCCCAACCTCGGGGCCGGACTGGCTCTTCAGACCGGCGGTGCGCTCACGTCCGGGCTGGGCGCCGGGCTGGCCCAAACCGGGCAAGCCATTGTCAACTCCGGGGTGGCCCTGCAGAGCCTCGGTGCCACCCTGTCAAGCACCGGCTCCGCGTTATTCGGCCCTGCTAATGCGGCCCTCGAGGCGTTCTTGAGCACCGGAATCGGCGCCAACCTGTCTGCTGCGTTGACGGCCAACCTGAACGCAAACTTCTCGGGACTAACCCAGCTGGCCCAGACCGGCGGAATGCTGGTCGGCAATTTCTTCGGCACCCTGTCCGGGCTGGCCACCGACTTCGGCACCACCCTGCCCGCCCTCGGGGCCCAAATCAGCGGCGCACTCAATGCCGCCGTCAGCGGCGGACTGCCGGCCTTCCAAGCCGGCCTGAACGGACTCATCAGCGCCGGGCAGAACCTGGCAGGTAGCTTCAGTGCTGCGCTGCCCGCTCTGGCGACACAGTTCAACGGTGCACTCAACGTCGCCCTTAGCGGAGGCCTGCCCGCCGTTCAGGCGCTGCTCAACGCCAGCCAGAACTTCGCAGCCGGCTTCAGCGCCGCGCTCCCCGCGCTGGCCGGACAGCTCAGCGGCGCGCTCTCCGGCGCCTTTGGCACCGGCTTGGGCAGCCTCAACGCCGCACTCAACGCGGCCCTCACCGGAGGCCTTCCCACACTGCAAGCTGGCATCAGCGGACTGATCAACGCGGGCCAGAGCTTGGCCGCCAACTTCAGCGCGACCCTTCCTGCCCTGGCTGCGACGCTCAACGGCGCCCTGTCGGGCAGCCTTGAAGCCAGCCTCGCCGGCTTGAATGCTGCGCTCAGCGGAACCTTGAGCCTGCCGGCCCTCTCCGCGGCATTGGAGGGACTGGTGCAGACCGGGGCCAGCCTCGCCGGAAACTTCCCGGCCCTGGCTGCTCAACTCGCCGGCGGCTTCGGCACTGGCCTGGCAAGTCTGAACACCGCCCTCAGCGCCGCGTTCAACGCCGCCCTCAGCGGTGCGCCGGCGTTCCAGGGTGTGCTGAGCGCACTGCTCAGCACGGGCCAGAACTTGGCCGCCAACTTCAGCGCAGCCTTCCCCGCCCTGTCGGCATCCCTGTCGGGGGCCTTGTCAGGCAGCTTCGGCGCCAGCCTGGCCGGCCTCTCCGCCGCCCTCAACGGTGCGTTCACCGGTGGGCTCAACGGCCTGAGCGCCGCATTGAGCGCTGCTTTCAGTGGCGGACTGCCGGCCTTCTCGGCCGCCCTCAACACACTGGCCCAAACCGGGGGCAACCTCGCTGCTCAGCTCACCGGCGGCCTCGGCACAGGGCTGGCCACCCTCAACTCTGCCCTCAACGCCACACTGACCGCCGCCCTCAGCGGTGCGCTATCCGCTGGCTTCTCCGCCACACTCCCGGCCGTGAGCGCCGCTTTCCAGGGCGCGCTGAGCGCGGCCCTGTCGGGCAGCCTGCCGGCGTTGCAGGCCTCCCTGGGTGCGCTCAACGGGGCGGTCCAAGCCGCCCTGTCGGCCGCGTTTGCCG
>JALHRH010000441.1 GCA_022841565.1 Mycobacterium sp. | reverse complement strand
GCCTTGCAGATAAACGGTGTCGCTGAAAACCAGCCGGTAAGGATTAAGCGAAACCATTTCGCCGTGCTGAACAATTCGTGCCGGGGCGGGTAACCAAACTCTCGGATCGTAGACAACTCGACGCACCGCCCCAATCCATAAACCAAAAACGGCAACCAAATCAGGCAGCTCAATGCCCAGATTTGAGCTTTTCGGCCACCAGACCCCATCTACCGCAGTGAGTGTCTGGTCACGTTCGCACAGCGCGAGTCGGGTAGCGACCGAAGGGGAATGAGAAAAATGCGCCACGTTCATGCGTCCCGCCTGCTTATTCTGCTATCGCAGACGGTCACCATGGGGGGCGTACCCGACGAACCCGCGATATTGGAAGTATAGCCTAATTTGGCCATGCGACGGAAGAATCGCTGTCGAGAAGGTGTCCGGGCGCGCTGAGTATTTCAGTGCGAAGTAAATCTTTGTGGTCAATCTCCAGGACGGAGTCTTCGAAATGAGATAATTGCAATGCCTGCGCGTTTCGCCGCGGTGCAGGAGTTCCGCCGGGCGGGCGCGTAGCGCAGCGCCGCCATGACCAAGCGGCTGGGTGAAACTGATTGAAGCAGAGCCGCGTTCGACGGTGAGGGAACTGCTGCTCGTGCGACGAAACCGTGGGGGCAATCAGTGGACCCCTGAAGACCCCTGAAGACCCCTGAAGACCCCTGAAGACCCCTGAAGACCCCTGAAGACCCCTGAAGACCGTTGTGTGACAGCGGTATTGGGAACTTCCCGTCTCGGCGGCGGCGCGGCCGAGGCAAGCCGGGGAACCGGCGGTGAAGCGACCCTGGATGTCGCGTACAAGGATTGCCGATACCTCTCAACCTGCCGGAGCCAGTCCCGGACCGCCATGGTGCTTTGGTCAGCGGCCGAGCCGGCGAGCCGGGCGGCCAATCGTCGGGTCTGCGGCACCGGGCTCCGGGCTTCTGCCGCCGTCGAACGGGATGGCGTAACGTCGGAGGTGAGCTGTTTCGTTTTCTGCGGTGACATCGATCGACTTTTCTGCTGTCGAGGGCACGGGTAAATGCGATTCCTCCGTCGGTCCGACGTGCGGATCGGTCGTTGTACCCGGAAGGTTCGTCCCATGAAGCGCGCGGATGCGTCACCCGTTGTCACTGCCCCTCAAGGGTTTCCGACGTCAGAGGTCATATTGGACCCGGAGGCGCAATGGTGTGAGGTTGTCGCGACGGCTGCGGTGGCGCGGCCTGTGTCATGCCCGCAGGCCAGCCCGGTGCGACTCACATTGGCAGCCCGGCTCGGGGACAAGATTGACGGCGCGTGGTGGCCCCGAACCGGGGTGATTGCGCGAGAACTGCCCGAGTTGGTCGCTGTTTTGGACGTCCCTTTGGGCACGGTCACCGACATCAGCGTCAACTGGTCTTCTTTGCAAAGCCAGCCTAATCTCAACTGGCATTGGTTCCAGGGCGTACACCCACACGTCATGACAGTGGATGGACGCAATGCGCGGACAAAGCTTCTGATCGTTCCGCACCGAACTGCCGCGGCACTCGCCGTCATGCTATTAAGGCAGGCGGCCAGTATGCCCATCTATCCGGTTCATCGTGACTCTCGGGCGTTCGAGACCGCCGAGTGTATTGTTCGAGCGGCTCGGGGCGACAAACTGTTCGAGGTGAGCCGCTCGCGGAGCGTTGCTTCCGCGGCTGCACTGGGCGAATAGTTCGCCGCGCCTGCTCCCGCTGGCCGCCGTCTACGCTTACAGCGAAGTGCCCTGCAACAGCATATCGACGGTCGAACCGTTGTGTGGGCCGGCCGCCGCCATCATGATGGCGTGTGCTTCGTCTGCACCGGTATTCGGAGAAACCACCAGGAGCACGATCTTATTGCGATTGAGTCCGAGGACCTCCAGGGTGTGGACGGGCTGCCGACTATATCCGTCCAATCGCACCGTGCGCCCACCAGTTGCGAATTTGGCTGGCGCCGTAGACCATTCGTTGACGTTGTAGACCACGCGCGCAACCGGCCCGAGTCGAACCGATAGCACGGAGAGTAGATCTGGTAGCTCCGCTGTGAGGTTGTCACTGTGCGGTTGCCACGCACCATCGACATATCCACTCACCGGCGCCTTGGGCTTGAGCCGCAAGCGCGGCGTGTGCTCCGGCGGGCTATGCCGGCTGCGGGATTCCATCTGATTGCTTCCAAGCGTCACAGCGACGCTCCCGTCTTGACCGCGAGACCGGCCAGATCCTTCGAATCGGCAACGACAGGACTTTGATTTGTCATGCACGAGTTATCGCCGATGGTTCCTACCGTACTCGGGTTGATCGAGAACCATCCCGCCATGCCCTCGACCAGAACCTCGGCGATCCGCGTGAAAGATGCCCGGCAACGGTCCTGGCATGGATAACGGGCCTGGCGTGGGTAGGGATACCTTGCGGCAGCGGAACCGTTACCGCACGCAGCCACGCGACCAGCAGATGCGCGAAGTCGTGGCACGCGCCGTCGCCGGCGAGCCAGGTGTCCTGCGTTGAATCGATCGGCCGCCGTTGTGGACGCAGTGACTCGAAGACTCATCGCGGGATGCGGAGCGACGGCGATCTGAAAGTCCTCCGTTGTTGGGCCGACGTCCCGGTCTGAAATCCCAAAACTGGAGTAGCGTCATTGGCGCCGTCGGTTGGACGAGTGCGATCATGCTGAGTCGCATCGTCGACGGTTCGAGCCACGTGGACTGCGCGAGTGATCGTCCGCGTCGCGTGTTGGTGCGACGGACAACTCAACAGACTTCCGGTCTTGGTGGTTTCGTCGAAAGGGAAAGGGACGACAGTGGTTACGCGATTGTCGGGGGGCGATGCGCTGTCACTGCAAACACAGCGCTCGAGCACACCCACGCACAGCGTTGCGGTGATCGTGCTCGGGGCATCCGATCAGCTCAGCCACCAGCGTTTACACCAATTGGTTGCCGAGTCGCTGCCGCAGCTCGCTCGTTTCCGGGGCCGACTGGTCACTAAACCGCTGGGTATCGGACATCCTGTATGGGCAGAGATCTCTGACTATGACCCTTTTCCGCAAATTCATTGTGCATCGGTTCGCCCCCCCGGCGGTCCGACCGAATTCGCAGACCTTGTCGTGGACTTGACCAGCGGTCGACAGACCAGCCGCGAACGGTTGTGGGAGGCATGGACGGTCGATGGTCTGGCGGATAGCCGATGGGCGTTGGTGGTGAAGATGTCGCCTGCGCTCAATGACGAGTCCGCGGGGCTAGCGTCGTTATTGCCGAGGTTGCTGAGCCGCGGTCCACACGGCGGTGTCGGCAATGATGTGCCGATCGAGCCGAGCGTGGGCCCAGCGCCGAACGTCGGTGAGCTTGTTCTTGACGCGATGACCGAGATGTTCGAGAACCAAGTCACGGGTATGTGGCTGATTGCCGAGACGGTGTCTGGCGCGTTGCAGGCCATGCGTGGTCGGCTATTCGGCGCCAAACGGGTCCCGGCGGCACCCGGTGCATCAGCGCTCAGCCGAACTCCGTCGCAGACATTGTTCAACGCGCCGTTGACCAAAAGACGCGCCGTCGCTTTCGCTTCGCTCTCGTTGGCTGATGCGAGGGCGGTCAGCACCGCGTTCGGTGGCAGCGTCACCAACGTCGTGCTGGCGGCGTGCACACTGTCGCTGCGGGCCTGGCTGCAGCGGCACGACAAGGTGCCCGTAGATCCGCTGTCGATGCGTATTCCATTCGAGTTGCCGGCAGGAGACCCACCGCGAATCGGCCCGATGCTGGCTGCTGGGAGGCTTCGCATTCCGGTACATCTGGACGACCCGATCCAGGTGCTCACCAACCTTCATA
>JALHRH010000440.1 GCA_022841565.1 Mycobacterium sp. | reverse complement strand
CATTCGCAGGGATGGGCGGACTTGCCCGCGACGTGTTGGAGGCAGCCGGGGCAGTACTCGGTCACCCGGACACTGGTGCAGAACTGATGAGGCACGGCGAGACCGTGCTCGTCTTCCCCGGAGGCGGCCGGGACATGCTCAAATTCAAGGGCGAGGAGTACCAATTGCACTGGGAGGGCCGTAGCGGATTCGCCCGTCTGGCCATCGCGCACGACTATCCGATCGTCCCCGTTGGACTGGTCGGCGGCGACGATGTGTATCTGAGCCTGGTCGAACGTGAGAGCACATGGGAGCAAACGAGCAGGCGTGTCGGCGAACGTCTCCATGGCCTTGCGGGCGTGGGCATCCCGCTGGCACGCGGATTGGGGCCCACTCTGATTCCACGACCGCAGCGGATGTACCTGCGTTTCGGGCCGCCGATTGACGCCACGAGACCCGGCAGCATCCAAGCCGTCGAGTGGGAAACCGCGGTCAAGCAACGGACGCAAACCGCACTCGAAACCACGCTCGCTGACCTTCAATGCCTCCGTAAGGCGGACCCATTCCGCAATCTGAACCCGTTCGGATGGGGCGCGGCCGTCCAACCTAGGCCGGCTGTAGCGAAGACTTTCTAGCTCCCTCCGATCGCGTGAATCGGCAAGCACCCCATGCGGTTTGACCGGATAAGCCTGACAACCACCGATCATCAGGGACGATCTTGCCCGTCGCATTCATCTAGCAACGTCGCGGCCCTGCCTCGGTCCACCCGGCGAAAACCGTAGATCGAAGCGCTCCAGGCCCTCGCCGGTGCCGCGTTGAGCGAGTATAAGAGCTATCAGATCGCTACACCCAAGACGCCTCAGAGGAGCACAGTCATGCAATCCGTCAAGGGGACCAACGTCCTAGTCACTGGTGCCGCCATGGGCCTCGGCAAACTGTTCGCTACCCAGGCAGTCAAGGAGGGCGCCGCAGCGGTGGTCCTGTGGGACGCCAACGAGACTGCCTTGAAAGAGACCGCAACCGAGCTGGAAGCGGCCGGGGGCACCATCCACTACGACACCGTCGACGTCACGTCACAGGACCGAGTCGCCGAGGCCGCGGAGCAGGTCCGTAATACCGTAGGCACGATCCATGTGCTGTTCAACAATGCCGGCATCGTGCGCGGTAACGGCTACTTCTGGGAGAACCAGCCGCGCGACTTCATGCTCACCATGGAAGTCAATTCCATCGGACCCATGCTGGTAGCCCGGGAGTTCCTACCCGCGATGATCGAGTCTGGCGCGCAATGCCGCCTCGTCAACATCGCCTCGTCGGCCGGGCTGAACGCCATCCCCCGCATGGCCGCGTATGCCGCGTCCAAGTGGGCGGCGATCGGCTTCTCGGATTCCGTGCGCCTAGAGCTGGAGCAGGCTGGCCACGACCAGGTCAAGGTCACCACCGTGTGCCCGACCTACATCAACACGGGCATGTTCGAGGGCGCCAAGGGCATCTTGTTCACCCCGATGCTCGAGCAAAAAGACGTCGTTAACGAGACGTGGAAGGCGATGCTGCAGGGCACTCCGTTCGTCGTCATACCGTGGACGTCAAGGATGAACAAGGTGCTCAGCGCGGTGCTGCCGGTCCGGCTGCGCGACTTCTACCTCCGGCGCGTCGGTGTCTACAACTCGATGGACGAGTTCAAGGGGCACTAGGTCGAAGCACGGCACCCGTCGTCGGCGATTGGCGATTATCACAATTCGGCATTATTTTACTGGCGTGATGTCAACAGCTGCAGGTGCAGTTTCTCGCTGGATCGCTCCTTTTCTGACTGTCGCGGCCGTCGCCGCCGTGGGTCTGTGTGCCGATCCGACGCAGGCCGGCTCGGCGATGCGTCTGGTCGATGCGTCAAATCCCTTGGCGGGACAGTCTTTTTACGTCGATCCCGCATCAGCGGCCATGGCTGCCGCGCGAGGAGCCAATCCGCCGAACGCGCAACTCACCGCCATCGCCAACACCCCCCAGGCGTACTGGCTGGACCAGGCATTCCCCGCCGGTTCGGTCGGCGGGCGGGTCGCGGGATACGCCGGCGCGGCACAGGCGGCCGGCAGCATGCCGATTTTTGCGCTGTATGGAATCCCGCATCGCGACTGCGGCAGCTACGCAGCCGGTGGGTTTGCGTCGGGCGCGGACTACCGCGCGTGGATCGACAGCATCGCATCAGGTTTGGGCGGCTCGCCCGCGGCGATCATCGTCGAACCCGATGCGCTCGACATGGCCGACTGCCTGTCCGCCGATCAGCGCCAGGAACGCTTCGACCTGATCCGCTACGCGGTGGATACGTTGACTCGCGATCCGGCCGCCGCAGTGTACGTCGACGGCGGACACTCGCGCTGGTTGAGTGCTGAGGAAATCGCCAACAGGCTCAACCAGGCCGGCGTCGGCCATGCGCGGGGTTTTAGCCTCAACGTCTCGAACTTTTTCAGCACCGATGAGGAAACCGGTTACGGCGAGGCAATTTCGGGGATGACGAACGGCGCACACTATGTCATCGACACCTCGCGCAACGGTGCCGGACCCGCACCCGACTCCGCACTGAGCTGGTGCAACCCCGGCGGCCGCGCCCTGGGCACCGCGCCCACCACGGCTACCGGGGGAGCGCACGCCGACGCCTACCTGTGGGTCAAGCGTCCCGGCGAGTCCGACGGCTCCTGCAATGGGGGCCCCGGGGCGGGTCGCTTTGTCAGCCAGTACGCCATCGATCTAGCGCAGAACGCGGGCCAGTAGGTCTCCCAGCTGGGCCGCTGTCCAGCGGTGGAGCTTCTCTCCGCCGCTCCCGCGCCGCGCGACGCTGGGCGCCGAGGTGGGCATTTCTGGGTGAATCCGGTCGCTAAATTTTCAGGTCGCGTACCAGGAATCAATAGCTAATTTGGAATTCGATTCTGTTCGTGTCACGTTGGTTTTTTGGCAGTTGACTTTTTCCGGCAGCCGTGTGCCGGCTGCGGTGTTTCGCGCAAAATTTACCGCGCACTCGCGGCATGCTCTGTTGCGACGCATGACGTGAAAGATGTTATCGGCACCCACATTTCGACTGCAACGAGGGCGAGCGTGTGAAATTCAAGAACGGAATTGCTGCCGTCCGCCGGATTTGCGCCGTCGCGCAAGAAACAGAATCTAGAATTATTTGCCGCCTCGGGTGTAGCGTGCGCGGCGAAGCATAAAACGTGCTCGCTGTGAGCCTGGGAGGCCACAATGTCGTCTTTTGTGATCGCAACTCCGCAGGCCCTGGTTACGGCGGCGGGTGACTTGAGTGGGATCGGCGAGGCGTTGCGGGCGGCCGGTGCCGCGGCGGTGCCGTGGACCACGGGGATTGCTCCATTGGCCGGTGACGAGGTGTCGGCGGCCGTGACACGGCTGTTCGGCGCTTACGCGCAGGATTTTCAGGCGCTGAATGCGCGGATGGCGCTGGTGCACGCGGGCATGATGCAGAGTTTGCGGGCGGGTGCGGGGGCGTATTCGGCGGCGGAGGCCTCCAGCGCGGCTTCGCTGCAGTCTTTGGTGCAAGACGCCCAGAATCTGACGTCGCTGTCGCCGGTGAAGGCGCTGACGGGGCGCCCGCTGATCGGTAATGGGGTCGATGGCGCGGCGGGCAGCGGGCAGGCTGGTGGGGACGGCGGGTGGATCGTGGGTAATGGCGGCAATGGGGGGTCGGGTGCCCCGGGGCAGTCCGGTGGACGTGGCGGGTCGGCGGGGTTGTGGGGTGCTGGTGGGGCTGGCGGTGTCGGCGGGATCGCCGCGACCCCGGGTGGGGCTGGCGGGGTGGGCGGGGTTGGCGGGGCCAACGGGTTGATCGGCGGGGGTAGCGGCGGGGTGGGTGGTGCTGGTGGGGC
>JALHRH010000439.1 GCA_022841565.1 Mycobacterium sp. | reverse complement strand
TCGATCGTCGCGACCATGCCGGCAAGGTTAGGGCACAGGAGTGGGGCATCACATGGGGCAACTGCCCCACAAAGTGCAGAATGAGGGGCGTGCAGCCAACCCGGACCACGCCCTCGCCGAAAGGCTTGCGCAAGGCCGAGCTGCTCGCGGCGGTATCGCTGGCGATCGACCTCGGTCTGGGACAGCCGATGGAACACATGCTGCGGTCTACTCTGATCGCCACTCGCATCGCCGAGCGGATGGGCCTGGACGCCGGGCGGTGCGCGACGGTGTACTACGCCAACCTGGTGGGCTGGATCGGTTGCCACGCCGATTCCCACGAGCTGTCGGCGCTGTTCGGGGACGACATCGCCTTCCGGGCCGACACCTACGGGGTGGATATGGCCGGGCTGCCGTTCCTGCGGCTGATGGTCAGTCACGTGGGACGTGGATTGCCGGCATGGGAACGCGGCATCCGCTCGGCCGCCTTTCTGCTCACCGCGCGTAAGCAGGTTGCCAACCTCATCAGCTCGCACTGCACTTCCGCCGGGGTGCTGTCCGACCGGATCGGCTTGGACCGGCAGGTCGGCACGGCGCTGGCGTATATCTTCGAGCGCTGGGACGGCCGGGGGATGCCGAATGGTGCTCGCGAAGAGGATATTCCGCTCGAAATACACATCGTGCACCTGGCGGATGTGATCGAGGTCCACCTGCGGACGGCCGGCCTGCAACACGCTGTCCAGATCGCCCGGTCCCGCCGTGGTACGCAGTTCAGCCCCGCTGTGGTCGATCTTTTCGTTCGCGATGCCGCCGCGATCGTCGAGGGGCTGCTCGAAATAGACGTGTGGACGGCGGCTTTGGCGCAGGCACCGGAACGCGACCGCATTCTCGGTGACGAGGAAATCGACGAATTGCTCAGGGCGATGGCCGATTTCGTCGATCTCAAGTGCCCCTGTTCGCCGGGCTACTCGCGGGGTGTTGCCGATCTCGCGGCCGCGGCGGCCCGGCACCGCCGCATGCCGGCTGCGGATGTCACCCGTCTGTACCGCGCGGGCCTGGTTCAGGGTCTCGGCCGGTTGGGGGTCTCCAATCAGATTTGGGAGAAGAAGGGGCCGCTTAGCACCGCCGAATGGGAGCGGGTCCGGATGTACCCCTACCTGACGGGACGAATCCTGAGCCGGATCGACGGCTTGGCGTCGGTGGTGTCCGTGGCCACCAGGCACGAGGAACGTATCGATGGGTCCGGCTTTCCGCGAGGCCTTGCCGGTAATGAACTGACGGCACACGACCGGCTTCTCGCCGCGGTGGCGGCGTATCACCAGCTCCTCGAGCCACGTCCGCAACGCGCTGCCCTGCATCCGGGCGCGGCCGCCGGTCAGCTGCGCCAAGAGGCGCGCGAGGGACGTCTCGACGCCGAGGCGGTGCAGGCCGTTCTGGCGGCGGCCGGGCATCGGACGACCCGGCGGACCTCGTGGTCGGCGGGGCTCACCGACCGGGAGGTTGAAGTCCTTCGACTCGTCGCGCAGGGCCGGTCGAACCGGGATATTGCCGGCGAATTGTTCATTGCCGAGAAAACCGCACGCAATCACGTCGAGCGGATCTATACGAAGTTGGGCGTCAACAACCGCACTCAGGCGAGTCTGGCAGCGATCGATCGGGGTCTGGCGGGATTTCCGGTCGACGCCGCGCCCGGCGTTTGAGGCAAACGCCCCATGTAACCCGTGCCGCCACCGGCCGATGATCAGGTCCGGCCAGTGATTAACGGGAGGACCTCAACATGACCGAATTAGCGGTTCAACCAGCTCAGGCAGGCGCGCGGGTGGATGCTGTCGACGTCACCCGACGCGTCGGCGCCCGACAAATCTTGCACCAGCTGTCGCTCTCCATCGAACCAGGGGAACTGGTCGCCATTGCCGGCGGCAGCGGGGCCGGAAAAACCACCTTGCTGAAAATCCTCGCCGGGTTGCAGCCACCGTCCGACGGCGAGGTTTCGCACAGCGGCGTCGTTCCGGGTGCCCGCGACAGTGCTCAATCCCGGATCGGCTATGTGCCGCAGGACGACATCATCCACCTGGAAATGCCGCTGCGCCGCACGCTGCGCTACGCGGCACGGTTACGACTACCCGCTGGCACTCCCGCGGCCGAGGCGGATCGCGTGGTCGAGCAGACCATGGCCGATCTCGACCTGACCGATCGGGCCGAGGTGCCGGTCCGTGCGCTATCCGGCGGCCAACGCAAGCGCGCCAGCATCGCCGTGGAACTGTTGACCCGGCCGCGTCTTTTCTTCCTCGACGAACCCACCTCCGGGCTCGACCCTTCGACCGCGGCCGATGTGATGCGGCTGCTGCGGGGCCTGAGCGAGCGCGGGGTCACGGTCGTCCTCACCACGCATGAGCCGGCGAGCATCGATCGGTGTGACCGGGTCATCTTCCTGGCTCGCGACGGCCATCTCGTGTTCAGCGGCAGCCCGAGGGCCGCGCGGCGCCATTTCCGGGTGAACGATCTCGCCGATGTGTACGACCGACTCGACGCTGGGCACCCCCCGATAATCTGCGCGGAGCCGATCTCGGACCGACCTGGCGTGGCTCCACCCGCCGGTCCGCAGGTCAGATGCCCGGGAATCGTGCGGCAATGGTGGCTGCTGACGCGCCGCAATGTCGACGTGCTGGTCCGCAACCGGCTGACCCTGACGGTTCTCCTCGGTTCACCGGTGCTGGTCACGGCGATGATGGCGACGCTGTTCCAGCGCGGCGCGTTCGATTCCGGTGGTGCGGCCGACGTCGGCCCGGCCCAGATCGTCTTCTGGATCGCATTCGACGGCTTCTTCTTCGGCCTCACCTATGGACTGCTCCAGATCGTCGGGGAGATCGCCGTATTCCGGCGGGAACGACTGGCGGGGCTCAGCGTGGGAGCCTACGTGGCGTCCAAGGTCACGGCCCTGCTCCCGGTGCTGGCCGCAGTGAGCGCGGTGCTGCTGGCCGTGCTGCGTGCCCTCGGTCGGCTTCCCGCCGTCGGATGGCACGTGTACACGATGCTGTTCGTGACCATGGTCATCGAAGCGACCTCGGCGCTGGCCCTCGGTTTGCTCGCCTCGGCCGCGGTCCACAACGCCGCTCAGGCCGCACTCGCACTGCCCATGCTGTGTTTCCCGCAGGTTCTCTTCGGTGGCGCCATCGTTCCCGTTGACCAGATGGCCCTCCCGGGGCGATTGATGAGCCTTGGCCTGGCCAACCGCCACGCTTTCCAAGCGCTGGGGCGCGACCTGGATCTGGACCGGTTCACCGCCACGCTGCCGGCCATGTCCGCCTATCGGGAGACGTTCAACGGAGGCACCGCGGGGTGTCTGATCGCTCTGGGTTCGTTCGCCGTGGCGCTCACGCTAGCCACGGTGTGGGTGCTGGACCGGCGGTCGCGCACACCCGTCAGGTCGGCCGGTTGAGCCGCACCCGGCCGACCTCGTCCAGCGCATCGGGGCCGCGGGGCTGCTCGAAAAGCACTTCGGCACTGCGGCCGTCCACCACCAAGGTGGCGATGGTGTTTCCGAAGACTGGGCCGCAGACATTCGACCAGGACAACGGCAGCTCGGGCACGCCGCGCCGGCGTGCCCACCATCGGGCGAGCGCGGCGGCAGGACGCGTCCAGGCCACCGTGAACACCGGCTTGACGTACGGCGGCACATAGTTGTGCACCGGCGAGCACACCAGCTGATGCACCGTAGCCCCCGTCTTCTCGGCGGCGTCGCCGGCCCACTCGACGCGCGCGGCATAGCTGTGGTGCACGTCGCCGGACAGCACGTTGATGGTTGTGGGCCCGTGGGATTGGCTGGCCACCGAGTGGATCATCTCGGCGAGCCGGAGGAACGATTTGTGAAACGCCGGCC
>JALHRH010000438.1 GCA_022841565.1 Mycobacterium sp. | reverse complement strand
GCACTGAAAACCGTGCTTCCCCAACAGGATTCGCCTGCTCCTGGGGCGCAGTGGCGCCAGGTGACCGCCACCGGGCACTACCTGCCGGAGGTGCGTGTGCTGGCCCGGCTGCGGGTAGTGGATGGCGATCAGGCGTTCGAAGTGCTGATGCCGTTCGTCGTCGATGACGGGCCGACGGTGCTGGTCGACCGCGGCTACGTGCGGCCCGAGCAGGGATCGCACGTTCCGCCGATCCCGCCGCCGCCCACCCAGACGGTGACCATCACCGCGCGGCTGCGCGACTCAGAGCCGACGGTGATCGGCAAGGACCCGTTCACCAGAGATGGCTATCTGCAGGTGTATTCGGTGAGCACCGGACAAGTCGCGACGTTGACCGGAGTGCCGCTTGCGGGGTCGTATCTGCAGCTGGTCGAAAACCAGCCCGGTGGACTCGGCCTCATCGGGGTGCCACATCTAGACGCCGGACCGTATCTCTCCTACGGCATCCAGTGGGTGCTGTTCGGCGTGCTCGCGCCGATCGCCGTGGGATATTTCGGCTATTCCGAGGTTCGTGCTCGACGCCGAGATAGCCCGCCCGCCACCGAGGAACGGCCAGCCGCGACGACCGTGGAAGAAAAACTCGCCGACCGTTACGGCCGCCGGCGTTAGCGCCCTCGGCAGGCCACACCCGCCGCCACCGCGACGGCACCCGCCTGCACCACCCGCGAAAGCCGCACCGCGCGGCGCAGATCAGCGACCGTGGGTTGCCGGCCGTCGCCGAGCGTCGGCCGGATCTGCAACTCGTGGCGATACTGGGTAGGACCGCCGAGCCGCACGCCGAGCGCGCCCGCGAACGCGGCCTCGACCACACCGGCGTTGGGACTGGGATGTCGGCTCGCGTCGCGTCGCCACGCCTCCACCGCGCCGCCGGGTGATCCGCCGACCAACGGAGCGCACACCACTACCAACCCGGCAGTCACCCGTGCGCCGACATAGTTCGCCAGATCATCCAATCGTGCTGCGGCCCAACCGAATCGAAGATAACGCGGCGATCGGTAGCCGACCATCGCGTCCAGGGTGTTGATCGCGCGATACGCCAAGACCGCGGGTGCTCCACCGACTGCCGCCCACAGCAGGGGGGCCACCTGGGCGTCGGAGGTGTTTTCTGCCACCGATTCCAGCGCCGCGCGCGTCAAACCCGCCTCGTCCAGTGCGGCGGGATCGCGCCCGCACAACGACGGCAACAACCGTCGTGCACCGTCGACGTCACCGCGGTCCAGCAACCGGGCCATGCGAGTGCCGGTACGGGCCAGCGAGGTTCCGCCCAGCGACACCCAGGTTGCCACCGCGCTCACCAGTGCCGAACTCGCAGCCCGCTGCAGTGCCGCCCCGAGCAGACCGACGATGCCCACCAGCACACCGGCGTGCACCGCTCCTGCCGCCTTACTGTCTCGGTAGCTGAGCTGTTCCACTTTTGCAGCCGCCGCGCCGAATAGCGCGACCGGGTGGCCTCGCCTGGGGTCGGCCACCGTGACGTCAGCCAGATAGCCGGCGAGAAGACCTAAAACTCGGGTCTGCCCAGCTGTCGCAACCACCCGGGCAGCGTCTCATATCGGGGTGGCCGGTGGTCAGATCACCACGACGACGATGAGCAATGCGATGAGCGTGATGAACTGGGCGGCCAGCACCCACCACATCTCCGGAACGTAGTCGTAGGAGGCGTGCGCGCGTCCGAGTTGGAATAGATTCGTCAACTTGGCTGCGGAGGCGTCGGTGCCGCCAGCCGACGATTCAATGTACATGTGTTGAAGATGCCCTTTTTCGGCAGGTCTAATCTGTATTCGCGGTGAAGTCCCTCACATGGCGGACCGCGGTTAGTACACCGATAACAAGCCAATGATGAAGACGATCATCAGGATCGCCGCCGACACCCCTAGCATCACGTTCCGCCGGTTGAACGGGTGCGGCCGGCTCATCAGCGGGCTGGTTGAAGGGGCGACTACCCACTTCCCTTTCGGTGACAGATTGGGTGAATCAGGTGGCGGCGGAGTTCCGCCATGGTGTGCAGGATCGGTCATTGGGGAGTGGTGCCCACCGACGACCCGGTTCAACCGTGCCAACCGTCGCCAATCTCGGCCCGTAACGTCTCACGCGTGGTCTACTCGATCACATGAGGCGGGATCCGCGATGAAGCGGCCGATCACCAGGGTCGCCGACCTGTTGAACCCGGCGGCCATGTTGCTGCCGGCGGCGAATGTCATCATGCAGCTGTCACGGCCGGGGGTCGGGTACGGCGTGCTGGAAAGCCCGGTGGACAGTGGCAATGTCTACAAGCACCCGTTCAAGCGGGCCCGCACCACCGGGACCTACCTTGCAGTGGCCACCATCGGGACCGAGTCCGACCGGACGCTGATGCGAAAAGCGGTCGATGTCGTCCACCGTCAGGTCCGCTCGGCGGCGTCGAGCCCGGTGTCATATCACGCCTTCGATCCCGCGTTGCAACTGTGGGTGGCCGCCTGCCTGTACCGCTACTTCGTCGAGCAACACGAGTTTCTGCACGGGCCGCTCGACGATGCGGCCGCGGACGCCGTCTACGAGGACGCCAGGCGGCTGGGCACCACGCTGCAGGTGCCCGAGCGGATGTGGCCGTCGGACCGGGTTGCCTTCGAGGAGTATTGGAAGCGCTCGCTGGATGAACTGCAGATCGACCCGCCGGTGCGGGAGCACCTGCGTGGGGTGGCGTCGATGGCGTTCTTGCCCCGGCCGGTGCGGGCGCTGGCCGGACCGTTGAACTTGTTTGCGACAACGGGGTTTCTGGCGCCGGAGTTCCGGGCGATGATGCGGCTGGACTGGTCGCAGTCGCAGCAGAACCGGTTCGAGTTGCTGTTGTCGGCGCTGCGGGTGGCCGACCGCCTGATACCGCACCGGGCCTGGATCCTCGGCTATCAGATCTACTTGTGGGACATGAGGTTTCGCGCACGCCGCGGCTGGCGCGTGGTCTAGCCGGTCCCATTCTCGGCCGAGCGGGAAATCCACGACGCCCGCGCCGCGTGTCGCGTCGTAAAGTCCACACTCGGCGGCAAGGCAACTCAGCGCACCGTCGCGAAGAACTTGCGTACGTCCGCCACGAAAAGCTCAGGTTGCTCGAACGCGGCGAAATGCCCACCGCGCGGCATGGTCGTCCAATGCGTGATGTTGAAGTTCGGCTCGCACCAGCGGCGCGGCGCGCGCAGGATCTCCTTCGGGAAAGACGCTACGCCCGTGGGCAATTCGACGCGGCTTGCATTTCCCCACTTCGTGAAGCTCTCCCAGTACAGCCGGGCCGAGGACGCGGCGGTTTCGGTCACCCAGTACATCATCACGTTGTCCAGCAACTCATCTCGAGTGAGCACGTTCTCGGGGTGTCCGTCGCAGTCCATCCAGGCGCCGAACTTCTCGACGATCCAGGCCAGCTGACCCACCGGCGAATCGACCAGCCCGTACCCCACCGTCTGCGGCCGCGTCGATTGCTGCTTGGAGTACCCGGTCCCGTTCTTGCGGTGCTCGGCCAGCGCGGCCAGCGCCGCCTGCTCTTCGGGGGTGGGGTTGGCCATCGTCTCGGCGGTGGGCATGCCGAGCGGCATGTTCAGGTGGATGGCCACGCAGTTGCCGTTGTTGCGACCGATCTGGCTGGTGACGGCCGCGCCCCAGTCACCGCCCTGGGCGCCGTAGCGGTCGTAGCCCAGGCGCCGCATCAGCTCCTCCCACACCAGCGCGATTTTCTCCACGCCCCAGCCGGTGCGGGCCGGCTTCCCGGAGAACCCGTATCCGGGCAGCGACGGACACACCACGTGGAAGGCGTCCTGGGCGCGCCCGCCGTAGGCGGTGGGGTTGGTCAGCGGCTCGATC
>JALHRH010000437.1 GCA_022841565.1 Mycobacterium sp. | reverse complement strand
ACCACTGGTGGATGCTCAGTACCGTGCAAAACGGAGCTGACCATGTCCTTCGTTTCCGTGTGAGAGCCGGCGGAACCACCGAGACATTGATCGCCAGTTCCGGCGCGCTCTCGGCAAATCAGTGGCATTTCGCGGCCGCCACTTACGATCAGACGACCGGCTCCATGCAGTTGTACCTCAACGGCACTCTGGTGGGCAGCCAGACACACTCCGTAGGCGGGGCCGTCGACACCGACCCGACGCGAACCGTCATGATCGGAGCCAACCCCAATGCCGCGCGCTACTTCGACGGTCGCATCGACGAAGTCGCCGTCTTCGACAAAGCTGTCAGCCAGTCGCAGCTGCAGGCCATCTACAACTCAGCCTCCGGCAGCTATGGAGTCAACGAAGACGCCACGCTGAACGTCGCCGCCGCGCAGGGCGTTCTGACCAATGACAGCGATGTGGAGAGTGACACGCTTACGGCTGTTCTGGTGACGGGGCCGGCGAATGCCGCTTCCTTCACGCTGAACTCTGACGGATCGTTCACGTATTCACCTGATGCCGACTTTAACGGCGTCGATACGTTCACCTATCGAGCCTTTGACGGCACCTCGCACTCCCAGATCGCCACGGCATCCATCACAGTCAGCGCGGTCAACGATGCTCCGGTACAAGCCACGGTCGAAGGTACTGCGCTCAGCTACACCGAGAACGACGGTGCCGTCGCGATCACCTCGACACTGACGATCAGCGATGTCGATGACACCAATATCGAATCGGCAGTCGTCGCCATCACGGTGAACTACACCAACGGCCAGGACGTGTTGGCGTTCAGCAGCCAGAACGGCATCACGGGCATCTGGGATGCGGGGCCCGGAACGCTGACACTCACCGGTTCGGCGACGCTAGCCCAGTATGAAGCGGCCTTCCAAAGCATCACTTACACCAACAACAGCAACACCCCCTCTACGGCTACGCGTACGGTCGCTTTCACCGTCAGCGATGGCAGTGCCAGCTCCAACCTGCAGACCCGCGACGTCACCATCACGGCAGTCAACGATGCACCGAGCTTTGGCAGCCTCAACGGCTCGCCGACGTATGCCGAGGGCGCCGCGGCGGTAGTGTTGGATTCCGATGTCTCGGTGGGCGACCTGGAACTCACCGCAGCCGACAACTTCAACGGCGCCACACTTTCGCTGGCGCGCAACGGCGGCGCCAGCACGCAGGATGTCTACTCGGCCACCGGCACCTTGGGCACGCTGACCCAAGGCGGCAACCTGGTGGTGGGCGGCACTACCATCGGCACCGTTACCACCAACGCTGGCGGCACGCTGGTGCTGACCTTCAACGCGAGCGCCACCAATGCGCTGGTGAACTCGGCCATGCGGCAAGTTGCCTACAGCAACTCGAGCGACGCGCCTCCGGCCAGCGCGCAGATCGACTGGACCTTCGACGATGGCAACGGTGGCGCGCAGGGCAGCGGCGCGGCGTTGTCCACGACGGGCAGCACGACGGTCACCATCACCGCGGTCGCTGATGTGCCGGTGATATCCGCGATGGACGGCGACGTTCGTGCCTATACGGAAGGCAGCGCCCCCGTTCTGATCGGTTCCGCCAACTCCGTGACCGATGCGGACTCGGCGGACTTCGACGGCGGGACCCTGACCGTGTCGTTCACCAGCGGCAGCGACAGCGCGGAGGACGTGCTGGGCATCCGCGACGAAGGCACGGGCGCGGGTCAGATCGGTGTCTCGGGCGGTGACGTCACCTACGGTGGCGTGGTGATCGGAACCTGGACCGGCGGCAGCGTGGGCGCCAATCTGGTGGTCACCCTCAATGCCAATGCCAACCCCACCAGCACGCTGGCTCTGGTCAACAACCTCACCTACCAGAACACGGACACGGCCCACCCGACCACAACCACCCGCGCAATTCGTGTCGTGCTGACGGACGGTGATGGCGGCACCAGCGCGAACGTCGCCACGACCATGACGGTGGCCGCGGTG
The DNA here is from genome assembly GCA_022841565.1 of Mycobacterium sp. Classification (GTDB taxonomy): domain Bacteria; phylum Actinomycetota; class Actinomycetes; order Mycobacteriales; family Mycobacteriaceae; genus Mycobacterium. Next base: position 1,880 of record JALHRH010000437.1, on the reverse strand, counting down.
AATGATTCACCGGCGTTCTCCGGACTGGACGGAACGCCGAGCCACACCGAGGGTGGCGCGGCAGTGGTGCTGGACGCCAACGTCACGGTGAGCGACGCGGAGCTGTCGGCGGCGAACAACTTCAGCGGCGCCACGCTTACTCTGGTACGCAACGGCGGGACCAGCAGCGACGACGTGTTCAGCGCCAGCGGCGCTCTCGGCACGCTCACGGAGGGTGGCAGCCTCGACGTCGCCTTCACCCCCATCGGCACCGTCACCAACAATAGCGCCGGTTTGCTGGTCCTCACGTTCGACGCCAACGCCAACAGCGCGTTAGTCAACTTGGTGCTGCAGCAGATTGCCTACTCGAACTCCAGCGACACCCCGCCGGCCAGCGTGCAGATCGACTGGACCTTCGACGACGGCAATGGTGGTGCGCAGGGCAGCGGCGGGGCCTTGACCACGACTGGCAGCACCACCGTGACCATCGGCGCCGTCAATGACGCGCCGGTGCTGACCAATGCCGGCAACCCCGCCCTGACCGCTACCATCGAAGATGCCGGTGCGCCGACAGGCGCCGTCGGTACGCTGATCTCTTCGCTCGTCGACTTCGCCACTCCTTCCGGCCAGGTCGACAACGTCACGGATGCAGATGGCGGTGCCAGCCTGGGAATCGCTATCACGGGTGCAGACGCCACCAACGGAACGTGGTTCTACTCCATCGACAATGGCACCACCTGGAGCGCGCTGGGCGCAGTCAGCGACGGCAGCGCGAGACTGCTGGCAGCGGACTCCGACTCCCGCCTGTACTTCCAGGGCAACGCCAACTTCTCCGGCACCATCGCCAATGCGATCACGTTCCACGCGTGGGACCGGACCAGCGGTACCAACGGAGGGATCGCCGACCTCAGTGACGACGCCGTCTCGGACCTGTTCAGCAGCGTCTCGTACAGCAACAACGACGGCACCGCCAACTGGACTTCGAACTGGGTAGAGACCGATGTCGATGGCGGCGGGGCGAGTGCAGGCCGTATCCTGGTTCGTCCGACAGGCGATCTCGAGATCCGGGCGAGAGCCCTGAACAACGCGATCTACCGACAGGTCGACCTCAGCGGCGCCAGCACCGCAACGCTGTCATTCGATTTCGTGAACACGCTGACTTCGGGTGACACGATCGTCATCCAGGCTTCCGGAGACGGCGGGGCCAGCTACACGACACTGACCGGCGGGACCTTCTCTTCGTCGTTGAATACCGGTAGCGGCACATACAGTCTCGACATCTCGTCATTCATTGCAGCGAATACCCGGATCCGATTCCTCGTTTCCTCCGTGGGCGGGGAAGACCGGCTTTACGTCGACAATGTGCAGGTGTCGTTTCCGAGCGGCCGCACCGGAGGCAGCAGCGCCTTCAGTTCGGCGTCCGACACGGCGTCCCTAACGGTCACCGCGGTCAACAATGCGCCCACCGCACACGCCGGCGGCCCCTACACCCTTGCCGAGGGCGCCACGCTGGTCCTGAATGGCTCCGGGTCTTCGGACCCGGACGGCGACACCCTCACCTACGCCTGGGACCTCGACAACGACGGCAACTATGGGGAGACCGGCGAGCCGACCACCGTGGGCTCCAGCGTGTCGTGGGCAACGCTGCAGTCTTTCGGGATCGACGACGACGGGAGCTACACCATCGGACTGCGTGTCGGCGACGGGACGGTGACGACCTCCACGACAACGACGCTCACGGTCACCAACGCCGCCCCCACCATCGCGGTGTCCGGCGCCGCGACGATCGCCGCAGGCCAGACCTACACGCTTACCGTGGGCGTCACCGATCCCGGCAACGATGCCGTGACCAGCTGGTCGGTCAACTGGGGCGACGGCACCGTCAGCACCTACGCGGGAAC
>JALHRH010000436.1 GCA_022841565.1 Mycobacterium sp. | reverse complement strand
AACCGACACCCACCGACGCGATTTGTTCGGTGGCCTCGAATCTGCGCTCACGGCATCGAGTCTGCGACGAAAGTCGTTTGCCGGCCCAAAGCCTGGTCTCAGCGCAGTCTCGGCGCTGCCAACGCAGACTCGACCCACCGACGCGTTTTGGTCGGGTGGCCTCGAATCTGCTTGGTCGGTGGCCTCGAATCTGCGCTCACGGCATCGAGTCTGCGACGAAAGTCGTTTGCCGGCCCAAAGCCTGGTCTCAGCGCAGTCTCGGCGCTGCCAACGCAGACTCGACCCGTTAACGCAGAGCTTGAGCAGAGTCGGGGTGGCGGGATTCGAACCCACGGCCTCTTCGTCCCGAACGAAGCGCGCTACCAAGCTGCGCCACACCCCGCTTGAAGCTTCGACAGCCTATCGCACCGGACCAGCCACTTCCCAAACGGCAGGTCGGCGCTTCAGTCCCACCGGCAGGAGCGTTCGAATTCGACCAGGGCCCGGGCGGGACCGCTGGGATCCAGTCCTTGTGCCGCAACCCACTCGTCGCTGAAGTAGGTGTCGGCGTAGCGGTCGCCGCTGTCGGCCAGCAGGGTGACCACCGAACCGCCGCGGCCCTGCGCGACCATCTCCGCCAGCAGGCCGAATGCGCCCCAGAGGTTGGTGCCCGTGGACGGGCCCACCCGGCGCCCCAGGACGGCGCTGACGTGGCGGGCGGCGGCTATGGACGCCGCGTCGGGCACCGAGACCATCCGGTCCACCACCGACGGGAGAAACGACGGTTCCACCCGCGGCCGGCCGATGCCCTCGATCCGCGACGACGCGCCGGTCACGACGTCGTCCCGATTCCCGGCGTAGGCCGGGAAGAATGCGGAGTTCTCCGGGTCGACGACGCACAACCGCGTCGCGTGCCGTTGATACCGGATATAACGGCCGATCGTGGCGCTGGTCCCGCCGGTACCGGCGCCCACCACGATCCAGGCGGGGACGGGGTGCGCCTCGTCGCGCATCTGCAGATAGATCGACTCGGCGATGTTGTTGTTGCCGCGCCAGTCGGTGGCTCGCTCGGCATTGGTGAACTGGTCCAGATAATGGCCGCCGGTCTCCGCGGCGACCCGGGCCGCCTCCGCATAGACTTCGCTCGAGTGCTGCACGAAATGGCAACGGCCGCCTTGTGATTCGATCAGAGCGATCTTGGCAGCGCTGGTCGCCGCCGGCATCACCGCGACGAACGGCAAACCCAGCATCGCCGCGAAGTAGGCCTCCGACACCGCCGTGGAACCCGAGGACGCCTCCACCACCGTGGTGCCTTCACCGATCCATCCGTTGCACAGCGCATACAGGAACAGCGAGCGCGCCAGCCGGTGTTTGAGGCTGCCGGTGATGTGGGTGGTCTCGTCTTTGAGGTACAGGGCGACGTCAGCATCGGCACACCACGCGGACGGCAGCGGGTAGCGCAACAAATGGGTGTCGGCGCTGCGGCGGGCGTCGGCCTCGATCAGCCGAATCGCATTGTCGGTCCAGTCCCGGGAGAGACTACGGACCGCGATGCGGGCCTGGGTCAACGCACCGAGACTGTTGGCTGCGACCGTCCGAGGTTGCTCGATGAATCCCGGTCACCCATGGGGGTGGCGATCAACGTCAACAGGGTCGCCTCGGGCCGGCAGCAGAACCGCACTGGCGCAAACGGTGAAGTGCCTATCCCCGCCGAGACGTGCAACCGCGTGTTCGAGCCCCACTGGGAGGCGCCCTTGGCCCGGGAGCGGTCCAGACCGCAGTTGGTGACCAGCGCGCCATAGAACGGCAGACACAGCTGCCCGCCGTGGGTGTGGCCGGCCATGATCAGCTGGTAGCCGTCGGCCGCGAAGCGGTCCAGCACCCGCGGCTCCGGCGAGTGCACCAGCCCCAGCCGTAGGTTGGCGGCCGGACTGGCCGGCCCAGCGATCGTGTCGTAGCGGTCCCGATCGATGTGCGGGTCATCCACGCCGGCGGCGGCGATGTGCAGGCCCGCCACCTCGAACTCGCGCCGATTGTGAGTGAGGTCCAGCCACCCGCGCTCGGTGAACGCCGCCCGTAGATCTTGCCAGGGCAGCGGCTCGCCCTTGATCCGGTGATCCGGGTTGGTCAGATAGTTCATCGGGTTTTTCAGACGCGGCCCGAAGTAGTCGTTGCTGCCGAAGACGAAGACACCCGGTCGGGACAGCAGATCGCCCAGGGACTGCACCACCGCAGGCACCGCTTTTGGGTGAGCCAGGTTGTCGCCGGTATTGACCACCAAGTCGGGCTCCCAGCTGGCCAGCTCGCGCAGCCAGGCCTGTTTGCGGCGCTGGTTAGGTGTCATATGCAGGTCGCTGATGTGCAGCACCCGCAGCGGCGTGGAACCCGGGCTCAGGACGGGCATCGTGATTTCGCGCAGTACGAATGCGTTGCGCTCAACGAATGCGGCGTAGCCGACCCCGGCGACCGCTGAGCCCAGCGCTGCGGCACCGGTCTTCAACATGACGGGGAGCGCCCCACGACGATGCGGTCCGCGAAGCGGACGGCTGAGGAGCGGGGCAGTCGGTCGTGCGTCAGCCATGCCAGGCAGTTTACTGCCGGGAACCGACTCGACGCGCACCTCTCGCGTGACGTGGCCTACGGGGGCGGCGGCGGCGCCAACAGCGGAATGGTGATAGGCGGCAGGCCGGGGATCTCGATAACCTGCGATCCGACGACCTCTGGTGGCAGCCCACCATCCGGTGGTGGTGGAGGCGGCGGCGGGATGCCGTTGCTGATCTGGATCGTCACGATCGAGCCCGGAATCGTTTGGCCGGTGGGCGAGGTGCCTACGACCTCGCCATACTTGGCGCTGCTGTTGACCGAGTTGGGCTGGTCGGCGACCTGAAAACCGGCGTCCTTCAAGCGCTGACGCGCCTGGTCGATGTCGAGACCGGCCACGCTGGGGACACGTCCGGCGGGTGAACCGTCCAGGTAACGCGGATCTGTGGGCGGCAAATGCACCTCGCCGAAGTTGTTGGCGATCGGCTTCATCGCGGTGAACCAGGTGCGTGCGGGCTCGTTACCGCCGTACAGGTCGCCGCTGCCGCAATGCCGCAGCGGGGCAGAACACAGGTCGGTCGGTGCGGGTGAGTCGTCGTAGATGTAGTTGGCCGCTGCGTAGCGGTTGGTGAAGCCGATGAAACCGGAGGATCGGTGAGCCTCCGTGGTACCGGTCTTGCCGGACATCGGCAGATCCCAGCCCGCCGCACCCGCCGATCCGGCCGCCGTGCCGCTGCCCACCGCATCCTTGCTCATGGCGTTGGCCAGCGTGTTGGCCAGCCCCTCCGGGACCACCTGCTCGCAGGTCTCGGTGGTGACCGACACGTCGTTGCCGTTGCGGTCGATGAGCTTGTCGATCGGGTTCGGCGGACACCACATGCCACCGGATGCCAGCGTGGCCACGACATTCGACAATTCCAGCGCGTTGACCTCGATGGGGCCCAGGGTGAAGGAGCCGATGTTCTGCCGTTTGACGAAGTCGGCCAGACTCTCGTTGCTGTCGGGGTTGTAGTCGCGCGCGGTGCCGGGGTTGGCGTAGGACCGCAGGCCGAGCTTGATCGCCATGTCCACCGTGCGCGACACCCCGACCTGCGAGATCAACTTGGCGAACGCGGTGTTGGGTGAGGTGGCGAGGGCATCCGTCACACTCATCGTGCCGCGATAGTTGCCGGCGTTGATCACACACCAGGTGTCCTTCGGGCATCCCTTGGCGCCACCGCTGCCCAGGCCCTTGCCCTGGAAGCGGGGCGGAACGTCGAGCTGGGCGTTGATGCCCATGCCCATGTCGAGCGCGGCGGCCGTCGTAAAGATCTTGAAAATCGACCCGGCACCGTCACCGACCAGGGAGAAC
>JALHRH010000435.1:532-3875 GCA_022841565.1 Mycobacterium sp. | reverse complement strand
GCTGGGTCGCGGCGTAGCGATCCGGCCGGTGGCGCCAGGATTCCCATATCCCGGTGTTCAAGAAGCCGGTGGGGAAAAGAACATGCGCCCGCACCCGCGTCCCGGTCATCTCCAGGTGGGTGTAGAGGCTCTCGGTTAGGCAGAGCACGGCGGCCTTGGTCATCGGGTAGACCGCCGTGGCCGGCCCGCCCAGGGCACCTCGGGCGATCGGCGCGAACCCGCCATTGCCCGAGCAGGTGTTGACCACGTGCCCCTCGCGCTGCTCGAGCAGGATGGGCACGAATGCCTTGATGCCGTGGATAACGCCCAACACGTTGACGTCGATCCCCCAGCGCCAGTCGGCCAGGTCGTGTTCCCACATGTAGCCCTCGGAGACCCCGCCCGTTCCGGCGTTGTTGCAGATGACGTGCACCGCTCCGAAGCGCTGCAGCGCCTGCTTGGCCAGCGACTCGACCGAGGAGTAGTCGGTAACGTCGGTAACCACGCCGGCCACCTCTACTCCCTCGCCCGCGAGTTCACGGGCCGCTGCGTCCAGCGGTTCGGCGAGGACGTCGGCCAGCACCACCTTCATGCCCTCCTGGCCGAAGCGCCTGCCCAAGGCGCGGCCGATGCCTCCAGCTCCGCCGGTTACGACCGCCACCTTGCCCTGAAGGTCCGTCCGCTTGCCCTGAAGGTCCGTCCCCTTGCCCTGAAGGTCCGTCACTGTGGCCATCGTCACATGGTCGCGCATATCGACTCAATAGGGCGCGTTATGCAAGCACAATCCGCACTCTCGTGGACTCGCGGTGCTGACCGCGTGCACTGGTGAACGCATCCTGAGGGCACCCTTACTGGACCGACGTCCGGAATTGCGACACACTGGTGTTGTGAAAATCCAAGCCCAGCGGCCAGCTGCCATGCCCGCAGCCACCGGTGTCGGGTCGGACGGTCACACCCGACGCAGCATAGTGCGCCTGCTGCTCGAATCCGGCTCCATCACCGCCACCGAAATCGGTGACCGGCTGGGCTTGGCTGCCGCCGGTGTGCGGCGGCACCTGGACGCGCTGATCGAGGCTGGAGAGGCGGAGTCCATTGCGGCGGCGTCCTGGCAGCACGTGGGACGTGGCAGGCCCGCCAAGCGGTACCGATTGACCGCGGCCGGACGTGCCAAGCTCGACCACGCCTACGACGACTTGGCTTCTGCCGCAATGCGTCAACTCCGCGAAATCGGCGGCGAGGACGCGGTGAAGGCGTTCGCACGGCGTCGCATCGACACGATACTGTCCGGGGTGCAGGCGGCCGACGGACCCGACGAGGCCGCCATCGAAGCGACCGCCGACCGGATCGCCGAGGCGCTGACCGAAGCCGGTTACGTCGCGACCACTACCCGGGTGGGCGGTCCGATCCACGGTGTGCAGATCTGTCAGCACCACTGCCCGGTTTCCCATGTCGCCGAGAAGTTTCCGGAACTATGCGAAGCCGAACAACAGGCCATGTCCGAGGTCCTCGGCACCCACGTGCAGTTGCTGGCGACGATCGTCAACGGTGACTGCGCCTGCACCACCCATGTACCACTGAGCCCGCGCCAAACCGCAACGAGCACCAAAGGAGCGTCCCGATGACACTGGAAGCCACCAAGATCGTCGAGCCGATGACCCAGGAGCAGACGATCGACTCCCTGGGCCGATACGGCTACGGCTGGGCCGACTCCGACGTCGCGGGTGCCTCGGCCACGCGAGGTCTTTCAGAGGCGGTCGTCCGTGACATCTCTGCGAAGAAGAACGAGCCCGAGTGGATGCTGAACATCCGGCTCAAGGCGCTGGGCATCTTCGACAAGAAGCCGATGCCGAATTGGGGCTCCAACCTCGAGGGCATCGACTTCGACAACATCAAATACTTCGTGCGCTCCAGCGAGAAGCAGGCCGCGACGTGGGACGACCTGCCCGCGGACATCAAGAACACCTACGACAAGCTGGGCATCCCGGAAGCCGAGAAGCAGCGACTGGTCTCCGGTGTCGCCGCCCAGTACGAGTCGGAGGTCGTCTACCACTCCATCCGCGAGGATCTGGAGAAGCAGGGCGTCATCTTCCTGGACACCGACACCGCGCTGCGGGAGCACCCCGACGTATTCAAGAAGTACTTCGGCACCGTGATCCCGGCCGGGGACAACAAGTTCTCCGCGCTGAACACGGCGGTGTGGTCGGGCGGCAGCTTCATCTACGTGCCGCCGGGTGTGCACGTCGACATCCCGCTGCAGGCCTACTTCCGGATCAACACCGAGAACATGGGCCAGTTCGAGCGGACGCTGATCATTGTCGACGAGAACGCCTACGTGCACTACATCGAGGGGTGTACGGCGCCCATCTACAAGTCGGATTCGCTGCACTCCGCGGTGGTGGAGATCATCGTCAAGCCCGGTGGCCGCTGCCGGTACACGACCATCCAGAACTGGTCGAACAACGTCTACAACCTGGTCACCAAGCGGGCCCGGGCCGAGGCCGGTGCCACCATGGAGTGGGTCGACGGCAACATCGGATCTAAGGTGACCATGAAGTACCCGGCGGTCTGGATGACCGGCGAGCACGCCAAGGGCGAAGTGCTGTCGGTCGCGTTCGCGGGCGAGGACCAGCACCAGGACACCGGCGCCAAGATGCTGCACCTGGCACCGAACACGTCGAGCAACATCGTGTCGAAGTCGGTCGCGCGCGGCGGCGGTCGCACGTCCTACCGCGGCCTGGTTCAGGTCAACAAGGGAGCGCACGGCTCCAAGTCGAGCGTGAAATGCGATGCGCTGCTGGTTGATACGATCAGCCGCAGCGACACCTACCCCTACGTCGACATCCGCGAGGACGACGTCACGATGGGCCACGAGGCCACCGTCTCCAAGGTCAGCGAGAACCAGCTGTTCTACCTGATGAGCCGCGGTATGACCGAGGACGAAGCCATGGCGATGGTGGTGCGCGGGTTCGTCGAGCCGATCGCCAAGGAGCTCCCGATGGAGTACGCGCTCGAGCTCAACCGGCTGATCGAGCTGCAGATGGAGGGTGCGGTCGGATGACCGCTGCACTCAACAAGGGCGAACTGTTCGCCTCCTTTGACGTTGATGCCTTCGAAGTACCGCACGGTCGCGACGAGCTCTGGCGGTTCACCCCGCTCAAGCGCCTGCGCGGTCTGCACGATGGCAGCGCCACGGCTACCGGCAGCGCCGCAATCACCGTCGATGCGCAAGACGGTGTCACCGTGGAATCCGTGCGCCGCGGTGACGAACGGCTCGGCGACGGCGGCATCCCAGCCGACCGCGTTGCGGCTCAAGCATTTTCGTCGTTCGGCGCGGCGACGCTGGTAACGGTCGGGCGCGACACCC
>JALHRH010000435.1:0-522 GCA_022841565.1 Mycobacterium sp. | reverse complement strand
CACCCAGGTCAGCGCACCGATCAATATCACCGTCACCGGACCCGGTGAGGGCGCCACCGCTTACGGACACCTGCAGATCCGCGTCGAAGAACTCGGCGAGGCCGTCGTCGTCATCGACCATCGGGGCAGCGGAACCTATGCCGACAACGTTGAATTCGTCGTCGAGGACGCCGCCCGGCTCACCGTCATCTGGATCGCCGACTGGGCCGACGACACCGTGCACGTCAGTGCCCACCATGCCCGGCTCGGCAAGGACGCGGTGCTGCGTCATGTCACCGTCACGCTGGGCGGGGAGGTGGTGCGCATGGCCGCCAACCTGCGGTTTGCCGGCCCCGGTGGGGACGCCGAACTGCTGGGACTGTACTTCGCCGACGATGGCCAGCACCTCGAATCGCGGCTGTTGGTGGACCACGCGCAACCGGACTGCAAGTCCAACGTGCTCTATAAGGGTGCGCTGCAAGGAGATCCGTCCTCCAAGCTGCCCGACGCGCACACGGTGTGGATCGGCGACGTGCTGATCCG
>JALHRH010000434.1 GCA_022841565.1 Mycobacterium sp. | reverse complement strand
ACGTGAGCGCATTCTGAAGACCGCCTATTCGCTGTTTGCCCAGCACGGTGTTCGAGCGGTGGACCTCGACGGAGTCACCGCCGCGTCTGGAATCGATCAGGCCGTGATCCTTCGGCACTTTTCCACGTCGGACGCGTTGATATCAGCCGTCTTGCGGCGGCGTGACCAGCTCTGGACATCCGCGCAGGTCGATATCAAGTCGCGACAGCTGGGGTGTACACCTGAGGAACAGCTCCTGGCGATCTTCGACGTCATCCATGACTGGATGACCCAATTCGACGGCTACACCTGTTCGTCGCCCATGAAGGTGCTGGTGGAACTGGGATCGGCCGAACGTGCAGATGAGGTCACGATGCACTGCCTCTATGGCATCCGTGCAATCGTCCAACAACGCGCCCAAGCGGCCGGTCTAGTCGACGTGCGCTCCTTCATTCGATCGTGGGAGATACTGCTCCTCGGATGCGTGATTGCCGGGTCGGCCGGGGATCTCTACGCCGCCCGGCGCGCACAAGATATGGCACGAGCGCTCGTCGAGCAGCATCGGCACTCCGGCTGACGTCAGAGTCGAGCCAAAGGATGTGGCTGATCCGATCCACCGACGGACAGATCAGCGTCACCCGATTCCGCAGTGACGGGACATAGTCGGCCATCACCGCCTCTGCGTGGCGTTAACAACCCGAGGCTTGGGGACGACAATGAAGGACCGACAATGAAGGACCGACACGAGGGATCCCCGCACCGGGAGATCCCTCGTGTCGTCAGCACCTCGGCTTCGGCCGAGCGCCCGAGGTCAAATCGAGCCAGCTTCCGTATGAGGTCGCTCGCTACGCCTAGGCGTTTTCCAACGAAGGTGTCTCGTTCTCCGCGATGTCACCCATTGTCGCGCACACCTGGAGACGACCGTCCTCGCCGTTGACCACTGCGCAGACGATGGCGCTCTGTCCGTTGTCGACCGCCTTCGCCAGGGCCGGAGACTTGCGCAGCAGCGACAACCCGGTGTCGACCACGTGAGCGGCCGATAGGTCGTCGGCATTGCGTACGCGGATGTCATGCCGGGCAAGGGAGGACATCGATTGCTCGATGACCGTGCGGGATGCGCCCACGGGAATGTCGGCGTTGTTCCACGCGTCCAGCGCGGTCTGCATTGCGGCGCAACGAGAATGTCCGAGGACGACGATCAGCGGCGTCCGGAGGGTGCTGACCGCGTATTCCATCGTTGCCAGAACACCACTGTCGATGACATGTCCCCAGTTGCTGATGTCGATCAGTGAGCCCCAGCTTTGACCGAAAACGATCTGGCTTGGCGTGTCGGAGTCCGCGCACCGGAACACCACCGCGCTGGGCGAACGACCATGGGCCGAGCTGTTCTCCTTAGCGCGCACCGCGGCGTAGAAATGCTGATTTCCGGCTTGTAGGCGCTGCCAGGCGGAAGACGGGTTGGACATGGTGGATTCCTTTCTGGTGGTGTTCAGCCGAAGTGTTCGGTCCGGCCGACGAAGTTTTCGGTGGAACACCACCCCGAGCGGACTCGTGGCGATGCGCTGCTTACATGCGACGGACGATACGCGAGACAAAATACGGTTGTCAAGAATCACGAAATAAATTTGATAGAAGAGGATCGAATAATCGTGGTTTAGCGGGGCTGGAGGCGCAATCGGCGGCTACTGCTCGCCGGCCAACGCAAACCGACCATCGGCCGTCTGCGTTACTAGGCCGTCGACCAGGAGCGAATACAGCGCGCGGTCGCGCTGGGCGGCGTCGGTCAGCCAGGCTACGTCCAATTCCGCCCGCGTCACCGGAGAATTTCTGTTGCGCAACACATCCAACAACCGACCACGAACCTGGCGGTCAGTGCCGGCGTAGGTCTGAACCCGCCGTGCCGGGCCGCTGCCAGCGGGATAACCAGCGGCGCGCCATGCGCAATTCTCCAGCGGGCAAACTCCGCACCTGGGCGCCCGTGCCGTGCACACCGTCGCACCCAGCTCCATCAGTGCTACCGAAAACGTCCGCGCTACATCGCCGTTCGGCAGCAGGGCGGCGACCTCGGCGTGGTCGCGGGTGGCCGACGGATTACCTGCGTCGGCGCATCCGCGGACGGCGCGCGCCACCACCCGGCGAACATTGGTGTCCACCACCGGAACCCGTTGTCCATATGCGAAGCACGCCACTGCCCGCGCGGTGTAGCTACCGACACCCGGCAACCCAAGCAACGTTTCCACGTCGTCGGGGACAACGTCACCATGGTCGCGGGCAATGACGACAGCGCACTCGTGCAAGCGTTTGGCCCGCCGGGGATAACCCAACTTGCCCCAGGCTCGCAACACGTCTGCGGCACTGGCCGACGCCGTCGCTGAAGGTGTCGGCCAACGGCGCACCCATGCCGGCCAGATCGGCAGCACCCGGGACACCGGCGTCTGCTGCAGCATGAACTCACTGACCATGATCTGCCACGCACTGACGCCGGGCTGGCGCCAGGGCAGATCCCGACGCGATCGCTCATACCAGGCGACAACATTGGTGACCGGTATGTGTCCTGGGCCTATTGCCGGTCGTTCCGGCAGAATGTTTGGCATGCCTAACAGCAACCCAGTAAGCGCTTGGAAAGCACTCAAAGAGGGTAACGAGAGATTCGTCGCCGGCAAGCCCGCCCACCCCAGCCAAAGCATCGACCATCGGGCCAGCCTGGCCGCTGGCCAGCAGCCGACCGCGGTCATCTTCGGTTGCTCGGACAGTCGGGTAGCCGCTGAACTGATCTTTGACCAGGGCCTCGGGGACGTGTTCGTCGTTCGCACGGCCGGACAGGCAATCGATTCGGCGGTGTTGGGCTCCATCGAATACGCGGTCACGGTGCTCAACGTCCCACTGATCGTGGTCCTGGGCCACAGCAGCTGCGGCGCCGTGAAGGCCACCCTCGACGCACTTGACAGTGGCGCCATACCCGGCGGCTTCGTGCGTGACGTGGTGGAGCGCGTTGTCCCGTCGGTCCTGGCGGGTCGGCGCGATGGCCTGACCCGGGTCGACGAGTTCGAGGAACGTCATGTGAGTGAGACGTTGAAGCAGCTGGTGGCGCGGTCCGCGCCCATCGCCGAACGGGTGGCCGCAGGAAATGTGGCGCTGGCTGGCATTACCTACCAGCTGGCCGAGGGCAAGGCGGAATTGGTTGACCACATCGGCGACATCGGCGAGCAAGCCCCCTATGCCGCGACGGTCTAGCCGGTTTGGCCGTCACTAACACGGTTTGCTCCACGGCGGCCTCAGCTAACCCTGCGACACGCCGAGGCGGGTCGGACGAGTATGCGTGACCTGGCCCTACCGTGGAAATGTGTTGGATCTGGAACCGCGTGGCCCGCTACCTACAGAGATCTACTGGCGGCGAAGGGGACTAGCCCTGGGAATCGCGGTTGTGGTGATCGGGATCGCTGTCGCCACCGTCATTGCATTCGTCAGTAGCAGTGCCGGGGCCAAGCCTGTCGACAAGCCTGCCTCCGCCCAGGGTCATTCGGGGTCTGACGCGCCGCAGGCTCCCGCGCCGCAGCCGCCGGCCGGACAAACCGAGGCACCCGTCCTGGGAGCGCCCCCCGGCGTGGTGAATCCGGAGTCCGCCACACCGACCGCCGCGGTGCAGCCGCCGCCGGTGCTCAAGGACGGCGACGACTGCCCCGATGCGACGCTAGCCGTCAAGGGGCTGACCAACTCACCCCAGTACTACATCGGTGACCAGCCGAAATTCACGATGGTGGTCACCAACATCGGCCTGGTGTCGTGTAAGCGCGACGTCGGTGCCGCGGTGCTGGCGGCGTACGTGTACTCCCTGGACAACAAGCGGCTGTGGTCCAACTTGGACTGTGCCCCATCCAACGAGACGCTGGTCAAAACTTTCACCCCCG
>JALHRH010000433.1 GCA_022841565.1 Mycobacterium sp. | reverse complement strand
ATCTTGTCGACCATGCGCCGCTTCATTTCGTCATTGACCTTGATCACCGTCTCGACGATCTGCATCGGCACCGCATGTTCCTGTCCGATACGCGCCAACGCTTTGGTATCCTTCGGAAAGCAGCTGCCGCCATAGCCTGGCCCGGCGTGCAGGAACTTGTCACCGATGCGGCCGTCCATGCCGATACCCTTGGCAACCGCCTTCACATCCGCGCCGACCCGTTCGCACAGCGTCGCGATCTCGTTGATGAAGGTGATCTTCGTCGCAAGGAAGGCGTTGGCGGCGTATTTGATCATCTCGGCACTTTCGAGCCCGGTATAGATCACCGGAAACTCGCGCAACGACAGTGGCCGATACAGTTCGCCCATGACCTTTCTGGCCCGCTCCGTCTCGACTCCGACGACAACCCGGTCGGGTCGCATGAAATCGTCGATCGCCGCCCCCTCGCGCAGGAATTCCGGGTTCGACGCGACATCGAACTTCGCCTGCGGATTGGCGGCGGCGATGGCCTCGGCGACCTTCCGGTTGGTGCCGACCGGGACCGTGGACTTGGTCACCACCACGGCATAGCCCTTCATCCCGCGTCCGATATCGGCCGCCGCGGCCATCACATAACTGAGGTCGGCATGACCGTCGCCGCGCCGCGTGGGCGTTCCGACCGCAATGAAGATCGCCTCGGCATCGGCCACGGCTGCCGCCAGATCGGTGGTGAAGGTCAGCCGCCCCGCCGCGGTATTCTTGGCCAGCAGCGCTTCCAGCCCCGGTTCGTAGATCGGAACTTCGCCCTTCAACAGGCAGGCGATCTTCTCGGGGTCCTTGTCGACGCAGACGACATCATGGCCGAAGTCCGAAAAGCACACCCCCGAGACAAGCCCGACATACCCCGTACCGATCATTGCAATGCGCATTCAGGCCAATCCCCAACTGGTTCGCGGGTATCACTAGGCAGGAAGGTTTGGGGTGTCAAATGCCCTGACCGGGCAGTCCACCCCGCCCCTTCCGGCCTGCGCCGCAGCCCCCCGTCACCCGCCCGCCTCGACCTCGACGCGGATCGCCGCCACCCGCGCCGTCAACTCGGCGATGGTGATCTTGCCGATCGAGCGCAAAAGCATGTCCGGCCCGGCCCGGCGCGCGATCTCCTGCTCGCGCACCGCCTCAGCCGCTGCTGCGGCCTGTTCCGCCGATTCCTGCGCGGCGGCAGCGATTGCGGCCAGTTCTTCCGGCGTCGCGGGGCGCGGCACGGGCCGCGCCACCCACGCGCCCTTGACCAGCATGAGCGCCGCCGCCTGTTCGACCGTCATCCCCTCCGGCAGTGGATCATAGCCGTCCTGCGCGTGGTCGATGATATGGCCGGGGATGCCTTCGGGGGTGAATTTGGCGTAAAGCATGTTAATGGTCCGTCTCCACATAAATTTGCGATATGGCCACACCGACCACCGACGAAGTGCCGCCCACGCTGACCTGCACGGTCGGCGTGATCGCCGTGGTGGTTGTCGGAAGATTGGTGGTGACAACGCCCGCCGCCTTCGCGCCCGTGCCCAGGTTTTCCACCTCATAACCAACCGACTGCACCGTGCCGGGTGGCGAAAAGAGGGTCAGCCGGTAGATTGTGGTCAGATCAACCATCGGCTTTGGGAGCGTCGCGCCAAGGTCGATCTTCGTCGCCGTGCCGCTGCCGTCGTTATACATGAACTGCACGTTCGTATCGGCGGAATCCCAGCCCATTCCGCACATGTTGATCAGGGTTGACGGGTTGACGTCGGTCGGCGTGCCGGTCGGACGCATCCCGACGAACGCCCGCTTTGTCGCATTCGCGCAGCCAGTGGACGGCCCCCACACGAAAACGGCGGTGAAGCCGCCTTGGTTAGCCGTCGCGCCCCCAATAGTGTATTGGCTCGCCTGATTGCGCATCCCGGCGACGGCGGACGTCGAGGCTGTGGTTACGTGCCACCCAAGCTGGCGCACCGAACCCCAGAACGTTGTCCCCCACGACAAGGAAGTCGCCGTGCCGGTCGATGAGTATATGCCGCCGAGCGACACCGTTGCCGTCGTGGCGTTGCCAACCGCCGACCACAGTGCCACCTTGTTGCGCCCGAAGTGCGGTTGCAGGATCGTATCCAGCCCGCTGGGGCCGATGACTGCCGGAAGGGCACGACCGGCCAGGTCCCGCCCGAACAGCGTCACATTGCCAGACGCAGGCACGGCAGGCGTTGCAATGACGGGAAAGGTCATTGCGCCCGCATCATCGACGGTCACGGCGCTGGTCTGCACCAGCTTGCCCGTGGTGCCGTCAAAGCGCGCCAGGGCGTTGTCCGTGGCCGAGGCCGGTCCCACCACATCGCCGGAACCCCCACCGCCGCCCGGTGCAGCCCAGGTGCCGTCAGCGCGCAGGAAGTTGGACGTGCCGCCCCCGCTCGCAGGGGCCAGACCAGCGTCGCCAGAGGTTACCAGCGGCAATGTGGCGTCCGCGCCCGTCGAGGACGCGACAACCCGCGTCGCGGCGGTGTAGGTGAGGTCCGTTCCTGCCCCGCCGCCCGTCGCGTCAAAGGTCAGCGTGCCTGCCGCGTCGTTGTAGGTGATCGTCATGTTGCTGCCCGCCACGGCAAGCGCCGCGACCCGGTCGTCCACCGCTTCGGCAAAGTCGGTCACGGCAGACGCGGTATGCGTGTGAACCGCCGCCGCCGCGCCCACATCCGCCACTGTGTAGGCCAGCAGCGTCTTTACCTGTGCTACGCTCAGGTCCTCCGGGTCGCCCGCGCCGGCCGTGACGCGCCCCTTGAGCGTGGACGCACCCATGTTCGCCAGCTTGGCGTTGGTCACCACGTCGTTTGCGATGGTCAGCGCGGTGGCACCGGTCACCTCGCCGCTATGGGTGGCGTTGCTGACCTTGGCCGTGTTCGCCGTCACAGCCGGCGTCGCGGCGACCGCAGCGGCGAAGTCGCTGATCGTCGCGGCAAGCTGCGTGCCGGTATGGCTGGCACGGTCGCGCAGGGCTGCGTCGCTGGCGTTGGCTGTCGCGCCGTCTGCCACGTTCAGCAAGCCGCGCGCCTCGGTTGCGGTCAGCACCTCGGGCGACCCGCTGCCTGCCGACGTTCGCCCGACCAGACTGTCCGCCGCAATGTCGGCCAGCTTGTCCAGCGTTACCGCGCCGGCGTCGATCGACCAGACCGACCCGGTGCCGGTCACCGTGATGTCGCCCTTGTCACCGTCAGCAACACCCGATCCCGCTGCAATCACGACCGAAGCCCCGGCCGAACGGACCTTCACCTCGCCCGTCGTGGTGTTCAGCCACAGCGTGCCGTCCGCAGGCGTGCCCGGATCAGCTGCCTGCCCGCCCAGCCTGACCGGCTGCGGCAAGGTCACCTGCCCGCTCGCGGCCTCGGCACTCAGCGCCGTGTTGAACACCGATCCGTCCGCGCTGACCTTCACCGAAAAGTCGTCGTCGCCAGCGGTTCCCATCTCGGCCCGCCCGGAAAAGCCGGTCTGGAACAGCAGGCTGGCCGTGTCGCCCGTAGTGGCTTTGTTCACCTTGACCTGATGCCCGGCACCATCGTGGTTCAGCAGCGTCGCAGGCGAAGACACCGCCAGCCGGTTCACCGCATCCGGTGTCGCCGATACCCCGATGCGCGACGCGACAAAGGGCCCTTCGGACGGAACCGTCGACGCCGCACCGTCGAACACCGCCGTCTGCCCCTCGGCCAGCACATGCGCCTGCCAGCCCAACAAGGGCGCGGTGAACTGCCACCCCGTTTCCGAGTAGAGCGCGATCCGCCCCGATTGACCGGCCCAGACCCCCGTCGCCCCGGACGCCACGATGTGACGGTCGCCCACCGCCGGCAGTGCGGGCGCTGTGGTCAGCGTCCGGTTGATCACCGACAGCTGGACGATC
>JALHRH010000432.1 GCA_022841565.1 Mycobacterium sp. | reverse complement strand
CAGCTGCTCGACCTGAGCGTTCATGAGATTCCTCCTGCGACCGTATCGCGATCGATTTCGCGTCCGAATGTAGCGAGATGCCGATGTCGCGCAAGCCGGGGGGTCACCCGTGGGCGGCACACCCGGACCCGCCCTCGATCGCGGCGTTATCGCCCTCGCGCCGACGGCAAGGTCGCATGACCGCTGGCGCCGACCGCGAACCACGCGACGCTCGAGCGGCGTGTCGCGTCGTGAGATTCACGCTCGGCCCGCGGGTCAACAGATCCGCGGAAGTTGTTCGCCCAGTTGGCGTTCGATGACCTGGGTGGTGCCGAAAGGCGTCTTGCCGACCACCATGCCCGGGTGCTCGGCGACCACGCGACCGATGATCGCGGCATGGGCGCCCTCCGGGCGCGCCCGCATGGCGTCCAACACCGCCTCGCTGTGTTGCGGGTCGACGAACGCGACCATCTTGCCCTCGTTGGCCACCTGCAGCGGGTCCAGCCCCAGGAACGAACACGCCGATGAAACCGTCTCCGGCACCGGAATTTTCGACTGCTCCAGCTCGATGCCCACCGATGCGGCACGCGCGATCTCGACGACCGAAGCCACCAGCCCGCCGCGGGTTGGGTCGCGCAGGGTGTGCACCGCATCACCGCCGGCCTCCAGCATGGCCGCGACCAATCGGTGCAGTGGGGCACTGTCGCTGGTCACGACGGTGCCGAAGTCGATGCCTGCACGCACGCTCATGATCGCCACGCCGTGTTCACCGAGGTTGCCCGAGACGATGATTTGGTCGCCGGGCCGTGCTCGTTCCGGCCCGATGTGCACTCCCGGCGGGACCACACCGACCCCCGCGGTGTTGACGAAAAGCTGGTCCGCACCTCCCTTGGCCACCACCTTGGTGTCCCCGGTCACAATGCCGACGCCGGCGCTGAGAGCGGCCTTGCCCATGGTTTCGGCGACGGCGCCGAGCACGTCGAGCTCCAATCCCTCCTCGAGGATGAACCCTGCCGTCAATGCCACCGGTTGCGCGCCGCTGCAGGCCAAGTCGTTGACGGTGCCGTTGACCGCCAAGTCCCCGATGTTGCCACCGGGAAAGAACAGCGGCTGCACCACATAGGAATCCGTGGTCAGCGCGATGCGCCCGCCGACGACGTCGAGCAGCGCCGAGTCGCGGGCCCCACCGGGTACTCCGCCGAACGCCGGCAGGAACAGGTTCTCGATCAGTTCCTCGGACAGCACCCCGCCGCCACCGTGGCCCAGCAGGACGCGTTTCGTCTCGCGCAGCGGCAGTGGGCACACCCAGTCCGCGGGGTCGATAGCGACAGGCGGTTCAGGCATGAGCACCCGCTTCCAACCGCCGGAATTGGTAGTAGGCGGCGCAGGCGCCTTCACTGGACACCATGGTCGCGCCCAGCGGCGTCCGCGGCGTGCAGGATTTGCCGAATGCCGGGCAATCGTTGGGTTTCAGCAGTCCTTGTAGCACTTCCCCGCTGTGACACTCGGCGGATTCGGACACCCGCAGGTGTCCCACACCGAACTTCAGTTCGGCGTCGAACTGGGCGTAGCGCGGCGACAGGGTCCACCCCGACTTGGGAATCATCCCGATCCCGCGCCATTGCCGATCGGTGACGACGAAGACATCCGCGAGGGTCTGCTGCGCAACCGTGTTGCCGGCGGCGGTCACCGCGCGCGGATAAGCGTTGCGTAGCTCCGGCGTCCCGGCCTCGAGCAGGTCGACCACCTGCCGAACGCCTTCCAGCAGGTCCAGCGGCTCGAAGCCGGTGACCACGATCGGAACACGGAATTCGTCGACGAGCGGACCGTACTCGCCGGTGCCCATCACCGTGCAGACGTGTCCGGCCGCCAAGAAGCCCTCGACGCGGTTCGTCGGCGAACTCAGGATCGCCCTCATGGCCGGCGGTACCAGGACGTGCGACACCAGCATCGAGAAGTTGGTGAGTCCGAGTCGCTGCGCATGGACCACCGCCATCGCGTTGGCGGGCGCGGTGGTCTCGAAGCCGACGCCGAAGAACACCACTTGCTTGTCGGGGTTGTCGGCGGCGACCCGGGTGGCGTCCAGCGGCGAATAGACGATACGGACATCGCCGCCGCGGGCCCGAACGCTGAACAGGTCCTGGTGACTACCGGGAACCCGCAGCATGTCGCCGAAGGAACAGAAGATGACCTCGTCACGGGCGGCGATCTCCAGGGCCCGATCAATCATCTCCAGGGGTGTCACACATACCGGACAACCGGGTCCGTGGATGAATTCCACCGCGCCGTCCAGCAATTGGTCAATGCCGTTACGGATGATCGAATGCGTTTGTCCACCACAGACTTCCATGACAGTCCAGGTCCGGGTGGCCCGCTTCTTGATGTGAGCGACCAGCGTGCGCGCGGCCGCCGGGTCGCGGAACTCATCCAGGTACTTCATGCCGGTTCCCTTCTTCCTTGACCTTCGTCTCCGGACAGCTCCTCGTCGAGCACCCCGAGTTCATCGAACATCCGCAGGGTCTCGTTCGCCGAAGCCTCATCGAGCCGGGTAATCGCGAATCCGGCGTGCACGATCGTGTACTCACCGATTTGCATGTCGGGCAGGTACGCCAGGCACACCGTCTTGGTGGTACCGCCGAAGTCGACGGTGCACATGCGCGTCCCCGCCTCGTCCCAGGTATCGACCACCTTGCCGGGAATTCCCAGACACATACGCTGATCCCCCTTATCTGTGTTGCTGCGCCGTTATCACGGCCTGACCCAGCGCAATGCCACCGTCGTTGCACGGCAGCACCGCGTGAGTGAGTACCTCGAATCCATAGCCCACCAGCTCGTTACGCAGCCCTTCACGCAGCAGCCGGTTGGCGAACACGCCGCCGGTCAGCCCGACGGTGCCAATTCCCGCCGCGGCCTGGCGAACCGCCTGCACCGTGGCTGTGACCGCCGCGGCGTGGAACCCCGCGGCCAGATCGGCCTCCGGGGTGCCCGCACGCAGGTGCCGAACCAACTCAACGATCAACGGCACCGGGTCCATCATGCCTGCGGTGACGGCGAACTGCAGCGGCACCGGCTGACCGCGACGGGCCAGGTGCTCGAGTTCGATGGCCGCCTGTCCCTCGTAGGTCACTTCCTGGCAGACGCCGAGCAGGCTGGCCACCGCATCGAACAAGCGGCCCATGCTGCTGGTCGGGACGCATCCGATGCCCCGCGGTATCTGCTGGGTCAGCACGTGACGCTCCTGGTCCGTCAAGCCGTCGACCGCGGGAATGCCCGTCGCCCAGTCGATGCCGGCCCGATGCAACAGGTCCAGCGCGACCCGGCCGGGACGGCGCACCGCCCCATCACCACCTGGTAGCGCGAACGGCTTGAGATGTCCGACCCGGGTGAACGACGCCGGATCGGTGACCATCAGTAGTTCACCACCCCAGATGGAGCCGTCGGTGCCATAGCCGGTGCCGTCGAATGCGACCGCGATCATCGGCGTGCCGAGCCGTCCGTGCTCGGCCAGCAGCGACACCGCGTGGGCGTGGTGGTGTTGTACCTGCACCACCGGTCGACCGTGCCGGCGCGCCCAGTTGGTGGTTGCGTAGCCGGGATGCAGATCGCAGGCGATAAGCCCCGGACGGCATTCGGTCATGAAAGCCAAGTGTTCCAACGCGGATTCGAAGCAGGTTTGGGTCCGCGGGTCCGCCATGTCACCCAGGTGCGACGACATATGCGCGTGCCCGTCGGGCGACATCAGACAGAAGGTGGTCTTGAGGTCCCCGCCAGTGGCCAGGATCGCAGGACGCGTCGTCGTCGCAGCGGGCACCGAGACCGGCAGTGGCGCGTAGCCGCGGGAACGCCGGATCGGCACCACACCGCCGTCACCCTCGACGGCCAACACGGAGTCCTCGCACGGCACGTGGATGGGCCGGTCATGGG
>JALHRH010000431.1 GCA_022841565.1 Mycobacterium sp. | reverse complement strand
CGCCGGCGCCACCGCGCCCGCCGTTACCGATCAGACCCGCGGCGCCACCGGCGCCGCCGGCCATTCCGGCGACACCCGCCGCGCCATTGCCGCCATTGCCATACAGCAAGCCACCCGGCCTGCCAGCTTGTCCCGGGGTTTTCCCGTCAGCACCGTTGCCGATCAGCGGGCGTCCCGTCACCGCCGCGGCGGGTGCATTGACCGCGCCGAGCAGAGTGTCCAGCGGCGAGGCGTTGAACGCCTCGGTGGCCGCGTACGCCCCGGCGGCATCCTGCAGCGCCTGTGCGAAATGGGCGCGGAACGCGTCCACCCGGGCGCTGAGCAGCTGATAGTCCCGCGCGTAGCCGGTGAACATCGACGCGATCGCCGTTGAAACTTCGTCCTGGGCGGCCGCGGCCACGCTTGTGGTGCGTGCGGCTGCGGTCACGTTGGCGATGTCGATCGCCGAACCGATGCCGAACATTTCGGCCGCCGCTGTCGCCAATGATGTCGGAGCCACTAACGCAAATGACATGAAGTCTCCCGGGTGCCGGTGCCTTACCTGGTCGCCAGGCTGGCGGATGCGTCCTGAGCAACGGTGAGATAAATGTTGAATCGCCAGCTAGAGGGCGCGAGCCCGGCGGCGAATCGGGGGATGGCCGTGCACGTGGGAAGATGTTCGGGTGTTGCGCTGGATCACTGCTGGGGAATCCCATGGCCGCGCGTTGGTAGCCATCGTCGAGGGCATGGTCGCCGGCGTCGAGGTGACGTCCACCCAAATCGCCGACGAGTTGGCCCGCCGCCGGCTGGGCTACGGCCGCGGCGCCCGGATGAAGTTTGAGCGCGACGCGGTGACGATATTGTCTGGCGTGCGGCACGGCGTCACCCTGGGTGGGCCCATCGCGATCGAAATCGGCAACACCGAGTGGCCGAAATGGGAGACGGTGATGGCCCCTGACCCGGTCGACCCGTCGCAGCTGGCTGACAGTGCGCGCAATGAACCGCTGACTCGGCCACGGCCTGGGCACGCCGACTACGCGGGCATGCTCAAGTACGGCTTCGATGACGCCCGGCCGGTGTTGGAGCGCGCTAGCGCGCGCGAGACCGCGGCCCGGGTCGCGGCCGGCACCATCGCGCGGGCGTTCCTGCGTCAGGCGTTGGGCGTCGAAGTGCTTTCGCACGTCATCTCGATCGGTGCGTCCACACCGTACGACGGCCCGCCGCCGCGGCCCGAAGACCTGCCCGCCATCGACGCCAGTCCCGTCCGCGGGTTCGACAAGCAGGCTGAAGAGTCGATGATCGGCGAGATCGAAGCGGCCAAGAAGGACGGCGACACCCTCGGCGGCGTCGTCGAGGTGGTGGCCTCGGGTCTGCCGGTCGGCCTGGGTTCGTTCACCAGCGGCGACAATCGGCTCGACAGCCAGCTCGCCGCCGCCGTGATGGGGATCCAGGCGATCAAGGGCGTCGAGATCGGTGACGGGTTCGCGACCGCCCGCCGCCGCGGCAGCCGCGCCCACGACGAGATGTACCCGGGTCCTGACGGCGTGGTCCGCTCCACCAACCGGGCCGGTGGCCTCGAAGGCGGGATGACCAACGGGCAGCCGCTGCGGGTGCGCGCCGCGATGAAACCGATCTCCACGGTGCCGCGGGCGCTGGCCACCGTCGATATGGCCACCGGCGACGAGGCCGTCGCTATTCACCAGCGCTCGGACGTGTGCGCGGTGCCGGCCGCCGGGGTGGTCGTCGAGACCATGGTGGCGCTGGTACTGGCCCGCGCGGCGCTGGAGAAGTTCGGTGGCGACTCGTTGGCCGAAACCCGCCGCAACATCGAGTCCTACCAGCGCACCGTCGCCGAGCGCGAGGCGCCTGCGGCCCGGGCTGCCGGAAGCTGACCGCACGTGGCTCCCAGGGCGGTACTCGTGGGCTTGCCGGGTTCGGGCAAGTCGACCATCGGGCGTCGGCTGTCCAAAGCGCTGGGGGTCAGTCTGCTCGATACCGACACCGCCATCGAGCAGCAGACCGGCCGCACCATCGCCGACATCTTCGCCACCGACGGTGAGCGGGAGTTCCGGCGCATCGAGGAGGACGTGATCCGCGCGGCGCTTGAGGAGCACGACGGCGTGCTGTCGCTGGGCGGCGGCGCGGTCACCAGCCCCGGGGTGTGCGCGGCGCTGGCCGGCCACACGGTGGTCTACCTCGAGATCAATGCCGCCGAAGGCGTGCGGCGCACCGGCGGTAGTACGGTGCGGCCCTTGCTGGCCGGGCCCGATCGCGCCGAGAAATTCCGTGAGCTGATGTCTCAGCGCATTCCGTTGTACCGCAGGGTCGCCACGATCCGGGTGGACACCAACCGGCGCAACCCCGGCGCGGTCGTCCGCTACATCGTGTCGCGACTGCAGAACCAGGTAGAGGCCGCCAAATGACGAAGAACGCACCGGTCACGGTCGAGGTGGCCGTCGACCCGCCGTACCCCGTGGTGATCGGCACCGGGCTGCTCGACGAACTGCAAGAACTGCTCGCCGGCCGGCACAAGGTCGCCATCCTGCATCAGCCGGTGCTGGCGGATACCGCCGAAGAGATACGAACGCGGCTCGCCCGCAACGGGATTGACGCGCACCGTGTCGAAATCCCGGATGCCGAGGCCGGAAAAGAGCTCCCGGTGGTGGGCTTCATCTGGGAAGTGTTGGGCCGCATCGGAATCGGACGCAAGGATGCCCTGGTCAGCTTGGGCGGCGGGGCCGCCACCGACGTCGCTGGCTTTGCGGCGGCCACCTGGCTACGCGGCGTCTCGATCGTGCACGTGCCCACCACGCTGCTCGGCATGGTAGACGCTGCCGTCGGAGGCAAGACCGGCATCAACACCGACGCAGGCAAGAACCTGGTCGGCGCGTTTCATCAGCCGCTTGCCGTGCTGGTGGATCTCTCGACGCTGAAGACCTTGCCGCGCAACGAGATCGCCGCGGGCATGGCTGAAGTGGTCAAAGCCGGGTTCATTGCCGACCCGGTGATCCTCGACCTCATTGAAGCCGACCCGCAGGCGGCACTGGACCCCGACGGCGACGTGCTGCCCGAACTGGTGCGGCGCGCGATCGCCGTCAAGGCCGAGGTGGTCGCGGCTGATGAGAAGGAATCCGAGCTGCGCGAAATCCTGAACTACGGCCACACTTTGGCCCACGCCATCGAACGCCGCGAGCGATACCAGTGGCGGCACGGGGCGGCCGTGTCGGTGGGGTTGGTGTTCGCGGCCGAACTCGCCCGGCTCACCGGCCGCCTCGACGACGCCACCGCCGCGCGTCACCGCGACATCCTGACGTCGCTGGGTCTACCGGTCAGCTATGACCCCGACGCGCTGCCTGCGCTGCTGGACTTCATGGCCGGAGACAAGAAAACCCGGGCCGGTGTGTTGCGGTTCGTGGTCCTGGACGGATTGGCCAAGCCGGGCCGCCTGGTGGGTCCCGACCCGGGTCTGCTGGTGACGGCCTACGCCGGAGTGTGTGCCCCGTGACCGTCAACGTCATCAACGGCCCGAACTTGGGGCGCCTCGGGCGGCGAGAACCTGCCGTATACGGCAGCACCACCCACGCCGACCTGGTCGCCCTGATCGAGGCCGAAGCTGCCACACTCGGCCTGGAAGTCGTTGTGCGACAGAGCGATAGCGAATCCGAATTGCTGGACTGGATTCACCGGGCCGCCGATGCGTCCGAACCGGTGATACTCAACGCCGGCGGCCTGACCCACACCTCGGTGGCACTGCGCGACGCGTGTGCCGAATTGAGCGCACCGTTGATCGAGGTGCACATCTCCAATGTGCATGCGCGCGAAGAGTTCCGGCACCACTCGTATCTGAGCCCGGTGGCGACCGGGGTGATCGTGGGACTGGGAATCCAGGGCTACCTGCTGGCCCTGCGCTATTTGGCCGCTACTCGCTAGCTTTGTGGTGCGG
>JALHRH010000430.1 GCA_022841565.1 Mycobacterium sp. | reverse complement strand
GAGATCCTCGAAAGGGAACTTCTGACAATCCCTTCCTGACACCCCCGGAGGCGCGTTTGTGAAGGGCCAACCCGATCTATATCAGCCGGTCACGGCCGCGCTAAACCTGCTGACGGCCGCCGTTTGACCCGGCGGATCGCGGGTATCGGATTCAGAGCCCTGACCGCCGACCGGGAGGGAACGTCAGCTGGCACGCGCAGCCAAGCGTCAAGGCCTGGCCGACAGCGCGCGGCCGCCCGACATGCACATCGTGGTCGCACTGGGCGACCCGACAGTCGCCGACACGGTTGCCGATCGCCGACCGCCTCCGACGGTGCTCGACTACCCGGCCTGCCGGCCACTGCCGGTGGCGAAAGGACGAAACCTGGGTGCGGCCGCCGCGCTGCGAAATTCGCTGGAGCTGTTGACTTTTCTTGATGTCGACTGCATTCCCGGCACCGACTTGATCGAGCGCTACCACACCGCCGCGGATCAAGACGGGCACCGCAACGGGCTGTTGTGCGGTCCGGTCACCTACCTGGCGTCGGCGGGCCCGGCCGGCTATCGTCCTGTCAGAACTGCCGATCGATCCGCATCCCGCCAGACCCGCACCGGCGCCCGGCACGGTCGTCGCCACCAGGGCTACGCGCTGTTCTGGTCGCTGTCCTTCGCTATTCACGCAGACACCTGGCACCGAATCGGCGGATTCTTCGAGCAGTACCGCGGCTACGGCGGCGAAGACACCGACTTCGCGCAATGCGCTGCGGCACTGGGCGTTCCGATGTGTTGGGTGGCCGGCGCCCACGCGTTTCACCAATATCACCCGGTGGCCGATCCCCCCGTCGAGCATCTCGACGACATCGTGCGCAACACCGAGATCTTTCACCGACGTTGGGGTTCGTGGCCGATGGAAGGCTGGCTGGCCTCCTTCGAGTCCGCGGGGCTGATCTACCGCGACGCCGCCGGGCGTCCCGTCCGAACCATCACGTAGATCTGGTCAGATCCGTGGTGGCCGGCCCCTCCAGCAAGGTGCCGTCCGGCGCGAATCGCGATGCGTGCAAAGGACATTCCCACGCCTTGTCCGCGTCGTTCCAATTCACGATCCCACCAAGATGCGTGCATACCGGGGACACCGTGTGCTCGACACCGTCGACGACGCATCGCGCCCGCAAGTTCCACGGCGGCCCGCTGACCACCCCGCCCTCGTCGGGCTTGGGGTCGGGCCGCCCAATGCGCGTCGCCGGCGTAACCCAGCCTCGGGCCAGGTTGAACCCGACCTCGAGGTTGGCCGTCAGCGCTGTGGTCAGACCCGACAACTCGTGCGGACTCCAGCTGGCGAAAGCGTCCGCCCAATCCATCCGACCGCCCAGGATGTGACTGGACAGCGCCAGCGCCGCAGCGGGTCCGTTCGTCATGCCCCACTTATTGAAACCCGTTGCAACGAAGATCTTTTCGTTGTTGGGCAGGATCGGGCCCACATACGGCAATTGGTCGATCGGCGTGTAGTCCTGGGCCGACCAGTAGTGTGTCTTTTCCGCGCCGGGAAAATGGTCGCGGGTCCACTCGTCGAGTTCGGCAAGCGCGATCGACGGACTCTTCTTGCGCCCCACCGGATGTCCGGCGCCGCCGACGATCAAAAGTTCCCCGTCGCGGGTGGGGGCGTAGCGGACCGAACGGGTCGGCGAGTCGGTGGAGATCATCATCGCTCGGGTAATCGGCCCCGGCACCCGGTAGGCCATGCAGTACGACCGACTGGGTTTCAGCCTGGCAAAGTAACCGCCTCGATCAAGAATCGGAATGCCGGTCGCCAGGACCAGTTGCTGGGCGAGCACCTCGGCATCTGACTCGGTGCCGTCGGCGGTCTGTTCTCCGCCGCCGGTGTTGACGTGCAACCGAAGTCCATCCCCGCTGCGGGACACTTTGCGTACCCGTGCGCCCTCAGCAAGCCGCCCGCCGCGGTCCAGCAACTCGACGACGAGGCTGTCCAGGAATGGGACCGGGTCGAATTGCGCTTGGTTGGGTAACCGCACCCCGCCGTGAAACGAGAAAGGCACGTCGGCCCGGTCCTCCCACGTCACTGGGAGCCCGACGGCACTGCACGCCAACCATTCCGCGCGCGCCGACGGCACGCCCTTCCCGGATTGCGCGTAGGTGTAGGCATCTTCATTCTGAACGTCTATGCCGTGGGCGTCGCAGTGGTGCAATACCCATGCCATGCCCTCGCGATTGCCCTCCACGTAGGCTTTCGCCGTGCTACGGCCATGCCGAGCGATGATTTTGCTCAGGTGGGTGCTCTGCAAAAGGCTCAGCTTTGCGGTGGTGTTCCCACTGGCTCCCGCGCCCACCGTTCGCGCCTCGAGGACCAGCACGTCCTTGCCGGCCCGCGCAAGCAGCACCGCCGTTATCAAGCCGGTGATGCCGGCCCCGACTACCACGACATCGGCGGATCCTCCGACGTTCCGTGAGGTTCGATCGGCCCACGGCGTTTGGCCGCGGTCAGCTAACCACAGTGACACCATGGGCTAGCTAATACCCAGAGCGGCTGGACTGAAACGACCGACGGGCAGACGTGGGCCATTTCGCAGTACGACAGAAATTTTCGCCGCCGGCCAGATTTGCGCCGGCTAGGTTTTATCCACCGCCGGCTGGGTAACTGGTACCGCGACGCCGGAGTCTTCGCTTCGCGTCGTTACCCGACGAACTAGATCAGACTGGTTCGAATCCGCTTCCGGTCGTTCGCGACCGAAAGGAGTATGACCATGCGTACCACGATTGCCGGCTTATGCGCCGCTGCTGCACTTACCTTTGGTGGAGCTGGCGTAGCCAATGCCACCGTCGACCAGGCGCCGGTTCCGTCCTCGACGACCACCACCCTGGCCACCACCGACGACAACCAGCACAGTGACAACACCGGACTGTGGGGCCTTGCCGGCCTGCTCGGTCTGGCCGGATTGGCGGGACTGGCGCGTCGCAAGAACAACGACGCCAACATCCCATCGGCTGCCACTCGCCGCCCGCCGGCGTAACGCACTCATCAAACGCCCTCCGTCAGCGACCTTCGCCGACGGGGGGCGTTTGACTTTTCCGATCTCGGCGCTGGACAACTGACTGGCGGCGCTGCGGTTTTCACTATGGCACCAGGTGGCCGACCCATCGAACTTTGCTAACGCTCCAGCGCGTCGGCGGCGATCGCAGCGGCTCCTGCCGGATGCCGACAGTCGCGGCGCTCCGCAACCGGGGGAGGAAATTTCATCCGCCAAACCCGCCATTGGGATTTGGTGCGCTTCGGCCCCGATTCGACGAGGGTGGCAGTCGGAAGTCCTGCCCTGACAAGGAAACCCCGTAGCGCAAAAGGCGTCGGAGCAATGTCGTTCATGGTGGCAAAACCAGACGAATTGTTGGAGGCTTCGGATGCTAGAGGCTGCCGGTAGCGCGGTCTCGCATTAGTGCCAAACCCGTCGCTGCGCCGGACGCGGTCCGTGACGGCCCGACCGGCGGGCCTGGCGCAACCTGGGGGGTGGGGGGTGGCCGGCGGCGTGGGCGGCGTGGGCGGGCTCGGTGGCGCCGGCGGCACCGTCACCACCATCTCCGCCGTCAACGGTCCGTTGGGGTGGCGGTCAACCCGGGTGGCAACGTCTACGTCACCAACAGCGGCAGCAACACGGTGTCGGTGATCAACCCCGCCACCGATATCCCCGGGCCACCCATCACAGTGGGCAGCAATCCGGCCGGGGTGGCGGTCAACCCGGGCGGCGCCGTCTACGTCACCAACTTCGGCAGCAACACGGTGTCGGTGATTCGTGGGTAGTTACCCCGGCTCCCTGACAGGTGACGGCCCGGGGGGTTGTTTTGTCGGCGTCAAGATCCCGACAAGTACACATCAACCCTTACGCCGAAGGCATTGACCCGACTCAACTTTCAAGCGCCCGCCCGCGCAAGTCCACGGCGACGAACCA
>JALHRH010000429.1 GCA_022841565.1 Mycobacterium sp. | reverse complement strand
CCAACCCGGCACAGGCGTTGGCGACGTGGGGGCCGTTCCTCTTCGCTGTCGTCTACCAGGCATTGTCGTGGGTTGCTGCCTCCCTCACCTACCCTCAGCTGCTACTGGGTCCGCTGCTGGCGGTAACCCTGGGTGTGGTGATCGGGGCGGGCTACGAATACCTGCAGCAGCTTCCGGCCGCCGTCATTGAAGATGTAGTGCCGCCGGCGGCGGTGCTCGGCGCACCGAGTCACCCGTCGAACTGGCCCCTGGCGACCCTTGCGCCGACCGTGGCCGGCCCGGCCGGCGCACCGGTGGCTTCCGCCACCGCGACCACCGGCTCTGCGCCCGCGTCGGCCGCGTCGGCGTCGGGCGCACCGGCCGTCCCGTACGCCGTTGCCGGGATCGACCCCGGCGAAGGATTCACGCCGACATTCCGGGAAGGAAGCAGTGCAAAGGCGCCGGCGCAAGGAATTCCGGCCGCCGCAGCGGGGGTACCGGCCCAGGACAAACGCCGGTCCCGACGCCGGCGCGTTGCCACCATGCCGGAGCACCAGTACGCCGACGAGTTCCTCGACTACGACGCCGGCCCGGCCGACGATCCGCTGGTAACGGCGTCCGGCAGCGGTGCGGGCGCGCTGGGGTTCGGCGGTACCACACCCAAGAGGGACACCGACGCGGTCGGACTGGTGACCTTACCTGCCGACGAATTCGGTAGCGGCCCAACCGTTCCCATGCTGCCCACCACGTGGGAGTCAGAAGGTCGGTAGCCTCAGTTGCTGGGTTGCGTGTTGACCCACCCGACGACTTCAGCGGTCACCGGGTCGGTGATGTCGTCGTATTCGGGATGTTTCTTGAGCACCGTGACCACCATGGAGCACACCGGCACGATTCGCTTCCCGTCCGCGCGTGTGGCCTGCAGCGCATCCTCGAGCAGCAGCGTCGCCAAGCCGCGCCCGCCGAATGCGGGATCGATTTCGGTGTGGTGAAAGACCCGCTGATCGCCGCGGTCAGCGAAATCGGCGACGCCGACATCCTGGCCGCCGACCGCGATCGTGTACCGCCGGTCCTTGGCCGCGATGTGGACTTCTGCGCCGGTTTTATCGGTCGTCATGACTGCTCCTTCTGATGTGGACGTGACCTGGGGACAAGCCGGGTGGTCGGCAGCGGCGGGGCGGGCAGTCGGGTGACCGAACCCTGGTAGCCAGCGACGGCGCCGAAGCGCTCGGCTGCACCGCCTTTGGGGTCCTGCCAGAGCTCTCGGTAGGTGACGATGTCGTCGTGGCTGCGGCCCACGAAGTTCCACCACATCACCAACTCTTCGCGAAACGGGGTGCCGCCCAACACCAAGACCCGGGCGGATCGCTGCCCCGCGTTGCGCAGCCGCAGCACGGAAAGGCCGGGACCCTGGTACCCCAGGTCCGCGACGGACAGGGGAACGCCGCCGAGGTGAATATCGCCCTCGTCGCACAGCACCCCGTGCTCGAACGTCGGGTCGATCTCGAATTCGACGTCGGCGTGCGCGTCCAAGTCGATCTGAGCACCGAGAAGCGGAGTGAAAGTGGTTACCGGCGAACGACTTCCGGCCAACTCGCCCAGAAAGACCCGCACCCGCGCCGCCGTCGCCGCCGATACCGGCTCGGGCCGGTAGTGCGCGAAGTCACGGCCGGTGTCGCGCGCCGAATCCGGCAGCGCCACCCACAACTGCGCGCCGTGCAGCACCCCGGAGCCCACCGAAACTTCGGAATGACAGATACCCGCGCCCGCCGTCATGAGGTTGAGTTCGCCGGGCCGCACCATGGCGTGCACGCCCGCACTGTCGCGATGCTCCACCTCCCCACCGAACAACCAGCTGACCGTCTGCAGCCCGGTGTGCGGATGCGGTGGGACATCCATCCGCGCGGATACCGGGCCGTAATGGTCGACAAAGCACCAGGCCCCGATCAGCGAGCGCTGCCGCTGTGGCAGCGTGCGTTGCACGCGGATCGCCCGGAGCCCGCCCAGGGGCACCTCTCGTGGGCCCAGTACCTCCACGACCGGTGAGCCCTTCGCGACCTGAGAAGCGCCACAGGCGACTTCGGTCGGAGCGGTCTCCAGGTTGCTCACTTTCGCGACCTTACCCGCAGAACGGTTCACCAATGCGTCGGTGCGCTAAAGGTGCTGTACGGCAGAGCATTTCGTCCTGCTTCAGGCCCGATGGGCCACAGTCGAACCCTGAATAGAGCCCTGAACACCGCCGGTTGGGGCTTGTCTCCGCCCAACCTGCCCCGGACCACAGGTCAGGCGGCCGAACGGGGACCCGGCTGGGCGGCGGGAAGGTGCAAGACCACCGCGCTCAGCGGGACCCTGTTGTCGCGGTCGCGTTCCCGGCAGGCCAGCAGTGCCGCATTCTCAGGAAGTTCTCGGGCATTGATTTCACCGGCAGCGATGCGGCGCAGCACCTCGTGGGCGCGGGCCAGCTGTTCGCGTTTGCGGTACTGGCCGCCGGGCAGCTTGACGCCTGCCCAGACGCCGTACTCCTCTCGGTGTTTGATGGCCCATCCGGCGCATAAGCGCTGCTGCGCCAGTGGGCACCAGCGCAGGCACTGAACCCGCGCCTCATTAGCCGATCGTTCGTAGACGCGTGCCTTGGCGGCACCGTCGCCACCGTCATCATCGGGGTAGCCAAACCACAGTTCCGGGTTGGATGTGCAGGGGTTTGCCATGTGCTGGTGCCTCCTCGTGCTACTGAAACGTAGGCAGAAGCGTATACGCCTAGACAGAGCAGAGGCAAGAGAAACGAGATAAAAACGTATATGCGAAGGCGGGCGGGGTGCTGTGTAATATTCGCCGTATGGCCTGGAGCCCGCCGTGAGCCGTGAGTCGGCAGGCGCGGCGATCCGCGCTCTCCGCGAATCCCGGGACTGGTCACTCGCCGACCTTGCCGCTGCCACCGACGTGAGCGTCATGGGGTTGAGCTACCTGGAACGCGGTGCCCGCAAACCGCACAAAAGCACTGTTCACAAGGTCGAGGAAGGGCTGGGTCTGCCGCCGGGCACGTACTCGCGGCTCTTGGTCGCCGCGGATCCCGAGGGTGAACTTGCTCGCCTACTGGCGGCACGACCACCAACGCCCCCGGCCGCCCGAAGCCCGGGAGCGGTCACCGTCGAGCGCCACAGCGACACCGACGTGCTCGAGGAGTACGCCGAAGCACAACTCGAAACGCTGCGTTCTCTTATCGATCGCATGCCGGCGAAGACATCAAACGAATATGAGACGTATATTCTGACTGTGATCGCGCAATGCGTGAAGGCGGAGATGCTGGCGGCCAGTTCCTGGCGGGTGGCGGTTAATGCCGGCGCAGAGTCGGCCGGCCGCCTCATGGGGCATCTACGGGCGCTCGAAGCTGCGCGTAGCGGCCTATTGGAACGAATGCCGACGAGTCTGAGTGCGCGGTTTGACCGGGCATGCGCGCGGTCGTCCCTGCCCGATGCGGTCATTGCGGCGCTGATCGGCGTCAGCTGTGACGATGTGTGGGATATCCGTAATCGGGGCGCCATCCCATCCGGAGTACTTCAGCGAGTGCGCGCTTTCACCGAGGCGGTGCAGGGATCCCCGCCAGCCGACGACGGGAGATCCGGTGAGTGAGCTCGAAGTCCAAGCGCTGCATCGCGCCCACCAGCTCTTCGTGGGAGTCAGCCCCGCCGTGACGCTCGACGCGGCCTACGTCCCTGAGTTGAAACTGGTTGCCGCACCAAGCCATTACCAGCACGCCGCGAATCGCAGCCGCGCTGTCCTGGCGTCGGCCGCACACTCGGATGCGGCACTCGCGACGATCATCGCCGGCGCCCAGCGCGACCGGGCCATTGCGCGCGGGCTCACCGGCGGCGTCGTCGACGAAGCCCGGGCCGACGCGGCGGTCACCCCGGCGACGCCGCTGGCTGAGCGTGAGGCGATGCGCCGGCGGGTGGCGCGGTTGCGAG
>JALHRH010000428.1 GCA_022841565.1 Mycobacterium sp. | reverse complement strand
GACAACCATCTCAGCACGCCTTCAGCGTGCACCCCGGAGCAACACCATTATCACGGCATTTCAAGCGCGCGGTCAATCGGCCCGAGAGCTGCCGCTGGCGAACTTCGCCTCTTGGCCGGTGGCTGCCCGCGAGTTGACGTCGCCCAGTGACCGCTGTTCCTCACATTGCCGACACTCAGTCTTCAAGGTCGGCTATGCGCCGCATTGCCGCCTACCGGCGGCGCCGACCGAGTACCGACACCCGACCCATCAGCGACATCCGCGGCCCTGAACTCTCCGCCCCGAAGCGGTCGGTCGGATTCAAACAGAGGCCCACGAAGGCCAGGAGCAGATCGGCCATTTAGGCGCCGTCCTGGCCGGTCACAGCGGTGATCAGGGCGGTCTTGCCAGCCGTTGTTCTAGCGTGTGGCATCGCTCGGGTGGGACTGGCTCCCTGCCGTCCTCTGTTGATTGCTGGGTGGGGCGAACGGAAGACCGGCGCCATGGTTTGGCCGCACTTGCAGGTAGACCCTTAGCGTCAACATAGGCGGCAGGGCTTGCCCCGGATTCAGGCCCTGGGGGCTACCGCCGGCTTGCGGGTGTGCGGATGTGTCGGGGTGTGGGGGTGTGGGGGTGTGGGGGTGTGCGGTGTGCGGTGTGCGGTGTGCCACGGCTTGGCCGTGGTGTCGCTGGAGGCTGCCCACCGTTAGCGTGGGTTTCGCGGCGGGTTGATCACGCGCGGGTCAAGGCCGCCGCGTCGATCATCTGCTGGTGCTGGCCCCCATGTGCGGAAGGGGTCCCTGCCAGGGTTGACGTAGGGCGCCATGTCACCCCAGTCCACTTCAAACGATCCAATACCCGAATCCCGAACCCGGGGCAGGCCGGACAGATTGCCGCCATACCCGTTGCCTGCGGACAGGATCTTCTCCAGGGTGTGCGGCGGCAGTTTGAAGTTGGTGGTGCAGCGCGCCACACCGCAGCCTTCTGAATCCGAAGGGTCACGCGGGTCGCGCGCGGGCCCCGGTGGGTTGGCGTCGAAGCGCGGGTTGACGGTGGTTGTCACTTCTGCATTGGGGTGCTCCTGTTCCTCGGCCTCTGAAACAGGCGGGGCGGTTTCGGTGGGAGTTGGCGCAGGTGCAGCTGGCGCAGGTGCTGGCGCGCCTGGGGCTGGTGCGGGGGTGGTCGTTGTTGTGGGGGCGGTGGACGTTGACGTCGTGATGGTGGTGGTCGTGCTGGTCGTCGTGGTGGTCGTGGTCGTGGTCGTGGTCTCGCCGGTGGTTGTAGTGGTGACTGTCGGATTGGCTTGTGTTTCGTTTGTCGTGCCGCCGCAAATGGCGTCTGAAGCAATCAGGCCAGCCACCGTGCCCATAGCGGCACCGACCATGGGGCCTGCGCGCCCGCCGATCACGGCGCCAACAATGGCGCCTGGCACTCCACCCCCCACACCCGCGCCGATGGCCGCTCCAACGGGCGCCCCATAGATGGCGCCGACCGCCTGGCCCGCCGCAGTCGACACGCCCACCACTCCGGCTTCACAGATCTTGTTGTCCAGAGGACTGGCGCCTGCAGCGCCCATGGCCACGGTGCTGATGTCTTTGCCCGGGGCCAGGCGGGCCGATTCGTCGCCGTAACCCAGCATGGCATTCACCGCCGGCAGCGACAAACCCACCAGTTGCCGATTGCCGGCAGCCAGTAGCATGCAGCCTAGGCCGGCACCGCTCAAATGCGGCAAGGGGCCAGCCTCTTGCGCGACCCGCAGCCCGTGGGAGAAGACGTCCTCTGTCCCCGGCTGCTGAACGAACGACAGCGAGGAAACAAACAAGGACTCCAGGCCAGCCAGGCTCTTGCGGCTGGCGCAGAAGGCGACGATGCGAGCGGCCTTCACTTTGGCCACACCCTGCGGCATTACTGCCAGGTCGCCCAGTCCGGCGTGCACGCCATCGCGGTGTAGGTCTGCCGCGGTGCGGGGGTCTACGGAGTTCAGTTCCGGGATGAAGAGCGTTGCTTCACCCCTACAGCGCCGATCCAGGTCGACGAGACGCTGCAGGCCCACTTCCATCGGGTAGCTTCGTACGGTGACGTACGGGCCCAGGAAGGGGTTGAAGCCGGGCTCGGCCGATTCGAGGCCTGTGCCCAGGCTTAGGCGCACGAGTTCGAGTGGATCGGTGGGCATCGTTCACCTCCCTCATTTGGCCCTGTACCCAGCACGGCCGCGGGTAGTGGATCAGTTGGCCAGCGTTGCGTCAATCAGTAGCCTCCGGCACGCTTCGGGCCACGGAGCTAGAACATCGCGGGCAGGTTTGTTCCCCGACGTGTCGGCTGCATACGCCAAAGCACTGCAAGGCCTGTGGCCGGTGCAGTCTGTGAAGTTGCTCGAGCGGTCCATCCGCAGCGACGGCACGGTGGTTGACTATCGCTGTCGCTTGGGCACGCATCCGTTCCGGTTCGCGCTTTCGATCACCCCGGGCGGGCGCGGCACGAGCCCCAGAACGACTGAACTGGCGGCAATCGGCCGGTCGAGGGTGTCCGCTCCTGGCCGGGACTACCAGTTCAAGGTCGACGCCGACAGCGGCCTTTCGAACTGCCGAAGGTTGAACGACCGGTCTTCCATACGCTGACCTCACCATCCTGACCCTGAACCGACATCCGTTGCCCTGAACTCGGCGCCCCGCAGCGGCCGGTCGGACCTGAATCGTCGCGGGCGGGGTGTTGCGCGGCGCTAGCTGGACCCAGAACGGGCACGCTGCGCACTGGCCCGCGGCCACCTACCTGGGCGTCCACGGTCTGAGCCAAGCGCCCGCTGTGGCGCACCCCACGTCCAGGTGCAGTGTCGCACCGCCGCTCAAGCCTTCACTTCGACCACCTGTTCGAAGCCGCCAAAGATCATGCGCTTGCCGTCGAAGGGCATAGGCGGATTGCCAGGTGTGGACGGGTCCATGCGCGGGTCTTCAATCATCTTCTTCATGGCGGCGTCGCGCGTGGCCTTGTCCGGCCATTCGACCCACGAAAAGGCTACCGTTTCCTCGGCCGTAGCCTGGACCGCACGGCGGAAATCGGTGACTTTGCCGTCGGGGACGTCGTCGCCCCAGCCCTCGATCACACGGATCGCGCCCAGCTCGATGAATAGCGAGTCGAAATGACGCGCGTGCTCGATGAACTTCTGCTTGTTGGCCCTGGGAACCGCGATCACGAAACCGTCTATATAGGACATGCCTTAACTCCTGTTGGGTTGGCCGGTCGGCGCACCCGCCTGAGAGCGCCTCGTACTTTATCGACGAAAGGAAGGAAGCCGATTCGACATGAGCTACTCGGTGCGCGGGCGCGCGTCCTGTGGCCGCGATGGCATGTTCGAGCACTTCCTGTCGACAACATTCGCTACTGGCTGAATTTCGTCGATCCGGCAGCGTCGGGCGCGTCGTGACAGACGGCCTCGATGTTGTGGCCGTCCGGATCCAATACATATGCACCGTAGTAGTTCGGGTGGTATTGCGGGCGCAAGCCCGGCTCGCCGTTGTCCTCGCCGCCCGCGGCCAGCGCTGCTACATGGAAAGCATCGACCGCTGCGCGTGAACTGACACGGAAAGCAATGTGAAGTGGTCGCGTCGGTTCGCCCTGGCTGATCCAGAGATCCGAGCCGTCCTCATGGCAGAAGCCCGCGCTCGGCTTGAGTCCGCCATCCACCATGATCTCCACAATTCTCGAATGACCGATCGGCGCGAGCGCCTGAGCGTAGAAAGCCTTGCTCTTCGCGAAGTCGCTGACGACGACTCCGATGTGATCGAACATGCAAACTCCTATTGAATGGTGTGTCGCAACATACCCTTGAGCCGACATTCGCGAGCGGCTGGTTCTGGCCGAGTGGAGCCGACTGGTTTTCGCCGACGAACGGCCGGTGTACCTCAGGTTGCCGACCTTCGGGCTCGGACCACGGTGCCGTCAGACCGCGGTGACGTTGAACCGATCGCAGAGG
>JALHRH010000427.1 GCA_022841565.1 Mycobacterium sp. | reverse complement strand
ACCACTCGTACGGTCGAGCCGCAACCGCAAGCACCCACACCGCGGTCACCAGCAGGGTGATCAGCGCCGCGGTGGACGCCTGGTCCTGCTGCACCGACGTTGCATGCCGGCCGTTGTAGGCCGTCAGGTAGGTCGCGAACGTCGCGACGCCGACGATCAATCCGGCCGGCAGCGCAGAGGTGAGCACCCGCCGCACAAAACCCGGATAGGCGCGTTCGTTATTGGGCGCCAACGACAAAATAAATGACGGGATTCCGATGGTGAACCAGGCGGCAATGGTGACGTGAATCGGCTGGAATGGAAAGAGCAACGGCTCGGCCCCTAATGGTTTGGCCAGCAAACACTCAATTCCCACCAGCAATGCCAGCAACGCGGAGTAGACCGTCTTGGTCAGAAAGAGACTGGCAACGCGTTCGATGTTGCCGATCACCCGGCGACCTTCGCCGACAACGTAGGGCAGCGTGGCAAACTTGTTGTCCAGCAACACAATTTGCGCCACCGCCCGGGATGCTGGACTGCCCGCGCCCATCGCCACGCCGATGTCGGCGTCTTTGAGGGCCAGCACGTCGTTGACGCCGTCTCCGGTCATCGCCACGGTGTGGCCGCGCGATTGCAGAGCATGGATGATGACCCGCTTCTGATCCGGCCGCACTCGGCCGAAAGTGTTATGTGAGTCCAGCGCGTCAGCCAGTTTCGCTTCATCGGTTGGCAGCTGGCGTGCGTCCATCGCCGGACCGTGCAAGCCGAGCTTATCCGCCACCGCTGCAACCGAAACCGCGTTGTCGCCGGAGATCACTTTTACCGATACTGCTTGAGCGGCAAAGTATTCCATGGTTTGACGGGCGTCGGGGCGGACCTTTTGCTCCAAGACCACCAAGGCGACCGGCGTCACGTACCCTGGAGCGTCCGGATCGTTTACCGCCACGCTTGCCGAGCCCAACAGCAGCACGCGCAGGCCCTGCGCTCCGACTCGCTCGGCTTGTTCGGCAGCCGCTGACTGCGGGTCGAGCAGGACATCGGGTGCACCGATCACCCAGCTGCCGCGGTCTCGGTACGACACGCCACTCCACTTGGTGGCCGATTTGAAAGGCGCTGTCGCGGTGACGGTCCAGCCGGGATTCTTGTCATAGGCCTCGGCTATCGCCAGCATGCTGGCATTGGGACGGGCGTCGGCGGCGCCAAGGGCGGCGAGCACGTCGTCAACGCTCTGTTCGGTTGCGCCGAGTTCGACGACTTCAGAAACCCGCATACCGCTCTCGGTCAGGGTGCCCGTCTTGTCAGCGCAGACCACGTCGACCCGGGCCAGCCCCTCGATGGCCGGCAGTTCTTGGACGAGGCATTGACGCCGGCCGAGTCGGACGACACCGACGGCGAAGGCGATCGACGTCATTAGCACCAGACCCTCGGGCACCATTGGCACTAGCGCGCCCACCGTGGCCAGCACCGACTCCCGCCACCCCACATTCGTCGTGAACAACTGTGTGTATACGGTCAGCAGCCCCACCGGGATCAGCAGATACGTGATGAACTGCAGAATTCTGTTGATGCCGTTGCGCAGTTCGGATTTCACCAAGGTGAACTTGCTGGCCTCGGCCGCAAGCCTGGCCGCGTAGGCGTCGCCGCCCACCTTGGTGGCGCGGTAGGCGCCCGCGCCGGACACCACAAAGCTTCCCGACATCACGCTGTCGCCAATGTCTTTAGCGATCGGGTCGGCTTCGCCGGTCAGCAATGACTCGTCGATCTCAAGGTTCTGATCTTCGACGACCTCGCCGTCGACCACAATCTGATCGCCCGGGCCTAGTTCGATGATGTCGTCGAGTACCACCTCACCCGGAGCCAAGGTGGATGTGCGGGATCGCCGGCGCACCAACGGTTTCGCCTGACCGACGATCGCCAGCCTGTCCAGTGTCAGTTTTGCACGGATCTCCTGGACCATGCCGATGACGCTGTTCGCGACGATGAGCAGACCGAACAGCCCGTTGATCAACGACCCGGTGAGCAGCACGATGGCAAACAGCACGCCGAGGATCGCGTTGATCCTGGTGAATACGTTAGCCCGGACGATATGGGCGATGCTGCGGGTGGCGCGCTTAGGAATGTCGTTGGCTTTGCCTTCGGCAACTCGTTGCGCAACTTCGGCATCGGTCAGGCCGCTCACCGTCATCGCGTGAAGGTCCCCAGATCGTCGGAATCGAAGTACTCGAGTTTAAGTGCATTGCCGGCGAAGACCGCCGTGGAAATCGAACCAGGCAAGGCATTTTCGGTAGACAACGCGAAGGTGAACGTGTCGCCGTCCCAGTGCGTCAAGTCGAAGGTCTGGTTCTTCGGGCCGAGTGAGAGCTGTAGTCGGCCGTCGTGGTCGGCGACGGTGGCGGGTCCCCAGTAGCCGTTGGCGTAGACGCCGGCATAATCGCCTAATGGTCGAGCCGGAGCGGGGCTGACCGGGGGCTGCTTGCCGACGAGCGTCCCGTCCGGATTGTTCATCGGTGCCAGTTGTTGGCGGTACAGCGTCGCCCAGTCCTCACGCACCTGGCCGTACTGCACCAGATCCATGAACTCGGCATTCAGCGCCTCCGGCACTCCGTACGGCGCGGCGTTGGTCAGGGCGATAATGCCGAGGTCTTCGGACGGCATGACGGCGAAATTCGTTGCGGCACCGAGCCCGAAGGCACCGGAGTGGCTGTACATCGTGCGTCCCGACGAGGTCACCGACACGTTGAAGCCATGACCGTAGGTACCGGCCCGTGCATTCGTGTTCTTGGCCGCAGTAGAGATGACTTGCGGTGTGATGGCGGGTAGCAGCGCTTCCGGCGACGTGATCCGCTGGCCGTTGTAGGTGCCGTTGGCCATCACCATGGTCAGCCAGCGCGCCATGTCGTTGACCGACGAACTCACCCCGCCCGCCGGCGTCTGGGCGTCGGGATCGCGTTGGAAGCGTGCTTCCCACCTGTCGCCGACCTTGATGTGGTTGACTGCGTGGTTGGGTCTGGCCAGAAAATCGGCGAATGTCGAACTGGTCGACGCCATTCCCAGCGGGCGGTACAGCACCTCCTCGGACAGCTCCTGCCAAGGCTTGCCGGCCGCGGCAGCGACTGCCTCAGCAGCCGCCGTTACCCCGAAGTTGGTGTAGGCGTAGCTGATCCGAAACGGCGCGAGCGGCAGGTACTTCAGCCGCTCCAGCACCTGCTGCCGGTCGTAGCCCAAGTCCTCGAGCGCGTCGCCGGCGTGGTCCGGCAGCCCGGAACGGTGTGAGTACAGGTCGGCGACGCTGACGTGCGTGGTGACATACGGGTCGTTCAGGGCGAATCCCGCCAACTTCGTCGCCACAGGCGTGTCCCAGGCGATGGCGCCTTCGGTCACCTCGTGAGCTACCACCGTTGCGCCGATCGACTTGGACACCGAGGCCAACTGAAAGACGGTGTCGGCGTTGACCTTGTTGTCTGGATTGTCCGCCCTGCCAACATCTTTGATGCCAAACCCTTTGGCGTACAGAATCTTTCCACTGTGGACTATTGCCACGGCCATGCCTGGGATGCCTGAGTTCTTCATTAGCTCGGCCACCAGGCCGTCAACCTTGCCCACGGCATCGTCGATGCGCCCAGCGGGAATCTGCACTCCTGACACCTCGTTGGGCGGCACCTGCGCCGGCGTGGGCGGGGGGTTCGATCCCGGCCGCGCCGGGGAACAGCCGATCAGCGTCGACAACATCACTACTGCTGCGGCTGCGGCCGCACGTTTCGCCATGGCCGCACTTTAGCCCGGTGACGATGCGCGCCGCGTCGCGGCGCGAGGAGGAGGCGGGCGGTCCAGCCCTAGCCCGGTGACGATGCGCGCCGCGTCGCGGCGCGAGGAGGAGGCGGGCGGTCCAGCCCTAGCCCGGTGACGATGCGCGCCGCGTCAGCGGCGCGCGGAGGAGGTGGGCGGTCCAGCCCTAGCCCGGTGACGATGCGCGCCGCGTC